>NZ_LXJP01000003.1:0-292293 GCF_001728855.1 Pseudomonas sp. AP19 | reverse complement strand
TTTTTTTTGCCCGGAATTTACTGCTCGGCGCAGTTAAAAGCTCATCTTCCATTGCCCCATCAGGCCCTGGCTTTGGCTTCGGCTGCCGGTTTGGGCGTTATAGGCCAGGCCGACGGTGTGTTGGCTGGATAAGGCGAGGTCCAGGCCGGCTTGCACGTCGAGGCTGTTGCGGTCCAGTGATGTGCCGGTGATGTTGAAGCCGTCAATCAGGCCCGGCGCGTAGCGATAGGATTGACGCACCTGGCTGTCGACTTCGCCGTAGAGGCGTTTCCAGCCGGCACTCACGTGGGGTGTGAGGCTCATCCGGTTGTCGAATCGGTACACGGTGGCCAGCCGCAGGCCAAGGGTGCTGCTCAGATTCTGCTGGGTTTGTGAGCCGACATTCAACGCGCTCAGGCCAGCCTTTTCCTTGAAGCTGTTGCGGTGATAACGCTGATAGCCAAGGCCTGCAAAGGGTTCCACGTGCAGGTCCGCACTGCCCAATTGGTAGCCCAGCTCGGAAAATACGGTTTGGCTTTGGGCGCTGTAATCGCCTCTTATCTGTTCCTTGTAGCTGAGCAGGTTGACGCTGCGTTTGTTTTTCCCGGTGTGATCGCTATAGATCGCCCCCAGGCGCAGAGCCAATGGGCCGTCCTGGCGCACCGCGTAACCGCCCAAGTGCAAGCTGTCGAGCTCACCCCGAAAGTGTTGGGCGCTCAGCTCACTGGAAGATTTTGCCCCCATCACACCGACTCGCCAGGCGTCGGCCACCGCCCAATCGGCGCCCAGCATCAGGCCTTTGGTGTCATGTTTGAGGCCGTCGCTGCCGCCTCGCTTGTCGAGCTTGCCGTCGTTGCCCAGGCCTTGCACCCAGAAGTGGCCATCGCCGTCAGTGGGCAGCGTGCGCAGGGTTGAGAGCAACTGGCTGCTGATTTGTCCCGTGACGGCCTGGGTTGCACCCGCCAGATTGGCATTTTGGCTGCCCGCCAATTGTTCGAGCGCAGCGCCGGTCCCTCCGGGCTGGCCAGCCACATCTTCACCGAAGCGTTGCAGTGCGTTGACCTGTGCTCTGGACAATTCACCGGACGCCAGCAGGCGACTCAATGCGGGTTCCAGGACCTTGGCGACCTGCAAACCGTTATGCGTGGTGGCCTGCCGAGTGAGGTAACCGTCGATGGAGGGTGCTTGCTCTACGGGGGTGTAAAACCCCGCGTCGTTAAATGCGGGGAGGGGATCAAATACGGAGGGTGTTGAAGCGATATCACCTCGCGCATACGCGGGTTGCAGGCTGGCCGCACTGATCGTAAGGGCTATGAGCAGGGCAAATCTGTGATGTGTAAGGAGCATGTAATCCCGACCTCTGATGAATGAGGCCGGGAATTTAGCGAGGTAGCGGGGTGATAACTGTCAGGTCATCGCCCCTTGGTTTGCGGGAGCTTTCTCTAGTACGGCGCGATTAAAAACTCATCTGCCTTTGCCCCGTCAGCGCATCTGTTGTTGCGGATGGCTGTGATGCTTTGAAGGCGTTGGGCTGCAAGGTGGGCAAAGGCGGCTGAACCCATCGTTTGAAATCGCTGAAGATCTAAAGTGTGGTGCTGTGTTGTCAATGCGAATCAGGCTCGGCACTCGGCCAGTGTCTTCAGCTGGCCGGAACTGCTCTGGTTCGCCTCGGACAACCACGCCTCAAACCCGGCCTCAAGGGTTGGCCATTCAGAATCCAGGATCGAATACCACGCCGTATCGCGGTTCTGGCCCTTGACCACCATGTGCTGGCGAAACACGCCTTCAAAGCTGAACCCCAATCGCTCGGCCGCGTATTTTGAGCGTGCATTGCCGTTGTTGCACTTCCATTCCAGGCGACGGTAGCCCTGTTCAAACGCGTACTTGGCCAGCAGGTACACGGCCTCGGTGCTTTTCGGTGAGCGCTGCATCGGCGCGCCGAAGGTGACGTGGCCGATTTCGATACGGCCCTGGGCGGGGACGATGGACATCAGGCTGAGGATGCCTTGGACGTCGCCGCTGGCGCGGTCGATGATGCTGAAGAAATACGGGTCGCTGTGCTGGGCATGGTTGTTGAGCCAGGTATCAAACGCGCCGCGTTCGGTAAACGGGCCGTAGGGCAAATAGTCCCACAGCTTCGGGTCGGCGCCGGGGCCATTCAGGGCTTCAAACAGTTTGTCGCTATGGCGGGCCGGATCGAGTTTTTCCAGGCGAATGTAGCGCCCTTCAAGCAACTGAACCGTGGGCGCGGGGACGCCTTTCCAGTCGGCGGGTGAGATAGGCATGCTGCGCTCCTTAAAGACTTAAAGACCTTTGCGAAATTGAATGAAACCGGGGCGTTCGGCAATGCGTTCATACAATTGAATTGCCGTGGCGTTGGTCTCGTGAGTCAGCCAATGAACCTTGCAGCAGCCATCGTGCTTGGCGGTGGCGTAGACGAATTCGATGAGCTTACGCCCCACGCCGGTACCGCGTTGCGCCGGGTCCACCAGCAAGTCCTGCAAGTAGCAGGCGTTTTCGATGCTCCAGTTGGTACGGTGGTAGATGAAGTTGACCATACCCACCGCCTTGCCGTCCTGCCAGGCGAGGGCCGAATGAGTCAGCTCGCTGGCGTCGATCAGGCGTTGCCAGGTGTTTTGGCTGACGGCGTCCGGCAGTTCGGTGTTGTAAAACTTCAAATACGCTTGCCACAGCGGTAACCAGGCACCGTGGTCGGCGGCAGTCACCTGGCGGATGTCGATCTGGCTCATTCTGAAACTCCTTGGGGAATAAAGCGGGCGAGGGTCTGGTCGCGCACATCCACGCTGGCAGCCAGGCCCTCGCGTACGCCTGCGATGTCGGCCGGGTTGCGGTTCTGGCTGAGTTTGCGCTTGCCGAGCAGGCGCTCGATCGGCAGGGCGAAGCCGACGATGGCCTTGAGCATGCCGTCGATGTAGTCGGCGGGGGCGTCGCTGACTTTCCAGGGCTGGGCGCGGCGGCCTTCGTGACGGTCGGTGAGGGCGCTGACCACCGTCAGCAGGCGCTCAGCGTCGGTAAACACCTCGGCTTTGCCATAGGCATGTACAGCGAGGTAATTCCAGGTCGGCACCACTTTGCCGTGCTCGGCCTTGGACGGGTAAAACGCCGGGCTGACATAGCCTTCGGCACCGGCAAAGATCACCAGGGCTTCGCTGCCAGTTTGCAGCTCGCGCCACTGCGGATTAGCCTTGGCGAGGTGCCCGTAGAGCGTGCCATTCGGGCCTTCGTCGGGGTTGAGCAGCAGCGGCAAGTGGCTGGCTTGCAAGCCTTGTTCGCCCAAGGTCACCAACTGCGCCAGGCGGGTGTGCTGGATCAGTTGCTGCAGTTCAGGCAAATCTTCGAGAGCAAAGGCGCGTGGTGTGTACATGAAATTTTCCTTGGCGAATGCCTGCATCCTAGGCAGGCTAATGGTTCGTTGTAAGAGCCATCTAGCACCAATTTCATGGGTCCAATATGCCGCCTGTTTCGCCGCCGTTGTTATTCAACCCCGCAGGCATTGAGCTGGATCGCCGTCAGGGCCTGACTCGCCAACTCTACGGCGCGTTGCGCCAGCGAGTGCTGGACGGGCGGCTGGTCAGTGGTACGCGGTTGCCCGCCACCCGCGACTTGGCGGCAGCACTTTCAATCTCGCGCAACAGTGTGGTGCGCGCCTACGATCAGTTGTATGCGGAGGGGTTTATTGAGAGCCGGGTGGGTGATGGCACTTATGTGGCCCAGTTGCCCACGCCAAAAAAACTATCCACAAAAGTATCCACAGGGTTTTCCACAGGCTTACCCACAGCCTTATCCACAAAATGGGCGGATTTGCCGGAAGATCTCGACAATGAAGTTATCCACAGCGCGGGCTTGGCGCGAGTAAAAAACAACCACCTTTCCCTGCCTCCCGCGGGACCACCTCGGGCATTTCGCGTGGGGGTGCCGGCCTTTGATCTGTTTCCGTTTGAGGTGTGGGCCAAGCTGAATGGGGCGTTTTGGCGCAAGCCGGACCTGCAACAGCTTTGCTATGGCGACCCGGCCGGTGACAGCCGTCTGCGTGGTTTGATCGCCGCTTACCTGCGCAGCTCACGGGGCATGCAGTGTTCGGCTGAGCAAATTGTAATCACCTGTGGTGCGCAACAGGCAATCAGCCTTTGTGCACAGTTGCTGGTGGAGCCGGGAGACGGGGTCGCGGTGGAAAATCCGGGTTACCGCGCGGCTGGGCATGCATTTGCCCTGGCGGGTGGCCGACTGCAGGGCGTACCGGTGGACGGCGAGGGGATTGATTGCCAGGTGCTCAACACACTGGATGACTGCCGTGTGGCGTATGTCACGCCTTCTCACCAGTACCCGTTGGGTGTTGTGATGAGCCTGGCGCGGCGCCTGGAGCTGCTGGCCTGGGCTGAACGTACGGGCGGCTGGATCATCGAAGACGACTACGACGGAGAGTACCGCTACAGCGGCGCGCCTCTGTCGCCGTTGGCGGCGTTGGATCGCAGTGGCCGCGTGCTGTACGTCGGCACCTTCGGCAAGGTGGCGTTCCCGGCCTTGCGCCTGGGCTACCTGGTATTGCCGGCGGGCCTGGTGGACGCATTCACCCGGCGTCGCGCCGTGGACATGCGCCATTCTGAAGTCAGCACCCAGGCGGTGATGGCCGAATTCATGGCCGCCGGGCATTTCCAACGCCACATTCGCCGGATGCGCCGCGCTGCGCTGAGCCGGCGCAATGCTTTGTTAGCCGGTTGGCCGGACGGGTTACCCGGCGTCGGCGCCTTGCCCAGCGTTGCGGCCGGGCTGCACCTGACAGTGCGAGTGGACAGCCTGGCCCGCGAGCAGGTGTTGCTCGCACAGGCCCATGCGGTAAATGTCGAGATCAACGGTTTGAGTAGCTATTGGCTGGCTGGCAAAAGCCCATCATCGGACCAGCGCGCAGGCCTGGTGATGGGGTTTGCCGCCGTGCCAGAGGCGGCCATTGCACAGGCGCTGGCACGTTTGCGCCAGGCGTGGCAGGCATAAAAGGCGATCAGCTGTTGAAGAACAGCGACTTGGCCAGTTGATCACCGATGCTGCTGCGGTGGATTTCTATCATTTCCCAGTCACTGGGGCCGGTGCGTTGGCGAGAGCCACCAAGCCGCTGTTGTTCACGAGTTTTGAGGTGGGCCTTCTCGAATCTCTCAGGGGCGGCGCCTTTCGTTGCGTAGTGAAAGTGCGCGTACCACAGCACAGTGTTGGTCTCTTTATCGCGTACTTCGTACTCATCCAGATAGCCCTTCGGAGGCCCTTTGACGGCGCGGCGGCTGAAGGTTTTAGCGATCCTTATCAGCCCTTGGCTATGCAGCCACTCCACCCGCGCGGCAGTGGGCGGTTGCTGTTTGATCATGTCGATGTAGGTTTTTCTGCCCAGGCGATAAAGCCGCTGTGCTGCGTCGTTGAGGTTGCGCTTGGTCGACGCGGCGGAAGTATGATCGCTTTCGGTGAGATTGCGCCGAGTCAGCGCCTGCTCGATATCGTTTGATGCGTCCTCCAGTTTTTTGGCGTAGGCGTCGAACATATCTTGGAGGTCCTGGGGCGAATGCCAGGGTTTACGCGAGAAATTCCGGTACTTGTGGGTTTCCGCGTGCTCGTTATCCAAAAGCGTTTGCCCGGTGTTGATGCTGGTATCCAGGTCTACAGCGGCAGGCGCTGGCGGTGGCGGGGTGACCTTTTGCCGTTTGACCCAGACGCCTGGGGTTTTTTCATGAAACGTAGCGAGCACCTTACCCGTCACGGACGCCCTGACATCAGCCAGCGTGCTGTCGGACTCATGGGGGTGGGCTATCAAAATGCCGTCGTAGCGTGTCTTGATGACTTTGCGCTGTGGCGCACGTGGGGCCTTTGAGCCGCCGGGCTTGGGTTCCAGGGCTTTTTTCTCGCGCAGCAGTTGCGCCAGGTCGTGAGTGGCCCGCTGGCTGAAGTCGCTAATTTGCTGTCGAAAGCTTTCCAGGCGGGGTTTCAGCAGAAACTGCGGGTGGTCGGCATGCAGGTCCAGCAGGCGTTGATCTGCGCTGGAAAATTGCTCAACCAGGCTGTTGAGCACATCAATGCGTTCATCCAGCGTGCCGTTACCCCGTTTCATGATTTCATTGAAACTCTCGACGTTAAGTTCGGCTGTATCGACGCTTTGGTTCATCTGCTCTCGCAGCGTGGCAGGGATCTGGCTTTGCTCTTCATCGATACACAAGTAGCGAGCCAAGCCGATCTCCAGAGATTTGAGCTCAGCGAGGGTGAGCGGTGGCAACTCGCCCATGGTTTTGTGAATGACCGCTGCGCCGTCATCTCCCAGCACTTTGAGATCGCTGAAACGGTCGTTGATGAACTCCAGGCGCTTGATGATTGCCAGGTTCAAGGTGGACAGATTTTGCGCGCTTCGCGCCTGGCTTTTATAGTCAATGTCTACCTCGGCATCGAGGATTGAGAACGACGATTTTAAGGCCTCGCTATAGCTCACCAATTGTTGTTCCACGGCTATCTGAGTCAGTTGTATTTGCTGCTTCAGGTAACCACTCATGTTGCTTTGATAGGCGGGCATGGCGTCGATGATGCTCAAGGACTTCAGCTGACTGATCGCTTCATCGTATGCCACCAGCCGGCTGTCGACCTCACCTATGAACGCTGTACGCCGCAGGTCGGTGGAAGGGCCGGGGGCCGCGTCCAGCGCGGGCCTTGACTCAAGCACGTCCAGTTGTTTGCGGGCGGCGACCGCGTCGAAGGTGTTGAGCTGGGTCCTGAGTGCCGTAATGCGCGCAGGCTGATTGATCTTGACCGCTCGCCGACGGTTTCGAAGACCTCCGCCTCGTAGTCGCAAACGGACATCGACAAACCATTGGCCCGCCAGGTTGCTGATCAGCGGCGGGCCGGTACGCAACGGTGCCTTCGGGTCGATGGTGATGACACTGTCGTTGTCATCCACGATCACCTCGAACCAGCGCTTGCCAACCGGTGCATACCATTTGTCTGCAAGCGGATAGAGATTTAGGTGGCGACCGGGGGTTTTGTTTTGTTCGCCAAGCTTATTGGGTTTGGTGACATTGAAACTGTCGAGTGCCTTGGCCAGGCTCTGGTGGCTATTACTCAAGGCCCCGCTGGTATGCACGTCGCCTTGATGCTTGGCGGGAAGTTGGCCGTCGGGGATATTTGCTTGTTGCACAGCAGTATATTTTTTCTCGGCAACTGCCGGTTTACGCGCCGCTTCGATTGTCGTTGGCTCCGATTCAGTATTGATCTTGAGGCCATCGAGTTGCTCCTGCGGGCGAGGGTGGCGCAGAGCCGTGTGCAGGATCAGCGCCATACCCAGGTTGAGGAATACATCCACCAACGCTGCCCAGGACGCGGGCTGGTCATCCTTGCTCACGGCCTGCGCGGCGTCTTGCAAATCATCCATGATTTGCCAGATCCAGGCGGCGATTCCGAGGGTTCGCCCCATAAAGGGCAGCGCGGCATTGAATATTTGCCAGCCGGCCTGTCGAAAGGTCGCCCAACGTTTCTGCACGTTGGACACTGACTGGCGTGTCGCCAACTCGACCATGGCATTGGCATTGGCCTTGAACAGCGTCGCCAACGTGTCGCTCCCCATCTCTTCATCGGTCAGCATCACCGGGCCGCTCATGTACAGCACGGTAAGCGGTTCGACCAGCACGCGCACCACGGTCCAGGGGGAGGGCAGGGTATCGGGAAAAACGTACTGGGCGTAATTGAACCTTTGTGCTTCGGGTAGCCATGCCAACACCGACTCGCGCAAGGACCGGTCATGTTTGATGGCGTACAACAGGTTTTGCCGCGACGCAAATTGCACCAGGGTTGGTTCAAGCATGGGCCGATAAAGCATGCAGGGGCCGGCGTCGGATTGCCTTGGGCCGATCACGAACATATTGGCAACCACGTCTTGCTCATGGCCGGGGCGCAAGGTGGGTATGAAGGCCAGGCGACGGATGACGATGGGTTGCCCATCTACGTGGCGCTCATGTCCATCGGTGCGCATCACGGCAGCGATGTAGCGGTAACCGAGTTCATCAATGCCGCCCTGGTTGCGGATTTTCATTTGCAGAGCCAGCAACGGCAGTTGTATCTGCAGGTGACTGGTGTAGAGCTGCTGTCGGTGGCTGGATTGCAGCGGGTCGTCGAGTAACTTTTGTTTGATCAGGGCGGGGTAGTACTGGCCTATATTGATGTCTTCGATCACGCCTTTCAGGTAGTCGTAAGTCAGCCAGGCCGGTACGCCGTTCTCCTCGCCGTTGTAGTGCACCGTCGCATTGCCGGTGGGCAGGCCCGTGAGGTTTTCCAGGGCCAGGTCGATCAGGCTGCGGCGGGTGGTGTCCACAGCTCCCGGTACGATAAACGTGCCCCACAGAACCGGGCTTTGGATAACAATCTCGATTTTGTCCAGGTTCAGGCTCACGTCCTTTTCAGGCGCGCGGATACGGCTGTGCAACTGTGCCCGGGCATAGTCACGAATGGGAGGAATATCGCCCTGGAACGTTTCGCCTTGGTAACGGGTGTGCAGGTGGGCCAGGTCGATCAGGTAGCGGCTGTAGGCGGCGGTATCGTAGTCCGTCGCCGAGGCCAGCCAATCTGGAAGTTGTTGGTGAATCTCGCGGATACTCGACAGTTGGTGATCGCTCATTTCTTCGATGCTGGGCGCGATCTGGGCGACGGGGGGAGCACCTGACCCGGACCCACCGAAACTCCCAATGACCTGGATTTGCAGCGAGACCAGAGTGCAGGCCAGCGTATCGAAGAAGTTGCCGTCGGGCTCATACAAGCGCCATTGTAAGGTGGTGTCTCGCTCGGGCGCAGGCAGCCGGGCAGCCAGCGAGTCGCCGAACTGGGCCAGGGACTCGAACACCTCATATCCGCTCACCAGCGAGTGCGTCAGTACTATCTGGCGCTTCTCGTGCTCACCTACCAATACGGTGATGTCCAGGAAGCTGGTGTGGGTGGACTGGCCGTCCTGAAGAGTATCTATATCAACCATGTAAGCATGGCTTTTGTAAGGGTCTTTCAGTGAACGCTTGGCCCGGTCGGGTTCCTGGAAAACCGTGCGAGCCATGGCACATTCGTGTTCACCCAGGTCTTGCTCTTCGCTGACGTTCCACACCTTTCTCAGAGAGTGGGAAAGGGACTGCCAGCGGGAGCCGGTGGCACCGTTGGACCCGTTCCAGAAGTCCAGCTGCTGTTCCTGGAAGGCGGTGAACAGCAGATCGGATAACTCGTTGATCAGACGTGCGATGGCATCGATTTTCACCGCGAGGTGTACAGGCGCCGCAGTGTTCGGTTGCAATGTGAGGAAGTGTTGGCCGTCGATGTAGGTCACTCTGTCGCCGGACAATGCCTGATGAGCCAGCACCGAGGCGAGCGATTCGATAATGGCCGGTGCACGCTCGACGGCGTTACCGACCACCTCCCATTGAGGGCTGACCACCACGGCCAGATCGGGGTCGATATTCAGCGAGGGGTACAACTCTTTGAGTGTCGAATGTAGTGTGGCGGCGGCGACTTCCCGGGTGGTAGGGCCGGTGGTCAATTGGGTGAGCAGTTCATAGGTACTGGGTGGGCGGTGGTTATCAGCGATGTCATTGGGCATGTGCTGCTCCTTTGCATTCGATGGCCCGGGCGGGCTTCAGGAATGGGCAAGGTAGCGAGCGGCGTTGCGGCTGGAGCGGTAGATACGTCGAGGTGCAGCCGTTACGCCAAACAATGAGGGCCGCTGTCGTTGTTCTGGTGCCCGTAGGTGACCAACTGTTGCTGGAAGGCCAGGCTCGGCCAGCCAAGTAGGCGGTCTTACCTGAGCCTACCGCTATACCCGCGCCTGGCGCCGCCTCACATCCCGGATTTGATCTTGGTCCAGGCCCTTGTCCTGGCGCGCTCGACTTTGCTGTCCAGGGGCTTGAGCGTGTAAAGCGTGGCCATCGCCGCCTCGGTCGGGTACAGGTTGGGATTATTGCGAATCGCCGGGTCGACCTGCTCGGTAGCGTCCTTGTTCGGGTTGGGGTAGCCGACAAAATCACTGATCGGCGCAATTACCTGAGGTTGCAGCAGGTAGTTGATGAAGGTGTAGGCGTCCTGCGGGTTTTGCGCGCCCTTGGGGATGGCGAGCATGTCGAACCAGATCGGCGCGCCTTCTTTGGGCAGGCGCATGTCCACGGTCACGCCATTTTTGGCCTCTTTGGCGCGGTTGGCGGCCTGGGAAAAGCTACCGGAATAACCCACGGCCACACAAATGTCGCCGTTGGCGATATCGGCCATGTATTTGGACGAGTGAAAGTAGGTGATGTAGGGGCGGATTTTCATCAACAGCGCCTCCGCTTTGACGTAATCCTTGGGGTTGCTGCTGTTGGGGTCCAGGCCCAGGTGTTGCAAGGCCAGCGGCAGAATTTCCGAGGGCGAATCCAACAGGGCGACCCCGCATTGTTTGAGTTTGCTGATGTTCTCTTCCTTGAAGATCAGGTCCCAACTGTCCACCGGCGCATTGTCGCCCAACACCGCTTTGACCTTGGCCGGGTTGAAGCCGATCAGGATGGTGCCGTACATGTAGGGCACGGCGAATTTATTGCCGGGGTCGTTGGCTTCGATCAGCTTCATCAGCTTGGGGTCGAGGTGGTTCCAGTTGGGCAACTGGCTTCGGTCCAGCGTCTGGAACACGCCGGCTTCGATCTGCTTGGCCAGGAACACGTTGGACGGCACCACCACGTCATAGCCCGAGTTGCCGGTGAGCAACTTGGCCTCAAGGGCTTCGTTGGTGTCGAAGATGTCGTACACCAGCTTGACCTGCGGGTGCTGTGCCTTGAAGTCTTCGAGCGCCTTGGGGGTGATGTAGTCGAACCAGTTGTAGACCTTGAGGGGTTTCTCTTCGGCGTGGGCCGCGCCGCCAAGAACGGCTGCGCAGAGGACGAGTGACTTGAGCATGTTCATTGGGCGGACTCCTCAAAACCTTCGAGCACGTTGACGGCGTTGATGCCGATTTCTTCCACGGCGTAGCCGCCTTCCATCACAAACAGCGTGGGTTTGCCCAAGCGGGCGATGCGTGCGCCCATCGCCAGGTAGTCCGGGCTGTCGAGTTTGAATTGCGAAATCGGGTCGTCTTTGAACGTATCCACACCCAGGGAAACGACGATGATGTCGGCGCCATAGCGCGCAATCTCGGTGCAGGCTTCTTCGAGTGCTGCGCTCCAGCGATCCCAGCCGGAACCTGCCGGCAATGGGTAGTTGAAATTGAAGCCTGCGCCGGCGTCTTCTCCCCGTTCGTCGGCATACCCCAGGAAAAACGGAAACTCCGCTTCCGGGTGCCCATGGATCGAGGTGAAGAGCACGTCACTGCGGGCATAAAAAATCGACTGCGTGCCGTTGCCGTGGTGGTAATCCACGTCGAGAATCGCGACCTTTTTGTGGCCTTGGTCGAGGAATGCCTGAGCGGCAATGGCCGCGTTGTTGAGGTAGCAATACCCGCCCATCAAATCGCTGGCGGCGTGATGCCCCGGCGGGCGACACAGGGCAAAGGCGGCGTTTGCACCTTGTGCGATTGCCTGCTGCGCCGTCAGGGCGACTTGCGCGGCGCTGTAGGCGGCTTGCCACGTGCCGGCGGTAATCGGTGCGCCACCGTCAAAACTGTAATAACCCAGTTGGCCGTGCAGGCTGGCAGGCAGTACCCGGCGCAGGGTGCGGGCAGGCCAGGTGTAGGGCAGCAAGTCGCCGTCCTGGCCGAACTCGGTCCAGCGCGCCCAGGCACCCTTGAAGAAGTCGAGGTAGTCGCGGCTGTGAATGCGTTGCAGTGGTGCCAGGCCAAAGTCCTGCGGCGCCTGAACCGGGCCCAGGTCGCGGTCCTTGACCCGTTGCAACACATGGTCGGCGCGCGATGGCATTTCGAAGCAGGGCATCAGTCGCCCGTCCATCAATTCGCAACGGCCGTGATGCAGGTGGTGATCGTCCGAGTAGATCGTCAGCATTTATTGTTCTCCGCAGGCTGTATCGGTGGATGCAGTCTTGCGGCGGGCGGGTTTTAAGAGAACGGCAGGAGCGGCCAAAAGGGGATAAATCTGGCCAAATTGTCTGTCCTCAATTGGCCCCGAAATGGCGCGGCCATGCGCCTTCAACTGGCATCAGGGCCGGAACTGGCTGGGCGCCACGCCGCTCCAGCGCACGAAGGCATGCCGAAAACTGGCGGTTTCGCTGAAGCCGAGTTGCTCGGCGATCCGGTAGATGGGCAGTTCATCGTCGGCCAGCCATTGCTTGGCTCGCTCAAAGCGCAACTCGTCGAGCAGCTCCTGGTAGCTGCAGCCCAGATCATGCAGGTGTCGACGCAGGGTACGGGCCGAGCAGTTCATCTGTTCGGCCAGGCCTTCAATCCCGGGCGCCGCGCTGAGTTGGTTGGCAAGCAGTTGGCGGATTCTGCCAAGCCAGGCCTGGCGACCGGTGAATTCCAGGTTCTGTTTGCGGCAACGCTCGGCCATGGCCTGGTGAGTGATCGCGTCGGCCAGAGGCAAAGGGTGGTCCAACCAGCGTTTGTCGAAGGCAAACGCGTTGGTGGTGGTTTCAAACTGCAGCGAGCAGGCAAAGCACTCGCCGTAGCGCGCCTGATAATCCGGTGCGCTGTGCTCAAAGCGCGCGGCGAGCAGCGGCAGTGGTTGGCCGAGCAAGTCGTCGCAGATGACCTTCAGCGACGCCAGGCACAGTTCAACGTTGAACATCGCAAGGCTCGGGGTTTCCCGGTAGTCGCTGGCGGTGAACCAGATACGCTCAGCGTCTTCTTCAAGGCTGAGCTCGAAAAGTGTTCCCAGCAGCGCCGGATAACGCAACGCCAGGCGCAAAGCGTCACCGAAGGTGGCACTGGTGAGCAAGGCGTAACCGAGCATGCCGTAGGCCGAGACATGCATCCGGCGGCCCAACTCCAGGCCCACATCCCGGCGCAGGGCCACGGCGTTGGCGCATACGCGCATTTCCTGATTGGTGGTGATGCGCGTATCGGCGCGGCTCAAGTCCGCCGCACAGATGCCACTGCCGGCGAGCAGCGCTTCAAAGGGCAAGCCTTCGGCCTTGAACGTGCTGAGCACCAGGGAAACGGCATTGAGGGTGGTGAGGTGGGAGTGCAGCATGGGAACTTCCAGCCAGGGGATGGCTGGAAGTGGAGCAAGTTACATGCCGGTCAGCTCAGTTCGCCGCACAGGTCCAGTTCCACCAGGCGGCGTACCTCGTTTGTCGCCAGCCCGGCACCCAGCAGCACCTGCAGCTTGCCGAATACCGCTTCGCGGGTCATGCCGCCACCGGACAGCACGCCCACACCGCGCAGACGGCTGCCGGCCTCGTAGACGTCGAGTTCCACGCCACCTTCATGGCATTGGGTGATCGCCACCACGACCACGCCCAGGGCCTGCGCGCGCTTGAGGCTGGCGAGGAACGCCGGGTTATCGCTCGGCCCGGTGCCGCTGCCGAAGCATTCCAGCACCAACGCCTGAATGCCGCTGTCGATCAGTGCGTCCAGTTGCGCGGCGGCGATACCCGGCACCAGCGGCAGCACGCCGACGTTGGCCAGCGCTTTGGGTTGGCGGTAATCCAGGGCGGGCGGCAGTGCATCGGCCTTGGCTACGCCGCCATTGCGCTGCAAGGCGGCAAATGGATGGCGACCAAAGCTGCGAATCTTCGCGCATCGGGTCGGTGCCATCAGTGCGCCGTGGAAGTACAGCTGCACACCTGGTGCAAGGCCTTCGCCCAATGCCAGCAGGGCGCCGCTGACGTTTTCCCAGGCATCGCTGTCGGGCACGCCGGCAGGCAGCATGGAACCGGTGAACACAACCGGCACCGGCAGGCCGAGCAGTTGGAAACTCATCGCCGCCGCGCTGTAGGCCAGGGTGTCGGTGCCGTGCAGGATCAGCACGGCGTCGCAGCCGTTGTCCACGGCTTCAATCACAGCGGTGCGCAGGCGCTGCCAGTAGGCGGGGGTCATGTTGGCGCTGTCGATCAGCGGCGCCATTTCCCGGAAGCGCCAGGCAGGCACTGGCAGGTCGGCAAGCTGTTCGCGCATACGTGCTTCGAAACCGGAAGCCGGGGCCAGGCCGTTGGCGCTGGCCTGCATGCCGATGGTACCGCCGGTGTAGAGCACCATGATGTTGTTAGCTTTGGACATCGAGAATTCTCCTGAACGAAAAACGCCGCCGGGCCCAGAGCATGCCCAAGGCCGGGCGGCGTGTCATCTATCTAGGCTTTCTACGCTCAGCGTTGCGCTTGAGCGTTCAGTTCAGCCGATGCTTGAGCGCCAGGCTCAGGCGTCGCCGGGTTTGCCGGCCACGCTTTGCGGTCCAGGTCCAGGTCAGGGAACTTGCTGGAATCGAACACTGGCGTCTTGATGCCTGCCGCACGCTGGCCATCGTAGTCATTCAGGATGCGCATGGCGATCTTGAACAGGAACGCCAGGGCGAACAGGTTGACGAACGCCAGCAGGGTCATGGTGATGTCGGCGAAGGCGAACACGGTGCTCAGGTTCTCGATGGAACCCCAGAAAATCAGCACCAGCACCAGCGCACGGTAGCCCATCAGCACCTTGCGGTTGTTGCCGACCAGGAAGCGCAGGTTGCTCTCGCCGAGGTAGTAGTTGTACATGATCGAGGTGAACACGAACAACGCCAGGGCCACCGAGATGAACATGCGGCCCCAGTCGCCGACCACGGCTGCCAGGGAGTTCTGGGTCAGGGCAATGCCGTCGCCTTCAAAGCCTGGGGTGTAGAAACCGGAGAGCAGGATCAGCAACGCGGTGCAGGTGCAGATCACGAAGGTATCGAGGAACACGCTGAATGCCTGTACCACGCCTTGTGCGATCGGGTGTTCGACCGAGGCCACGGCGGCCACGTTAGGCGCACTGCCCAAACCGGCTTCGTTGGCGAACACGCCGCGTTTCACACCCATGATGATTGCGCTGCCCACCAGGCCACCGAAGGCTTGGTCGAGACCGAAAGCGCTCTTGACGATGGTCGCGAGCATGGCCGGCACGTGGTCGAATTGCAGCACGATCACGTAGAGGGTCACGGCGATGTAGACCAGGGTCTTGACCGGCACCAGCAGGTCGGCGATCGAGGCGATACGCTTGATCCCGCCGATGAACACCAGGCCCAGCAATACCGCCAGCGCGAGGCCGGTGTAGGTGGTGTCGAGGCCAAAAGCATTGTTCAGCGAGTGGGTCACGGCGTGGGCTTGCAGGCCGTTGAAGGCGAAACCGAAGGTCACCAGCAACAGGAACGCCATGACCATACCCAGCCAGCGCTTATGCAGGCCGTGCTGGATGTAGTAGGCCGGGCCACCACGGTAGGTGCCTTCAGCGTCGGTGCGCTTATACAGCTGGCCGAGGGAGCATTCGATGAAGCTCGAAGACATGCCCACCAGCGCGGTGACCCACATCCAGAACACGGCACCCGGGCCACCCAGGGTGACGGCAATGCCGACACCGGCGATGTTACCGGCACCGACGCGGCCGGCCAGGCTGAGCATCAGCGCCTGGAACGAGCTGAGTTGGCCGGCGCTGCTCTTCAGGCTGTCTTTAAACACCGAGAACATGTGGAAAAAGTGACGCAATTGAACGAAACGCGAGCGGATCGTGAAATAACCGCCGAGCCCGACAATGAGCACGATCAGTACTTTCCCTGAGAGGAAGTCGTTGATGACTTCGAGCATGGAGTGTTCCTCGCTGATTTTTCTAATGGCAAACGCAGGACGGTCCGACGCGTCGCTCGGCACCAGGCAGTGCACGACGCTTCGCCCCAATCCTTTTGCGGGTGTTGTTATTCATGCGCTTTCGCGTTGTATCCGGGCCTCGTTACCGACGGCCGCAGACGCGAAGAGGGGCGGCACTATACCTAGGCGAGCGTGATCCGTCTGCACGGGGCGATTAAAGGTTTCAGCCAAGCTATTGCAGGCAAGGAGGGTTTGTAGGGCGTTATTGGATTTTTTATGGGCGTCATTTCACAACCTTGAGGCAAAAAAAAGGGCCTGAAGAACGAGCCTTCAGGCCCTCAAAAGGTGAGAGGTGTCTAGTCCCTCATCCTGGTGAGCAGTGCAACAAACGTTAGGCCTTCAGCGGGACCAAACGTGGGGCAATCATGTTTTCGGGGCGCAGGATGTCGTCGAGCATGGCGTCGTCGAGCAAGCCTTCTTCGCGCACCAGTTCCAGCACACCGCGACCGCTTTCAAGGGCGATGCGCGCAATGCGGGTGGCGTTTTCATAGCCGATGTACGGGTTCAGCGCGGTGACCAGGCCGATGGAGTGCTCCACCAGCTCGCGGCAGCGTGCTTCGTTGGCGGTGATGCCGACGATGCAGTGCTCGCGCAGCATGTCCATGGCGCGTTGCAGCAGGCGGATCGAGTCGAAGATCTTGAACGCGATCAGCGGCTCCATCACGTTCAACTGCAGTTGGCCGCCTTCGGCCGCCATGGTCAGGGCCAGGTCGTTACCGATGACTTGGAACGCCACCTGGTTAACAGCTTCCGGGATCACCGGGTTGACCTTGCCGGGCATGATCGAGCTGCCTGGCTGGCGTGCCGGCAGGTTGATCTCGTTGATGCCGGTGCGTGGGCCGCTGGACAACAGGCGCAGGTCGTTGCAGATCTTCGACAGTTTCACTGCGGTACGCTTGAGCATGCCGGAGAACAGCACGAAGGCGCCCATGTCGGAGGTGGCTTCGATCAAGTCGGCAGCCGGTACCAGCGGCTGGCCGCTGATCAGGGCCAGGCGCTGCACGGCCAGGGCCTGGTAGCGCGGGTCGGCGTTGATGCCGGTGCCGATCGCGGTGCCGCCCAGGTTCACTTCGGTCAACAGCTCAGGCGCGAGGGTTTTCAGGCGGGCCAGGTCTTCACCGAGGGTGGTGGCGAAGGCGCGGAATTCCTGGCCGAGGGTCATCGGCACGGCGTCTTGCAATTGGGTGCGGCCCATTTTCAGCACGTGGCTGAACTCGACGCCCTTGGCGGCGAACGCCTGGATCAGGCTGTCGAGGCTGGCCAGCAGTGCATCATGGCCCAGCAGCAGACCCAAGCGGATCGCGGTCGGGTAGGCGTCGTTGGTCGACTGCGCCATGTTCACGTCGTTGTTAGGGTGCAGGTACTGATATTCGCCCTTGTTGTGGCCCATGGCCTCCAACGCGATGTTGGCGATGACTTCGTTGGCATTCATGTTGGTTGAAGTGCCGGCGCCGCCTTGAATCATGTCCACCACGAATTCTTCGTGGAAATCGCCGCGGATCAGGCGGGCACAGGCTTCGCTGATGGCAGCGTGCTTGGCTTCGCTGAGCTGGCCCAACTCGCGGTTGGCGTCAGCGGCTGCTTGCTTGACCATTGCCAGGCCGACCACCAATTTCGGGTAATGCGAAATCGGAACGCCCGAGAGGCGGAAGTTATTCACCGCTCGCAGGGTCTGGATGCCGTAGTACGCTTGAGCAGGTACTTCAAGTACGCCAAGCAGGTCTTTTTCTGTGCGGAATGATGCAGCGGAGGACATGACGGAAATCATCTCGATATGGACCCGGAACAGGCCGGAACGCTGTGAATGCTAGGCTTGTGGGAGTTTTTGGGCCAATGCTGTTAAACACTGGCCTATGCACAAACGGCATAATGAAGGTGTGACCCAGCTATCATGGCGGGCGTGTGTGCCAAAATGGTGCATACCCGTGGGAGGAAGTGATGAACCTTGAGAGCAAATGGCTGGAAGACTTCAGCGCCTTGGCGGCCACCCGCAGCTTTTCCCAGGCGGCAGAGCGACGCTTTGTTACCCAGCCGGCGTTCAGCCGTCGTATTCGCAGCCTGGAAGCTGCGCTGGGCTTGACCTTGGTCAACCGCTCGCGCACGCCAGTCGAATTAACGGCGGCGGGGCAGTTGTTCCTGGTGACTGCGCGCACGGTGGTCGAGCAACTCGGCGAAGTGCTGCGCCATTTGCATCACCTGGAAGGCGGGCAGGGCGAAGTCATGCAAGTGGCGGCGGCGCATTCCCTGGCATTGGGCTTCTTTCCACGCTGGATCGCGCAACTGCGCAACGAAGGCCTGAACATCGCCACGCGACTGGTCGCCACCAACGTCGGTGACGCCGTGCACGCCCTGCGTGAGGGCGGCTGCGATTTGATGCTGGCGTTCTACGACCCGGATGCCGCCATGCAGATGGATCCGGAGATCTTCCCGTCGCTGCACCTGGGCAATACCGAAATGCTCCCGGTGTGCGCCGCCGATGCCGAGGGCAAGCCGTTGTTCGACCTGGAAGGCGAGGGCAGTGTGCCGCTGCTGGCCTACAGCGCCGGCGCATTTCTCGGGCGCTCGGTGAACCTGTTGCTGCGCCAGCGCGCACTGCGTTTTACCACGGTGTACGAAACCGCCATGGCCGATAGCCTCAAGAGCATGGCGCTGGAAGGCCTCGGCATTGCCTGGGTGCCGCAACTGAGCGTGCGGGCCGAACTGGCGCGCGGTGAACTGGTGGTGTGCGGCGGCCCGCAATGGCATGTGCCGCTGGAGATTCGTCTGTATCGCTGCGCGTTGGTGCGCAAGGCGAACGTGCGGTTGTTGTGGCGTAAACTTGAAGGTGGTGCTGCGGGGGCGACTTCTGGATGAGCAGGTGAAGTCGCCGACGCCGACGTCTGATGTACATCTGGTGTGTCAGCTGAACTTGCTTAGATAGGTGCGGATGTTTGTTCGGTTCTTATCGCTGAAGCGGTAATCGTTTGCGTGCATTGTTGAAACACTACTATCGTTCATGACAGTTTCATACCACCAAGGGAAATGATAGTTAACTTCGGCGTCGCTTGGTTTGGCGCCGAACATAAGCCCTACGGCGTGGGCAATTCCCCTGTCGTCATTCAATGCAGCAATGCCGGCGTCCAAGCCCGGAGCGCCTGATCCAGGGTGACCGTCTTCACTTTTTGGCGTTATAAACAAGTATTTTTTGAGTTCTTCCGAGTTGTCGGTAGCGTGTTGCTTCTGTTGGCGCTTCAAATAGTCGACCTGTGAGTTCAGGTCGCTGAGCTTGTCGCCGCCTTTGCTGAAGCCACGCAGATGTGAGTAATGATCGACGTTGAACTTGACCTCGCGCCCAGCATATTTTTTAAATTCAGACTGGATCAGGTTGAAGTTTTTTTGCATTCGGTCTTCCTGCGACTGAGTAAGCCTGATGCTCTCATGCAAAATAACTTGTATTTCAACAGGTTTTTTTTCAGTGCTGGCAAGTACAGGGCTGTTAACTTTTGCAACTTGCCAGAAGTCAAAGGGTGATCTGTGAATGGATTGCATGACTAGCGCTCTCTATCGACTCAAAGGCTTATTTAATAAATCAATCACGCCGGGCATGTAAAACGCTTACTTGTTAACATGTGTGTTCAAGTGTTTATTTCCTACAAATTGTTGCTCAAGAACGCTGTTCGATCTTTCGAGCACATTCGGAGCGTCGTCAGCGCCGGCCTGACTTTTAAGTCAGTTTGTGCGATTGGTCAGGCCTGTGACGGGCGGTCTTCCAAGGGGCTGTTTATCTGGATTATTACGGTATACTGCGCGGCCTTCGGCCGGTCTAACCGGCCTTAATTCGTACACCAAGCCACGCCGGATTTCCCGCGTGGCTTGTTGTTTTTTGACGCGCCTGCGGGCGCCCAGAGAGAAGAGGCACGACGATGAGTGCATTGGTTGGCGTGATCATGGGCTCCAAGTCCGATTGGTCCACCCTTAGCCACACCGCCGATATGCTGGAAAAACTCGGCATTCCGTATGAAGTGAAAGTGGTCTCTGCCCACCGCACCCCGGATTTGCTGTTCCAGTATGCCGATGAAGCAGAATCCCGTGGCATCGAGGTGATCATCGCCGGTGCCGGCGGTGCGGCGCACCTGCCAGGCATGTGTGCGGCCAAGACCCACCTGCCGGTGCTCGGTGTGCCGGTGCAGTCGTCGATGCTCTCGGGCGTGGATTCGCTGTTGTCCATCGTGCAGATGCCCGCCGGTATTCCGGTGGCCACCCTGGCAATCGGCAAGGCCGGCGCGATCAATGCTGCGTTGCTGTCCGCCAGCATCCTGGGCGCCAAGCACCCGCAGTTCCATGCGGTGCTGAAAAAATTCCGTGCTGAGCAGACAGACAGCGTGCTGGACAATCCAGACCCACGCATCGCCTGAGGTTATTGACGATGAAGATCGGTGTAATCGGTGGCGGCCAATTGGGCCGCATGCTGGCCTTGGCGGGAACCCCGCTGGGGATGAACTTCGCTTTCCTGGACCCGGCGCCCGACGCGTGCGCGGCGGCCCTCGGCGAGCACCTGCGGGCTGACTACAGCGACCCGGACCATCTGCGCCAATTGGCTGACGAAGTTGACCTGGTGACCTTCGAGTTCGAAAGCGTCCCGGCCGAAACCGTGGCCTTCCTGTCGCAGTTCGTACCGGTGTACCCGAGCGCCGAAGCCTTGCGCATCGCGCGTGACCGCTGGTTCGAGAAGAGCATGTTCAAGGATTTGGGCATCCCGACGCCGGCGTTCGCCGACATCCAGTCCCAAGCGGACCTGGACGCCGCCGTTGCCAGCATCGGCCTGCCGGCTGTGCTTAAAACCCGCACCCTGGGTTACGACGGCAAGGGCCAGAAAGTCCTGCGCACGGCTGCCGATGTGGTCGGCACCTTCGCCGAGCTGGGCAGCGTCGCCTGCCTGCTGGAAGGCTTCGTGCCGTTCACCGGTGAAGTCTCCCTGATCGCCGTGCGTGCGCGTGATGGCGAAACCCGCTTCTACCCGTTGGTGCACAACACCCACGACAGCGGAATCCTCAAGCTGTCCGTGGCCAGCACCGACCATCCGTTGCAGGCTCTGGCCGAAGACTATTCCAGCCGCGTACTTAAGCAACTGGATTACGTCGGCGTGATGGCGTTCGAGTTCTTTGAAGTCGACGGTGGCCTCAAGGCCAACGAAATCGCCCCGCGTGTGCACAACTCCGGGCACTGGACCACCGAAGGCGCCGAGTGCAGCCAGTTCGAAAACCACCTGCGGGCGGTGGCTGGCTTGCCGTTGGGCTCCACGGCCAAGGTCGGTGAGAGCGCCATGCTCAACTTCATCGGTGTTGTACCGCCAGTGGAAAAAGTCATCGCCATCGACGACTGCCACCTGCATCACTACGGCAAGGCCTTCAAGGCCGGGCGCAAGGTCGGCCACGCCAACCTGCGCTGCAAGGACCGCGCGACCCTGCAAGGGCAGATCCTCAAGGTCGAAGCGCTGATCGCCGAGCAATAACCCGGGGGTCGGCGGGAACCATTGGTTGCCGCCGTCTCTCTGATTGCAGGATGGCAAAGCCTGACTAGGCTTTGGCATGACTCACATTCAATTCAGAGGGAAATGCCATGGGTATCATCGGAACCATTTTTATCGGCCTGATCGTCGGTCTGCTCGCGCGTTTCCTCAAGCCTGGCGACGACAGCATGGGCTGGATCATGACCATCCTGTTGGGTATCGCAGGTTCCCTGGCCGCCACTTACGGTGGTCAGGCCCTGGGCATCTACCAGGCGGGTCAAGGCGCAGGCTTTATCGGTGCGCTGATCGGCGCCATCGTGTTGCTGGTGATTTACGGTCTGTTGCGTAAAAAGTAATTAAGCGACAAAGCCCTCTGCGCTGCGCAGGCGCAGAGGGCTAGAATGCTCGGCATCTGAACTTGCCGAGCTTTTTCATGCGCCGTCTTTTATTCACACTCCTCCTGTTGGGCTCAGGCCTGGCGCACGCCGGTGAACTGCCGGAAACCGATTGGCTCGACCTGATGCCGCTGTCAGATCAGAAAGCCCTCGAAGCCATGCCCGAGATCGACCACAACTCCCCCGAAGCCCAAGGCACGTTCACTGACAAAGGTGGCCTGAAGCAGAGCAAGGGCTTGCCGGCGGTGATGTATTCGACCAAGACCGTGGCCGCCATGAACGGCAAGAATATCCGTATCGGCGGCTACCCGGTGCCGTTGGAAACCGATGCCAAAGGCCGCAGCACGCTGTTCTTCCTGGTGCCTTACCCAGGCGCCTGCATCCATGTGCCGCCACCGCCCCCTAACCAGTTGGTGCTGGTGCGTTATCCCAAGGGGTTGAAGCTGGATGATATCTACACGCCGCTGTGGGTCACGGGCACGTTGAAGGTGGAGAAGGTCAATAACGATTTGGCGGATGCGGCGTATGCGCTGGATGCTGGGAAGGTGCGGGTGGTGAAAGAGTCCGATCTCTAGATCATGACGCAGAACCCAATGTGGGAGCGGGCTTGCTCGCGAAGGCGTAGTGTCAGTCAATATAACGTTGACTGGTCCACCGCATTCGCGAGCAAGCCCGCTCCCACATTTTGATCAGCGTTTACTACAGGGCGATACGGGTGATGCTCACGCCCAAAGTATGGCTTTCACCCGGCGCCAGGCTCACCACATCATCCAGCACATTTGCTGTCTCGATGCACAACATGCCCTGCCAGCCATCATCGGCCATGTCGTCGAACGCCTTGGCGCGCTCGGTCCAGGGGTTCCAGATCACCGTCGAGTTCGAGCCCCGGCTGGTCAACTGGAGGCGGCGCTGCCAGTCTTTATCGACAATGTTCAACTGCGCCGGGGTATTGAGGTAGATACGGTCGGTCTCGGCCGTGAAGTGCAGCAAACCGGATTGCTGTTTGTTGCTCCAGCCGTCGGCGGTATCGATATACGCCAGCCCATCCAGGCCTTCGACCTGTACGTTGCGCACGTCGCTCACGGCGAAATAGGTGTGCAGCGCCTGGCTGAGGCTTACCGTATCGGTGCCACGGTTGTGGCTGGTCAGGTGGATATGCAGTTGATCGTCGAGCAGCAGGCTCAGCTTCAGGTCGACCTGATGGGGCCAGCCGGGAAAACCGCCCGCAGGCACCGGCAATACCAGGTCGACGCGCAATGCATCGCCTTCAATCGTGGTCCCGGCCAATTCCCAGCGCGCGGTCCGTACAAAACCGTGGGCGCCGGCAGGTTGATCGCTCTGGCGCATCGCTTTTACGCTGTGCGGGTTGCGGTCGAACACACCGAACCACGGCCAGCACACCGGCACGCCGGTACGGATGCCTTTGCCTTGTTTGAACACCGCCTCGGGGTTCGGCCAGATCAACGGCTGCTCGCCCTGGCGCTGGTAACTGAAGATATGCGCGCCCTGTTGGGCCACCTGCAGTTCGGCGCCGTTGTGACGGATGCGCCAGCAGTCCAGCTCGTCGACTTTCACGGTTTCAACGTGGGGCGTAGGCATACAAAGCACTCTTGATGGCAGGCAATGGGGCAATTGACCGTCAAAACCCAGCGAGGTTTAACGTGCGCGTGACGGCACCGAGCGCGTGCGGCCGCTGCCATCGATGGCGACGAACACAAACACCGCCTCGGTGACCTTGCGCCATTCGCTGGACAGCGGGTCATCGCTCCAGACTTCGACCATCATCTGGATCGAACTGCGGCCGATTTCCAGGGCCTGGGTATAGAAGGACAATTGCGCGCCCACTGCCACCGGTACCAGGAATGCCATGCGATCAATGGCCACGGTGGCCACGCGGCCGCCGGCGACCTTGCTGGCCATGGCCGTGCCGGCCAAGTCCATCTGCGCGACCAGCCAGCCGCCGAAAATATCGCCAAAACCGTTGGTTTCACGCGGCAGGGCGGTGATTTGCAGAGCGAGATCGCCTTGCGGGATAGGATCTTCTTGTTCGAGTTCGATCATGCCGAGGGTGCCTCTGACCCGTGACGCTTCATGGGTATTTCAAGTGGATAGCCGTCTTCCGGAAAAACGTTTCAGCACCAACATACACCGCTCGATACGTTTCTCATAAGGCGTACTAAAGGGAAACTCTGCCAAATCGGCTGGATGGCACCCAACGACGTTTTGGCACAGCAGCCCGTCAAGACAGCGGGTTTGGCGCTTGCACGGGCCGAGTATATCGAGACCCTGGCGCCACGACGACCTCCCGGCACTCATTTGGTCGGCAAATCGCGGCTGTAATGCGGCTTTTTCGCGTAACTGTGCTTCTGGTGGCAAATAAAGCGCAGGAACGAGGAATAACGCGCGCCTTTAAACTGTTATTCGGTGGGCGCTGTGCTTTTTCAAGCGATTTGCTATCTTGCCAGACCCGCCGCAAGTCCCGGGCTTGCCGTCACTACTATAAGAGAAGCCTTGCCATGTCCTCCGTGCCCGCAAGCAGTGCGCAACCGTCGCGCCCGCTGACCCGCAACGACTACAAAACCCTGTCACTGTCTGCCTTGGGCGGGGCGCTGGAGTTTTACGACTTCATCATCTTTGTGTTTTTCGCCACCGTGGTCGGAAAACTGTTTTTCCCTGTGGACATGCCGGAATGGCTGCGCATGATGCAGACCTTCGGCATCTTCGCCGCCGGCTACCTGGCGCGGCCGTTGGGCGGCATCATCATGGCGCACTTCGGCGACTTGCTGGGTCGCAAGAAGATGTTCACCTTGAGCATCTTCATGATGGCCGTGCCGACCTTGATCATGGGCCTGCTGCCGACCTATGCGCAGATCGGCCTGTGGGCGCCGCTCCTGCTTCTGTTGATGCGCGTTATCCAGGGCGCGGCGATTGGCGGCGAAGTACCCGGCGCCTGGGTGTTCGTCTCCGAACACGTACCGCCGCGCCATATCGGCTACGCCTGCGGCACCCTGACCAGCGGCCTCACCGCCGGCATCCTGCTTGGCTCGCTGGTGGCTACCGCCATCAACAGCCTTTATAGCCCGGAGCAAGTGTCGGATTACGCCTGGCGAATCCCGTTCCTGCTGGGTGGCGTGTTCGGCCTGCTCTCGGTTTACCTGCGCCGCTGGTTGCATGAAACGCCGATCTTCGCCGAAATGCAGCAACGCAAAACCCTGGCTGCCGAGCTGCCCCTGCGCGCCGTATTGCGCGACCACCGTGGCGCCATCGTGCTGTCGATGTTGCTGACCTGGTTGCTGTCGGCCGGTGTTGTCGTGGTCATCCTGATGACCCCGACGGTGCTGCAAACCGTCTATCACTTCAGCCCGACCATTGCGCTGCAAGCCAATAGCCTGGCCATCGTCACCCTCAGCCTGGGCTGCATCGCCTCCGGCGCCCTGGCCGACCGCTTTGGCGCCGGCCGTGTGCTGGTTATTGGCTGCTTGTTGCTGTTGGCGACGTCGTGGACGCTGTACCACAGCCTGATCGATCACCCGAACTGGCTCTTCCCGCTGTACACCCTGACGGGCCTGTTTGTCGGTGTGATCGGCGTGGTGCCTTACGTGATGGTGAAAGCTTTCCCACCCGTCGTGCGCTTCAGCGGCTTGTCGTTTTCCTACAACGTCGCCTACGCCGTATTTGGTGGTTTGACGCCGTTGGCGGTGTCGCTGCTGATGAAGGAAAGCCCAATGGGCCCTGCTTACTATGTCGCCGTGCTGTGTGTCATGGGGACGTTGGTGGGTGGGTACCTGTGGAAGCGTGGGCGGTAAGCCGCCATTTGAGGGGCGTTCCTACGCAGCTGCGTAGGAACGCTCATAGATTACAGAGTATTTCTGAAACACCGCTTCAAGCGCTTCAACCTCCTCGCAAGCCCCGATTTTATTGACCTTTGCCCTTCCTGTCAGGTTTTTCATAAATGCTGGCCTTTCATCTAATTGTCACATTGCAGACATAGAGTGTTCACACGGCCTACCGATACTTGGCCCCGATCCAACTATCCCTATCTGCTAGGAGCAAGGCATGAAACTGAAGCGTTTGATGGCGGCAATGACTTTTGTCGCTGCTGGCGTTGCGACCGCCCACGCGGTGGCCGCTGGTGTTGACCCGGCAATTCCGGCTTACGCCAAGACCACCGGTGTCTCGGGCAACTTGTCCAGCGTTGGTTCCGACACCCTGGCTAACCTGATGACCCTGTGGGCTGAGTCCTACAAAAAGGAATACCCGAACGTCAACATTCAGATTCAGGCTGCCGGCTCCGCCACTGCACCTCCTGCGCTGACTGAAGGCACCTCTAACCTGGGCCCGATGAGCCGCAAAATGAAGGACACCGAACTGGCGGCCTTCGAGCAGAAGTACGGCTACAAGCCAACCGCTATCCCGGTGGCTGTGGATGCCCTGGCCGTGTTCGTGCACAAGGACAACCCAATCCAGCACCTGACCATGGAACAAGTCGACGCGATCTTCTCGTCTACTCGTCTGTGCGGTGCTAAAGCCGACGTGAAAACCTGGGGCGACCTGGGTGTGACCGGCGACCTGGCCAACAAGCCGGTGCAACTGTTCGGTCGTAACTCGGTATCCGGCACCTACGGCTACTTCAAAGAAGAAGCCCTGTGCAAAGGCGACTACAAGCCAAACGTGAACGAACAACCAGGCTCGGCTTCGGTCGTGCAGTCGATCAGCTCCTCGCTGAACGGCATCGGTTACTCGGGCATCGGCTACAAGACTGCAAGCGTGAAGACTGTGGCCCTGGCCAAGAAAGGCAGCACTGACTTCATCGAAGACAGCGAAGAAAACGCCCTGAACGGCAAATACCCGCTGTCGCGTTTCCTCTACGTGTACGTCAACAAAGCCCCGAACAAGCCTCTGGCCCCGCTGGAAGCTGAGTTCGTGAAACTGGTTCTGTCCAAACAGGGCCAGGAAGTGGTCGTCAAAGACGGCTACATCCCACTGCCAGCCAAAGTTGCCGCCAAGGCCCTGGCTGACCTGGGTTTGAAAGAAGGCAACTAAGCCTGCAAGACCTGGTGTAGACGCATGTTGTTCTGTGGGAGCGGGCAAACCCGCTCCTCCACTCACCGTCTACACCTCTTATTTTTTAGTCCGCTGCCAGCTCTGCTCCGCGGCGGATTTCTTGCGTCACTGCATTGTCATCTTTCTGTCATACAGGATCGCTAGGGTGTGCGCATGAATGATCTGGCCAATTCCACCATGACGACGACTTCTCCCCCCAAGCGCATTGATTTCAATACGCCTGAGCTGCAACGCAAGCGCCGTATTCGCGCGCTTAAAGATCGCCTGACCCGTTGGTACGTGTTGATCGGCGGCCTCGCCGTCCTCGGCGCTATCACGCTGATCTTCTTCTTCCTCGCTTATGTCGTTGCGCCGTTGTTCCAAGGTGCTTCGCTGACCAAGGAAGACGCGCTGACGCCCGCCTGGATTCAGGACGCCGGCAAGCCGCTGATGATCTCCCTCGAAGAACAGAACCAAGTCGCCATGCGGGTTTCCGACAAGGGCCAGGCGCTGTTCTTTAATGTGGACACGGGTGCCGAGCTCAAGCGTGTCGACTTGCCGCTTCCGGCAGGCACAAGTGTTGCTTCGATTGGTGAAGACCAGCCGGGCAGCCCGCTGGTGATCCTCGGCTTGTCGAATGGCCAATCCCTGGTGTTCCGCCACACCTATAAGGTGTCCTACCCGGACGGCAAGAAAACCATTACGCCTGCGGTTGAATACCCTTACGGCGAAACGCCCATCGTGCTCGATGATGCCGGTCGTCCATTGGAGCACGTCGCCCTCAATGCCACCGACTCGACGCTGGTGGTCGCCGGTTCGGCCGGTTCGCACTTGAACGTGCTGGCCCTGAGCCGTGAAGAAAACATGATGACGGGCGAAGTCACCAGCGAGCAGAAGCGTATCGAGCTGCCGCAAATGACCGAGCCGGTGAAGGCGATCTTCATCGACCCACGCCAGCAATGGCTGTATGTGATCAACGGTCGCGCCCTGGCGGATGTGTTCAGCCTGCGCGACAAGAGCCTCAACGGGCGCTACAAACTGCTCGAAGACGGCGACGCCGAAATCACTGCCAGCACCCAGCTGGTGGGCGGTATCTCGCTGATCGTCGGCAACTCCAAGGGTGGCCTGGCGCAGTGGTTCATGGCGCGCGACCCGGATGGCGAACAGCGTCTGAAGCAGATCCGTACTTTCCAGATGGGCACTACGCCGATTGTGGAAATCACCGCTGAAGAACGTCGCAAAGGCTTCACGGCGCTCGATGCGTCCGGCAAGTTCGGCGTGTTCCACAGCACCGCGCACCGCACCCTGTTGGTCGACCCGGTGGTCGATGGCCAAGGTGTGTTCGGCATGTCGCCACGTGCCAACCGTGTGATCGTCGAAGCCGGTGGCAAGCTGCAACCGCTGCTGCTGGACAACCCGCACCCGGAAGTGTCCTGGAGCGCGCTGTGGAGCAAGGTCTGGTACGAGAACTACGACGAGCCTAAATACGTCTGGCAATCGACGGCCGCCAACACCGACTTCGAACCTAAGATGAGCCTGGCGCCGCTGACCTTCGGTACGCTGAAAGCCGCGTTCTACGCCATGCTGCTGGCCGCGCCACTGGCTGTCGCCGCTGCGATCTACACCGCTTACTTCATGGCCCCGAGCCTGCGCCGCAAGGTCAAGCCGGTGATCGAACTGATGGAAGCGATGCCGACGGTGATCCTCGGCTTCTTCGCCGGCCTGTTCCTGGCGCCGTATGTGGAAGGGCATCTGCCGGGGATCTTCAGCCTGCTGATGCTGTTGCCGATTGGCATCCTGGTCGCCGGTTTTATCTTCAGCCGCCTGCCTGAGTCGATCCGCCTGCGTGTGCCCGACGGTTGGGAAAGCGCCATTCTGATTCCGGTGATCCTGTTTGTGGGCTGGCTCTCGCTGTACATGAGCCCGTACCTGGAAACATGGTTCTTCGGCGGCGACATGCGCATGTGGATCTCCCATGACCTGGGTATCACCTACGACCAGCGCAACGCCCTGGTCGTCGGTTTGGCCATGGGCTTTGCGGTCATCCCGAACATCTACTCCATCGCCGAAGACGCCGTGTTCAGCGTGCCGCGCGGCCTGACCCTGGGCTCCCTGGCCTTGGGCGCCACGCCATGGCAGACCATGACGCGCGTGGTCATCCTGACCGCCAGCCCGGGGATTTTCTCGGCGCTGATGATCGGTATGGGGCGCGCCGTCGGCGAGACCATGATCGTGCTGATGGCCACCGGTAACACCCCGGTGATGGAGATGAACCTGTTCGAAGGCCTGCGCACCCTGGCGGCCAACGTTGCAGTGGAAATGCCTGAGTCGGAAGTCGGTGGTAGTCACTACCGCGTGCTGTTCCTCTCGGCGCTGGTGCTGCTGCTGTTCACTTTCATCATGAACACCCTCGCCGAGCTGATTCGTCAGCGTCTGCGCAAGAAATACTCGTCGCTTTAAGAAAGGTAGAAGTCTGTGAAACAGAACTCCCTGAATGGATGGTTCAAGAGCGGCGCCCCCGGCGTCTGGATCAGCGGTGGCGCGGTGTCCATCGCGGTCATCATGACCATTGGTTTGCTGGCTGTGATTGCCGTGCGCGGTTTGGGCCACTTCTGGCCGGCTGACCTGATCCAGGCCAACTACACCGTGCCGGGCCAGGAAAACCATATCGTCATCGGCGAAGTGGTGCAGAAGGAAGAAGTACCCCGCGAGCGCCTGAAAAGCGCTGGCCTGCCGGTACCGGACCAAGGCCCGGAATTCATGACCCGCGAGCTGATCAAGGTCGGCAACCGTGACTTGAACGGCAACGACTTCACCTGGATCGTCGGCGAGTGGCTCAAGGACCAGACCAAGCCTGCCAATCTGATGACCATCGAGCGCCGTGAGTGGGGCAACTTCTACGGCACGCTGGTCAACGTTAAGCAGGATGGCAAGGTGATCGCCGAAGGCGAGGCTGCGTGGCCGGAGCTGCAAGCCCGCGTCGACCGCGTGAACAAGTTGGCTGCCCAGCTCAAGAGCCTGGAAAAAACCGATATCGGCGCGATCAACGCCGGGTTGGAGCGCATCCGTCTGCACGGTCGCAAGCTGGAGCTGGAAGGTAAGCTCGATGCTACCGCCCAAGCGGACATGGATTCGGGCCGCGCCGAACTGAACAACCGCTACAAGGACGTCGAAGCGCGCCTGGCCGACTTGCACGCCCAGTTCAACCGCGACAGCCTGACCGCTCGCGACGGCAACGGCAAAGAAGTCGAAATCGGCATCGGCAAAGTGGTGCATGCCTACCAGCCGAACGCCATGGGCACGCTGACCAAGGTCAGCTTCTACTTCAGCAAGGTCTGGGAATTCCTCAGCGACGACCCACGGGAAGCCAACACCGAAGGCGGGATCTTCCCGGCGATTTTCGGCACGGTGATGATGACCCTGATCATGGCGATGATCGTGACCCCGTTCGGGGTGCTGGCGGCGGTGTACCTGCGTGAATACGCCAAGCAGAACGCCCTGACCCGCATTATCCGTATCGCCGTGAACAACTTGGCCGGCGTACCGGCCATCGTCTACGGCGTGTTCGGCCTGGGCTTCTTTGTGTATGTGCTGGGTGGCTCGGTCGACCGTTTGTTCTTCGCTGAAGCTCTGCCGGCGCCGACCTTCGGTACGCCTGGCCTGTTGTGGGCTTCGCTGACCCTGGCGTTGCTGGCGGTGCCGGTGGTGATTGTCGCGACCGAAGAAGGCCTGGCGCGGATTCCTCGCACGGTGCGTGAAGGTTCGTTGGCACTGGGCGCGACCAAGGCGGAAACGCTGTGGAAGATCGTGCTGCCAATGGCCAGCCCGGCGATGATGACCGGCATGATCCTCGCCGTGGCCCGTGCCGCCGGTGAAGTGGCGCCGCTGATGCTGGTCGGTGTGGTGAAACTGGCACCGTCGCTGCCGCTGGATGGCAACTACCCGTACCTGCACCTGGACCAGAAAATCATGCACTTGGGCTTCCATATTTATGACGTCGGCTTCCAGAGCCCCAACGTCGAAGCCGCACGACCGCTGGTATACGCCACCGCCTTGCTGCTGGTGCTGGTGATCGCCACGCTCAACCTGTCGGCGGTGTGGATTCGTAACCACCTGCGCGAAAAATACAAGGCGCTGGACAGCTGATCTGAATTGAACGCGGACTAAATGTGGGAGCGGGCTTGCTCGCGAATGCGGTGTATCAGAAACACATGTGCTGGCTGACCCACCGCTTTCGCGAGCAAGCCCGCTCCCACATGGACCGCGTAACACACAGATTTTTGAGTAGACCGCCCCGGCGGTCCAACACAACGAATTGGTAGCACAGGGAGCATCCCATGCAACATGAAACCCCTACCCACGGCATCAACATGTCGGCCTTGGGTCGCGACAAGCAGAGCCTGAGCCTGGCCCAGGAAACCGTGGCCATCGAAGTACCGGGCTTGAGCCTGTACTACGGTGAAAAGCAGGCGCTGTTCGATGTCAGCATGAACATTCCCAAGCAGCGCGTGACCGCCTTTATCGGCCCGTCCGGCTGCGGCAAGTCCACGCTGCTGCGCACGTTCAACCGCATGAATGACCTGGTGGACGGTTGCCGCGTAGAAGGTGCAATCAACCTCTACGGCAGCAACATCTACCGCAAGGGCGAGGACGTGGCCGAGCTGCGCCGTCGTGTGGGCATGGTGTTCCAGAAGCCGAACCCGTTCCCCAAGACCATCTACGAAAACGTGGTCTACGGCCTGCGTATCCAGGGCATCAACAAAAAACGCATCCTCGACGAAGCGGTGGAGTGGGCCCTGAAAGGCGCGGCGCTGTGGGAAGAGGTCAAAGACCGCCTGCACGATTCGGCACTCGGCCTGTCCGGTGGCCAGCAGCAGCGTCTGGTGATCGCGCGTACCATCGCCGTGGAACCGGAAGTCTTGCTGCTCGACGAACCGTGCTCGGCACTTGACCCGATCTCGACACTGAAAGTCGAAGAGCTGATCTACGAGCTCAAGTCCAAGTTCACCATCGTCATCGTGACCCACAACATGCAACAGGCGGCGCGGGTTTCCGACTACACCGCGTTCATGTACATGGGCAAACTAGTGGAGTTCGGCGACACCGATACCCTGTTCACCAATCCGGCGAAGAAGCAGACCGAAGACTACATCACCGGTCGCTACGGCTAGTACGCGGTGGTTCTGATTGCACTGAATGCTGCGGTTCTCCGCACCTTACCGGACGTTCCAAGGACGCCAACATGATTAGCAAAGAAGGCCTTACCCATCACATCTCCGCGCAGTTCAACGCCGAGCTTGAGGAAGTGCGCAGCCACCTCCTGGCGATGGGCGGGCTGGTGGAGAAGCAAGTCAACGATGCCGTCACTGCGCTGATCGAGGCCGACTCTGGCCTGGCCCAGCAAGTGCGCGAGATTGATGACCAGATCAACCAGATGGAACGCAATATCGACGAAGAATGCCTGCGCATTCTGGCGCGTCGCCAACCGGCGGCGTCTGACCTGCGTTTGATCATCAGCATCTCCAAGTCGGTAATCGACCTGGAGCGTATTGGCGACGAAGCCACCAAAATCGCCCGCCGCGCCATCCAGCTGTGCGAAGAAGGCGAAGCACCGCGCGGTTATGTGGAAGTGCGCCATATCGGTGACCAGGTGCGCAACATGGTGCGCGACGCTCTCGACGCCTTTGCCCGTTTCGACGCCGAGCTGGCGTTGTCGGTGGCGCAGTACGACAAGACCATCGACCGCGAATACAAGACTGCACTGCGCGAGCTGGCCACCTACATGATGGAAGACCCGCGCTCTATCTCGCGGGTCTTGAACATTATTTGGGTGCTACGCTCTCTGGAGCGGATCGGCGACCACGCGCGCAATATCTCGGAACTGGTGATTTACCTGGTGCGCGGTACCGACGTACGGCACATGGGGCTCAAGCGCATGAAAGCCGAAGTTGAAGGCACGGCCGATCAAATCCCTAATGTTCCGGGCGAATCTGACGATAAGTAAGGTTGCCCGAGAAATTAACGCCCGGCCTTTGGTCGGGCGTTTTTGTTTGCGGTATCTGAATATTTTGCGCAGCAGGAGCAATATAGTCCTTCTGCGACCAGCGAGTTTTGGCAAAATGCCATCAGTCAGGCGTTTTGTGTGCCGAAGTTTTTATAGGATGAAGGGTCGATGAGTAAAGTCAGTGTGTTGGTGGTGGATGACGCCTCGTTTATCCGCGACCTGGTGAAGAAGTGCCTGCGCAACTACTTCCCCGGGATCAAGATTGAAGACGCGGTGAACGGCAAAAAGGCGCAAACCATCCTGATGCGCGAGACCTTCGACCTGGTGCTGTGCGACTGGGAAATGCCCGAGATGTCCGGTCTTGAGCTGCTGACCTGGTGCCGTGAGCAAGCCCATTTGAAGGCCATGCCCTTCGTGATGGTGACCAGCCGTGGCGACAAGGAAAACGTGGTCCAGGCGATTCAGGCCGGGGTTTCCGGCTATGTCAGCAAGCCGTTCACCAACGAGCAGTTGCTGAACAAGGTCAAACAGGCCCTGCACAAGATCGGCCGCCTCGACGCGCTGGTCGCCAGCGCGCCGACCAAGATGAACTCGGCCTTTGGCAACGACTCCCTGAGCGCCTTGACTGGCGGCAAGCCTGAAGCGGTCAAAGCTGCTCCTGTGGCGGCGCCGAGCAAAGGCCTGCTTAACAGCCAGCCGGTGCAGGCGGCTCCGGCTGCTTCGCCGGCAGGTGGGCGTGGCCAGGGCCAACTGCGCCTGTCCAGCGGCACCCAGCAATGTGTGATCAAGGCGCTGAGCATCAAGGAGGCGCTGCTGGTGGTGCGTCGCGGTGAAGTGCTGCCTCAGGTGCTGGAAAGCGCGGTACTGGACCTTGAGCAAGGCGACAACGCCGAAGTCGCACGCCTCAACGGCTACCTGCACGCGATCGTCGCCTACGAGCCGAGGCCGGACAGCGACTGGCTGCAACTGACCTTCCGGTTTATCGACCAGGATGCGCAGAAGCTCGACTACATCTCCCGCCTGATCGCGCGCGGCACGGCGCAGAAGCATTTTGTGCCGGGTGCGTGATCTACACCGCGCCCCATAACCAATGTGGGAGCGGGCTTGCTCGCGAAGGCGGTGTATCAGTCAACATCTTCGATGACTGACACCCTGCTTTCGCGAGCAAGCCCGCTCCCACATTTTGATCTTCAGTGTTTAGCCGAAGGTGTTGTTGCTCAATCGAGCAACAGCACCTTGGCCAACACGATCTTCGGCCCTTTCATCTTCTTGATGATGATGCGCAAGCCTTCAACTTCCAGCACTTCTTCCTCTTCCGGCACCCGCTTGAGGGTGTCGTAGATCAAACCGGCCAGGGTTTCGGCTTCGATGTGGTCCAGGTCGACGCCCAGCAGGCGTTCCACCTTGAACAGCGGCGTATCGCCACGCACCAGCAGTTTGCCCGGCTGGTAGGCGAGGATGCCGCGCTCGGCCTTGCGGTGTTCGTCCTGGATATCGCCGACCAACACTTCCAGCACATCTTCCATGGTCAGGTAGCCGATGATCTTGCCATCGGCTTCTTCCACCAGGGCGAAGTGCGCGCCGCCTTTGCGGAACTGCTCCAGCAACTGCGACAACGGCATGTGCCGCGACACGCGCTCCAGCGGGCGGGTCAGCTCGGCCAGGTTGAACGACTCGGGGATGTGGTCCAGGGCCGCCAGTTCCAGCAGCAGGTCCTTGATGTGCAGCAGGCCGACGAACTCGTTGCGCACCGCGTCGTACACCGGGTAGCGACTGAATTTGTGACGGCGGAACAGCGCCAGGATTTCCTTGAGCGGGGCGTTGAAGTCCAGGGTCACCAGGTCTTCCCGGGAGTTGGCCCAGTCCACCACTTCCAGTTCGCCCATTTCCACCGCAGAGGCGAGCACGCGCATGCCCTGATCGCTCGGGTCCTGGCCACGGCTTGAGTGCAGGATCAGCTTGAGTTCTTCGCGGCTGTAATGGTGCTCATGGTGTGGGCCAGGCTCGCCTTGGCCGGCGATACGCAAGATGGCGTTGGCGCTGGCGTTGAGCAGGTAGATCGCCGGGTACATCGCCCAGTAGAACAGGTACAACGGCACTGCCGTCCACAGCGACAGCAACTCGGGTTTGCGAATCGCCCAGGATTTGGGTGCCAATTCACCGACCACGATGTGCAGGTAAGAAATCACGAAGAAGGCGGCAAAGAACGACACGCCCTTGATCACTTCAGGCGATTGCACGCCCACGGCGCCCAGCAACGGCTCGAGGATGTGCGCAAAGGCCGGCTCACCGACCCAGCCCAGGCCCAGGGAGGCGAGGGTGATACCCAGCTGGCAGGCCGACAGATAGGCGTCGAGCTGGCTGTGCACGGTGCGCAGGATCTGCCCGCGCCAGCCGTTTTTGTGGGCGATGGCCTCGACTCGAGTGGCGCGCAATTTGACCATGGCAAATTCCGCCGCAACGAAGAAACCGTTGAGCAGTACCAGGATCAGTGCAAAAAGAATCATGCCGAAGTCGGCGAAGAGTGTGGCGAGGGTGATACCAGGGGAAGGGTCCATGATGGGGTTTTGCAGGTTCCGTGTGTTCAATGAGGGATGACAGGAGGGCCTGAAAAGCAGGCGCAAGTCGGCCAATGTAGCGGCTGGCGGGGCGCTTGCCTAGTGCCCGCTGCCGGGCGGGGCCTGGAATACATACGTCCACACGCGGCATGTCCAATGTGGGAGCGGGCTTGTTCGCGAAGGCGGTGGGTCAGCCAACACATTCATAGCTGACCTGCTGCCTCCGCGAGCAAGCCCGCTCCCACACTCAGTCCAGCGTCGTTTTCGGGTTATTCCTCGGTGTCGATCACCCGCGAGCGGGTCACCTGCGCTGGCGGAAAGTGGCAGGTAAAGGTGCTGCCATGGCCCAGCACGCTGCTGATTTCCAGCCGTGCACGGTGGCGCAGCAGCACGTGTTTGACGATGGCCAGGCCCAGCCCGGTGCCGCCGGTGTTGGAGTTGCGGCTGGAGTCGACGCGGTAGAAGCGCTCGGTCAGGCGGGGCAGGTGCTTGGCGTCGATGCCGATACCGGAATCCTGCACGCTCAGGTGTGCGCCGTGCTCGTCAGCCCACCAGCGGATGCGGATATTGCCCTTGTCCTGGGTGTACTTCACGGCGTTGAACACCAGGTTGGAAAAAGCGCTGCGCAACTCGCCCTCACTGCCTTTGAGCAAAACCAGCGGGTCGGCTTCCAGACTGATCTGCTGCCCGCGTTCACCGGAAAGCGCCTGGGCGTCGTTCTTGATGGTCTGCAACAGGCTTTGCACCGCCACCGGATGGTTATCCGACGGGTAGTCGGTGGCCTCAAGCTTGGCCAGCAACAGCAGGTCGTTGAGCAGTGTCTGCATGCGTGAACCTTGCTGTTGCATCTGTTGCAGGGCTCGGCTCCAGCGCGGGTTGATCTCGTCGACGTTGTCCAGCAGCGTCTCCAGGTAGCCACAGATCACCGTCAGCGGCGTGCGCAGCTCATGGGACACATTGGCGACGAAGTCTTTGCGCATTTGTTCCAACTGGTGGATGCGGGTGACGTCGCGCACCAGCATCAGGTGTTCGTTGTTGCCGTAGCGGGTCAGGTACAGCTGGATACGCACACGGTCGTTGGTGGGCGAAGGGATTTCCAGGGCTTCTTCGTAGTTTTCCTGCTCGAAATACTCTTTGAAGCGCGGGTGGCGCACCAGGTTGGTCACCGGCTGGCCACTGTCCTGAGGCGTCTTGAGGCCCAGCAGGGTCTCGGCGGCGCGGTTCCACCATTCCAGGTTGCCGTCGCTGTCGAGCATGATTACCGCGTCTTTGAGCGCGGCGGTGGACTCCTGCACACGGTCGATCACCGCTTGCAGGCGCCCGCGTACCCGTTGGTCGCGGCGTTGCAGGTGGTAGATGCTGTCGAACACCTCGCCCCACAGGCCGTAGCCATCGGGTGGTGCTTCATCGGGTTTGTGTTGGCGCAGCCATTCATGCAGGCGGAGCAGCTGTTTGAGCGTCCAGCCCAGATACAGGCCGATACCGACGGCCAGGCTCCAGCCGTAATAGCCGCTGACCAGGCCTACCACCAGGCAGCCGGTGATCAACAGCAGCATGTGGCGGATCAGGGTGCCATGCCAGTTCTGGTTCACTTAAACATGCGTCCTTGTCAGCTGTTAAGGAAGGGAAGGGCTGGCTCAGCCTTTGGTGGAAAAGCGGTAGCCGGTGCCGCGCACGGTTTGTACCAGATTCTCGTAGGCATCGCCCAAGGCTTTGCGCAGGCGGCGGATATGCACGTCCACGGTGCGCTCTTCCACGTACACATTGCCGCCCCACACCTGGTCGAGCAATTGGCCACGGGTGTAGGCGCGCTCCTGGTGGGTCATGAAAAATTGCAGCAGGCGATATTCGGTCGGGCCCATCTCGGCCGGCTTGCCGTCGATGGTCACGCGGTGGCTGATCGGGTCCAGAATCAGGCCGTCGACTTCGATCGGCGCTTCGCCATCGGTAGGGCCGGCGCGGCGCAATACAGCTTTCAGACGGGCGACCAGTTCACGTGGGGAAAATGGCTTGGTGATGTAGTCATCAGCGCCAACTTCCAGGCCCTGGATCTTGTTGTCCTCTTCACCCTTGGCGGTGAGCATGATGATCGGGATATCCCCGGTCAGCTCGTCACGCTTGAGGCGGCGGGCCAGTTCGATACCGGATGTGCCGGGCAGCATCCAGTCGAGCAGGATCAGGTCCGGCTTGCGGTCGACAATGATGGCGTGGGCCTGCTGGGAGTTCTCCGCCTCCAGGCAGTCATAGCCGGCCATTTCCAACGCAACGGCGATCATCTCGCGAATGGGCGCTTCGTCGTCAACGATCAGAATGCTCCTGCCAACCATGCCTAAATCCTCTTGTCATTTAACTGTCTTGCGCCGCATTAGATAACGGAATTATTGCAGTCGTGTGACAGTAATTTAGTCGCTTGGGCAATTCTTGGCACTCTGGACTACCCTTTGGGTCCGAATCCTGACAACCACAAAAGGAAGGTTCCGATGACTCACAGTACTTTTTCCTGGAAAGCCCTGCTGGTAACGGCCGCGTTGACGCTGCCGACCCTGGCGTTTGCGGCCGAGCCTGCGATGACCAAAGACGGCATGTTGGTGGATCACAAGGGTATGACGCTCTACACCTTCGCCAAGGATTCTGGTGACAAGTCCATGTGCAACGACAAGTGCGCCACCAACTGGCCGCCGTTGATGGCCGAATCCACCGACAAGCCGATGGGCAAATGGACCGTCATCACCCGTGACGATCAAAAGAGCCAGTGGGCCTACAGCGGCAAACCGCTCTACACCTTCGTCATGGACAAGAAGGCCGGTGACATGACCGGTGAAGGCAAAATGGACGGCGCCTGGAAGGTCGCCAAGCCTTAGTTAAACCCGCTGGCGATGAGGGGCCTGGCCCCTCATCGAAACCCGTAATCCGCCACAATCCCGACAAAAATCGCCAACCCGGCCCAGTGGTTGTGCAAAAACGCCTTGAAGCATTTCATGCGGTCTTTGTCGCGGGTGTACCAGAACTCCCAGGCAAAACAGCCCGCCGCCGCCAGCAATCCAAGGTGGAACCAGCCTCCCAGCTCGAACCTTGCGCCCGCCAGCAACAGGCAGACCAGTGACAGGCCTTGCAGGGTGAGGATGATCACGCGGTCGGCATCGCCAAACAGAATGGCCGTGGATTTCACCCCGATCTTCAAATCATCGTCGCGATCGGTCATCGCGTAATACGTGTCGTAACCCACCGTCCACAGCAAATTGGCGATGTACAGCAGCCACGCAGTGGCAGGCAGGTGGCCCGTCTCGGCGGTGAACGCCATTGGCATGCCCCACGAAAACGCCGCGCCCAACACCACTTGCGGGTAATAGGTGTAGCGCTTCATGAACGGGTAGCTCGCCGCCAGCGCCAAACCGCCGAGGGACAGCAGGATGGTGGTGGCGTTGGTCAGCAGCACGAGAAGGAAACTGATGCCCATCAACACGGCGAAAAACACCAGTGCCTCTTTGGCGCTGATCTTGCCGCTTACCAGCGGGCGTTGCTCGGTGCGTTTCACATGGCCGTCGACCTTGCGGTCTGCCCAGTCATTGATCACGCAGCCCCCGGCGCGGGTCAGCACCACACCCAGTACAAAAATCACGATATTGATCAAGGACGGCGAGCCCTTGCCGGCGATCCACAGCGCCCACAGCGTTGGCCATAGCAGCAGGTAGATGCCGATGGGCTTGTCCATGCGGGTCAACTGAATGAAATCCCAGGCCCTGGGGTTCAGGCGGTTCAAGGATTTAAGCAGGCGTTGATACATCAGCAGTTCTCCGGATGGTCATGCAACGCGTGCCAGAAGCTCGGCAGGAAAATTTCCGCCACCAGCACACTCAGCGGCCCGCGATCAAAGCGTGAGCGGCGCCCCCACAAGCCGTCGGCCTGGTCCGCGCTCGGCAGCCATTGCCGTGGGTAATGGCACACCTCGATGGGCTGGCGGGTGAAGGCGTGATCGCAAAACAGCAACTCGCCCAACGAACGGCTGCCCAACGCGTCCATATGCAACCCGTCGCCCTGCAGGGCACTGCGCGCCGCCACGCTGCGGGCGAACACCCACGGCTGGCCATGCCCGCGCAGATACACCTCGCGCACCCAACCGACAGTGGCCGGGGCCAGGCCCAGCGCCGCACATTCATCCTCGCGCAACGGCTGCCAGCCTTCGAACAGCGGCGTGACGCTGAACCCATCGTTGGACAGCCGCGTGAGCCGGCGCGTCAGCGAGCCTTCGTCGAACAGCCAATCGAGGGTCAAAGGCGCGGGCAAAGGGCTCAGAAGGCTCTGGGTCAGCCATTGGCAAGCATCGGGAAGGGCGATTGAGTGCGGCACGGTGAGTCAGTATTGGCAGCAAAAGAGGCGGCGAGCTTACCATGGCGTCCTGGGCTTTTGCCGTGCTGAACCGGCCCCATGCGTCGATCGTGCTTGCATCTGCCGGCCCCGATCAGTACAAAACGCCCTGAGCCGCACGGCAACGTAGGTCTATCGACCGTCGGCCAAGATGCCTGGACCCTGAGGAAGCAAGTAATGAAGAAGTGGCAATGTGTAGTCTGCGGCCTGATCTATGACGAAAAAGACGGCTGGCCGGATGACGGTATCGCACCGGGCACGCAGTGGCAGGACGTCCCTGAAGATTGGCTGTGCCCGGACTGCGGCGTGGGCAAAATGGATTTCGAAATGATCGAAATCGGTTAATGCCTCGAATTTAAGCACTGAGTTTAAGAAACGTACTACAAGGAGAAAGGAATGAACGCACCTGTCGTGATCATCGGCACAGGATTGGCCGGTTACAACGTGGCCCGGGAGTTTCGCAAGCTCGACAGCGAGACCCCATTGCTGCTGATCACCGCGGATGATGGGCGCTCCTACTCCAAGCCCATGCTCTCCACCGGCTTTGGCAAGAACAAGGAAGCCGATGGCCTGAGCATGGCTGAACCGGGTGCCATGGCCGAGCAACTCAAGGCCGAAGTGCGCACCCACACGCGCATCAGCGGCATCGACCCAGGCCACAAGCGCCTGTGGATCAGCGAGGAAGCGGTGGCCTATCGCGACCTGATCCTGGCGTGGGGCGCAGAAACTGTGCGCGTTCCGGTTGAAGGTGATGGGGCTGAGCTGATTTTCCCGATCAACGACCTCGAAGACTACGCCCGCTTTCGCGCCGCTGCCGCCGGCAAGCGCCGCGTGCTGGTGCTGGGCGCCGGCCTGATCGGCTGCGAGTTCGCCAACGACCTGATCCTCGGCGGTTACGAAATCGACCTGGTGGCGCCGTGCGAGCAGGTCATGCCGACCCTGCTGCATCCCGCCGCCGCTGCAGCAGTGCAAGCCGGCCTGGAAGGCCTTGGTGCGCGTTTCCACCTGGGCCCGGTGCTCAACCGCCTGCAGCGTAGCGCTGACGGCCTGGAAGCGCACCTGTCGGACGGTGAGGTCATCCACTGCGACCTGGTGGTCTCGGCCATCGGCCTGCGCCCGCGCATCGACCTTGCCGCCGCTGCCGGCCTGCAAATCAACCGTGGAATCATGGTGGACCGCCACCTCAAGACCTCCCACGCCAACATCTACGCCCTGGGCGACTGCGCCGAGGTTGACGGCCTCAACCTGCTCTACGTGATGCCACTGATGAGCTGCGCCCGGGCCCTGGCCCAGACCCTGGCCGGTAACGCTACGGCCGTCAGCTATGGGCCGATGCCGATCACCGTGAAAACCCCGATCTGCCCGCTGGTAGTCTCGCCCCCGCCACGCGGCACCGAAGGTGTGTGGAGCGTCGAAGGGCAGGGCGCCGACATCAAGGCCTTGTGCCGCGACGCCAGCGGCCGCCTGCTGGGTTACGCGCTGACCGGCAGTGCGGTTATGGAAAAACTGGCCTTGAACAAAGAACTTCCGCCGTTGCTGGCGTAAATACCGGTCGTTCTGTCGGAATAACCCTGTTTTTCGCTCTAGAAAGGTCGCCGCGAGACTGGCGGAGCGTGCGAGGGCATGCCATCCTCACTCCCGTCTGCCGCAGAGTAGAGCCTGCGGCGCCTTGGGCGTTGCTCCATAAGAGAGCAGCACGGACATAACAACAAAAAACCGTCAAAGAGGCTTCACTTATGCGTAAACCAGAACTCGCAGCCGCCATCGCTGAAAAAGCGGATCTCACCAAAGAACAGGCCAACCGCGTCCTCAACGCCGTTCTCGAAGAAATCACCGGCGCCCTGCACCGCAAGGACAGCGTCACACTGGTTGGCTTCGGCACCTTCCTGCAACGCCACCGCGGCGCCCGCACCGGCAAAAACCCGCAAACCGGTGAGCCTGTGAAGATCAAGGCGAGCAACACCGTTGCGTTCAAGCCGGGCAAGTCGCTCAAAGACAGCGTCAACCCGTAAGAGCAGGACCGTCTGAAGGGAGGCGGGTTGGTAAGAAAATGGGCACGCCGACTGGGTTGGGTGCCCATTTTTGTTGGGCTGTGTAATCACAGCTTTCAATGCATCTTGGCGTCGTCACGTTTATCCCCGAACTAACTCGTCATGCCCGTCTGGCGATTCTTTTGCGACGAGCTCTTCGTAGTTCGCAGGTTCTGAGTTTAAATTCCCGGGAATCCATTCTCCATTCAATTGCTTGTAGCTGCTGGCTCTATACGGATACAAGTTCATGATTGCTGTAATTTCTTTTTGTAGGTTTTTTCCTTCATACCAAACGCTGCCGCACTCGCCACAGCCCCAAAAGGGCGGAGATTGCTCATCAATCAGATCAACCCAGCCGGCGCATTGGCTAATCGGGCACCGATAATTGGCAGGCTGCGGTGCTGTGATTGGGGGTTGCTCAGCCTTCACGTATTGCGTTGAAGAACCGCAGGAAGGGCACTCAATCATGATAAAACGCTGGCCTTTTGCAAGGAGCGGTGCAATGAATTGTTGTTGCTTCGCGTCCAGCTCAAATGTCTCTTTGCAGAGCTGGCATCGGGCGTTATTAATTGAGTCCATATGGATTTTCCCCTTCAGGATACCAATGCAGGGCTTTGCTATTAGCTTTGTGGTAGGACTTGTCCATGAGTTCAAGGTTGCTCTGGCGGTTATTGCCACCCCTGAATATTGGCTTTTTATGATGCACGTCAAAGCCCTCGGGAACTTGGCCTTTTTTCATTCTATCTACCCCGGCCGGACCATATTTCTGAAGTGATTTGGGGTCTTTGGCCATTTTTTTCATGTACTTCTCTTTGGCACCACCTTTTTTGTCGAAGTTGGCGCGTATTTTTTTGATCTCACTCTTCGTTCTCTTGTGATAGCAGGTCTTCAGCCCCCATGGATCGATCCATGTAAGGGGGTTCGGTGAGTATTGGTAGAGGTTGAAACCTCCCTCCAACCCCACCGGGTCGGGAGTGGTAAACCGCCCCACATCCGGATCATAAAACCTGAACGTATTGAAATGCAGCCCCGTCTCGCGGTCCAGATACTGTCCCTGAAACCTCAGGTTCTGCTCCTCAATGTAATAAGGCTCTCGCACCTCTTCCAGCGTGTTGCCCCACACCCGATAAGTCGCCTGCCAGAGCATGTGGCCATCCACCTCTGTCAGCTGTTCCGGCAACCCATTCAGATCATTGTGGTAGTAACGAATTTTTTGCAGCGGCCCGGCACCGTCCACGCGAGCCAGAGGTTGATAGCCTTCATCCTCATAAACGTACAGGCTTGTCTGACTGTGTTTATGCTCCTGCAATAAACGCAGGCCATCCCACATGAACTGCGTTTCCCCCAGCGGATACCCATCACCGCCATGCTCGGTTTTCCCAACCCTGCGCCCCAGCGGGTCGTAAGCCATCCTGACCACGCTGCCATCGTCATTACGCACCTCAACCAACCGGCTCTCAGCGTCATACGCAAACCGCTGCACGCCACGCTTGGCACTGCGCTTCTCGACCATCCGCCCAAACGCGTCGTAGCGATAACGCTTGTCCTGATACGTCAGCAGCTTGTTATGCACCACCAACCCGGCACCCGCTTGCGGGCCGTCCAGCAGGTTGGCGGCGGCGTCATAGGCGAAGGTTTCGCGCTGGCCGTGCAGGCTGTCCTGGCTGGCGATGATGCGGCCGGTGGCGTCGTAGTGCAGCAGTTGGCGATGTTGCGCGGTGGTTTGCTGGTCGAGCTTGCCGATCAGGTTGTCGGCGGGGTCGTATTCGAATTGCTTTTGCGTTGCCGCCGGCATCAGCGATGGCTGGCTGTTCAGGCGGCGTTGGCGTGAACGCAGGCGGCCGCTGCGGTCGTATTCGCTGCGGGTGCTGAGCTGGCCTTGGGTGCGCAGCACTTCGCGGTGCAGGCGGTCGCGTTCGAAGTCGCTGATGACCTGACCGTCGAGGTTGATCTGATGCAGGTGGCCGCTGCCGTAGTACAGGCGATTGAGCCAGCGCCCGTCCGGCAGTTGGGTCTGGATCAGGTTGCCGAGTTCGTCGTAGTGATGTTGCAGGTTGCCGGCGGCACTCTGTTCGGCAAGCAACTGGCCGACAGCGTCGTAGGCGAAAGCCAAGGCTTGGGAATTGCCTTGCAGATCAGTGAAGGTCACAGCCGTGAGCTGATCCACGGCATCGTAGCTGTAGTCGGTGCGGCCATCGTCGGTGGTTTTGGCGACCAGTCGCCCGAGCGCATCACGCTCCAGCCGATGAACGATGGGCGCGGGTGGCGTCTCGGGCACTACCGCCAGTCCATTGCCATAAGGCGCAGGAAGCGCAGTCACCGCCGTGATGTTGTCGAGCAAGTCGTAGTCGTAGCGCTTGGCGCTGCCGTCGAGGTCTTGCTGCTCGGTCAGCCGATCCCCGGCGTCCCATGCAAACCGATAGCTTTCACCGTTCTCGTTGACCAGCGCTTGCAGCCGCCCGTAGCTGTCATACCCAAACTGCACCTGTCGACCATGGGCGTCGGTGCGCTGACGGACCTGGCCACGCCGGTTGTGTTGGTAGAGCGTGGTGTGCCCGGCGGGGTCGGTGTAGCCCACCAACTGCCCGCTGGCGTTGCGCTGATACAACTCGGTGCGCCCATCCGGTAATTGGCTGCTGAGCAAGCGGCCCTGAGCGTCATAGCTGAACTGCGTGCGTTCACCAAGTGCATCGGTGATGACCTGCAAATAGCCACGGTCGTCGTAGCTGAAACGCGTCGGGTAGCCCGAGCAATCGATATGCTCGACCAACTGCCCGAATGCATTCCAGCGCAGTTTTTTGCTTTTGCCGGTGGCGTCGACAATCTCCACGATCTGGCCATGGGCGTCATAGCGATAGCGGGTGATATAACCCAGCGGATCGGTCTCGGCAATGCAGTTACCGCGTGGGTCATAGCGATATTGCCAGCTGTTGTCGGCCGCGTCGGTTTCCACCAGCGGCAATGCCCAATGTTCCAGCCACAAGGTCGAATCACTGCGGCCCAGCGGGTCGGTTTCGCCGATTACGTTGCCGCTCTCATCGTAGCTGTATTCATAGCGCCCACCCAACGAATCAGTCGCGCTGAGCAATTGGCGTTCGTCGTTCCATTCGAATAGCCAAGTCTGGCCGAGGTTGTCGCTGTACTGAATGATCTGGTGCTGAGTGTTCCAGTACCGCGTGCTCACACGCTGCAGGCCATCGGTGATGCGCGTAATACCGGCCTGCAGGTCATAGTCGAACTGGTAAGCGTCGCCCTCATCGGTCCAATGCCTAACCACGCGCCATTCCAGGCCTTCAACCAGTACCCACTCATAGAAACAGCGCAATCCGGTGGGCAATTGATGTTCCACCATTCGGCGCCCGGCATCGTAGGCGAAGCGCCGCTGGACTTGATCGGTTGCATCGCGCACTTGCGCGAGATTGCCCGCCGCGTCGTAGCCGTAGCTCACCAGCACCTCGCGACGTTGATCCGGGTACAGGCGTTCAATGCGGCTCACATAGCCCTGATCACGGATCAGCTCAACCTGCACCAGATCGAACGTGTCGCGCAGACGCACCAAGTGCCCGGCTTCGTCATAGTCGAGGTAGATACGGTTGTCGTTACGATCACCCAATTGGCTCAGGCGCAGTCGTGTCGAGTTTGCGGGCGCCGGTTCGAACAAACGGTACATGCCGTCGTCGCTTTCGATCAGCAATTGCCCATTGAGGTGTCGCCGCACCGCAAGCCCTTCGCCCGCGCTGAACACTGCGCCGCCCAACGGAATGGAGCCCATGTCGATGGGCCGGCCCTGCTCGTCGGTATACACGAGCGTTTCGCCGCCCTCGGGATGCGGCTGAATGTCGACGCACACCTCGTAGGGCACGCTCCAACCGGCGCCAAACAGGCTGCTCGGGCGTTCATCGCGGCTGTTGTAGAAGCGCTGCCAGTCAATCGGCAGGATACCCGGCAGCACAAAATCCAGGTCGTCGACGTCGCCCAGTACCTTTGCGCCCGTCGCGGCATGCACCGGGTTCGACGAGCCCATCGCGGCGTTGGCCGCAGCGCCCATCGCACTGCTGATGGCCATCGAAGTGGCGCCGCTGACCAACATGCACGGCAACTTGCTGAAGAACTTGCCCTTGCCACCCTTGAGCATCAACAGCGCTGTAACCGCCAGCCCGACGCCAGGCGTCTTGCCGCTGCGAATTTCACGCACCACCACCGAACCGCCACCAATGGTCACGTTGGATGAGATCAAACCGGACGACACCACCGTCGCATCGCAGGTACTGCGATCACCACTGCGCACAGCGGGCTGACCATTGATCGTGACCTTTTCCGAGCCTTCGGCAAGAAACTGCGGCGGCATTGGCGGGTGCTTCATGCACACGACCAGGTCCAGCGGCTTCGGCACGGCGCCTGGCGCGGGCGTTGCGACGGTGGGGCGCCACATCTGCGAGAAGAAGCCTTCGGCCATGTCCAGGTAACTGGGCTCTGGCTCAGGCTTGGTTTCTTCCAGCTCGGTGCCGGCCGGTGTGACATGGGAGCTGATCGCCCCTGCCGCGCGGGCGGCGGGGATGTTATTGGTGAGGGTGTTGGTGGAGCCGGTGAGAATGTTCGCCTGCACGGTGGGCGGAAATAAGGCGTTGCTAAAGGCATCGCATATCTTGGTCAGCCCTTTGTCCGCGCCACTCTTGCTCATGGCCAGGCCGACAATCGTGCCCACTACCGCGCCCAGCAGGAAGCAGCCGAGGCCGCCGGTGGCCACGGTAATGCCGGTGGCGGCCACCACGGCAGCGGTCGCGACCGCAGTAATCGCGATATTGGCCGCCACTTCCAGCACACCGCCGAGGATGTCCGCCATCATCGAGGTGTGGGATAGCGCATCGCCCATCCGGGCCGCCCATAACGCGTCAGACATGCAGGTTGCTCATCAGGAGATAGCGTCGAACGACAGCGAATTTTTTATCAATGCCCAGTGCGTTGCCTCGGCTTCCCCGAGTTTTTCGGCCTTCACATAACTCAAGGCGAGCATCTTGCGCGTACCCGGCAACACCAGCGCCAACTGATACTGGAACACCTTGTCATTGCCCTTGTTGAACTGGCTGCGCAACTCGATACCTTCCACCTCTTGAGCGGCGCCCAGTCGCACGGTGACGCTCGGTTGGCAGCGCAAGTCCTGCACCTGTTTTTCCAGACGCTTGAGCTGGTCGTCGAAGTTGCTGTGCAGGGTTTCGCCTTCGGCGAGCAAGCTGCGGCTGACGATCAGAGACGTGCCCAGCTCGGGGAACTTGAGGATATTGATCGTTGCGTCCTGCAACTCTGCGGCCGGCAGCTGGAACTGAAATTCGTTGATTCGGTACGTCATGGCAAACAGGTCTCGTCAGGAGCTTTTAGGCGCGGGGAAAACGGCTTTGATATTGGCGTCGATGCTTTTTTTGATGCCCTGGCCATCGGGTGTGGCGCCGGGGCCGTGGCCGTTGTTCAAGTGCAGTACGCCCTTGGTGTTGAACTCGGCATCACCGCTGGCATAGAAACTGATATTCACCCCGGTGAGGTTGATCTGCCCGCTGGCATTCAGCTCCAGGATGCTTTCGCCGCAGACCAGGCGCAGGTTTTCACCCACTTCGATGACATAGCTCTGGCTGATGCTGTCGGTCTTGCGCTGGCCGACCAAGAGGACGTCCTCCTGCTTGACGATGCGCGTACGGTTATTACCGATGGTCACCGTTTCGTTATGCCCAATGCTTTTGTTGCGGTCATGCCCGACGGCGTGGCTTTCATCCACTTCCACCACGATGTCCTGATTGCGCTCGGCATGGATATACAACTGCTCCAGCCCCTTCTTGTCCTCCATGCGGATTTCATTGAAGTTGGCTGGGGTGCCGCCCTTGCTGGAGCGACTTTTCATACCGCTCTGGGTGGCATTCTCCGGCAGGTCGTAAGGCACCGTCTGCTCGGCGTTGTACACCCGGCCGGTAATGATCGGCCGGTCCGGGTCACCTTCCAGAAAGCTCACAATCACTTCCTGGCCGATCCGCGGGATCTGCATCGAGCCCCAGTTCTTACCGGCCCAGGATTGCGATACACGAATCCAGCATGAGCTGTTTTCGTTGGATTGGTCATGGCGGTCCCAGTAAAAGTGCACCTTCACGCGGCCATACTGGTCGGTCCAGATTTCTTCACCTTTGGGGCCGACCACCAAGGCCGTCTGCGGGCCTTTGACAATCGGTCGGTGGGTGTTGGCCAAAGGGCGAAAACTTTGTTGGGCATCGATGCAGGTGAGGCTGCTTTCGAATTGCGCCGAGCCTGAGCCGCCGCCGCTTTCCAGGCTTTCCTGGACGATGTAGTAACGGCAACCGACGATCAGGTATTCGCGGTTCTGGTCCTGGCGGCTGAAGCCGGTGAGGCTGAACAAGTGGCCCGAACCGAGGCCGCGCGCGTTGCCGCTGAACTCGATCTGCTCATGCAGGGTTTGCAAGGCTTCGATGCGGGTGCGCGCGTAGTGTTCGCCGTCTTCACTTTGCACATAAGTGCCGGGGTAGTCGTACAACGGGTAGTCGCCGGCAGTGTGCGGGCGCGGCATCGCCGAGCGCACGTCGATGCTCGCGCTGGGGCGCTGGAAGTCGTAGTCGTTCAGCTCCAGCGACCCCGGCTGCACTTCGTGCGCCAGGTGCCAGTTGTGCATATGGTCGCGTTCGCGCTGCTGCTCGTCCTTGGGGTAGTACGGAATCGACGCGTAGCCCGGCACGGTGGTGTGGGCGCCATAGGCGTCGGCCAGCACCAGCACATGGCGGTCCTGTTCATGGCGGAAAAAGTAGTAGATACCTTCCTGTTCCATCAACCGGCTGACGAAGTCGAAGCTGGTTTCGCGGTACTGCACGCAGTATTCCCACTCGCGGTACGGGCGGCTCAGGGCGTCTTCGAAGTCGGAAAAGCCCAGGTCGCGAAACACCTGCTTGATGATCTGCGGGATGCTCAGGTTCTGGAAAATCCGACAGTCCGAGGTGCGGCTCAGCAGCCAGAACCATGGGCGCAGCGTCACTTGGTAACTGGCGAACTGGCCCTGGTCGATGTTCTGGCTGCACCGCGCGACGATGCCGTGGAAATGCCGCTCGCCACCGTCCGCCAGTTGCACGCTCACACTCATCGGCTTGCCCAGCAGCTGGTTGAGGTCGATGTTGGCGTCGAGCGAGGTCAGTTGCAGCTCATAGTTGAACAAGCGGCCCAGCTCTTCGCCGCCCCCCATTTCATTGAGCAACAGCACATCCGCCCCCAGGGGGCTGGTGATCTTGGCCAGGCGTGAGGCTTGGTTGAATAGCATCGGTTAACCCGTAAATGACTTAATAGCTGAAGAAACCGAATTCAACTGTGGGAGGGGGCTTGCTCCCGATAGCAGTGCGTCAGTTGATGCCTGAGGTGACTGATTCACCGCTATCGGGGCAAGCCCCCTCCCGCCGTTGTGATCGCATTCCGTCAGGTCAATCGGCGTCGTTGAAGTCGTAGTGCAATTCATTGTCCCGGCTGCTGATGCGCACACCCGCCAGCGCCTTGCCTTCGAGCATGCGCGTGAGGAATTCACGGCTCATGTCCGGCAACAGGCTGTTGGTGAGGATGGTGTCGATCATGCGCCCGCCGCTTTCGGTTTCGGTGCAGCGTGAGACGATCAAGTCGACCACCGCGTCGTCGTAGTCGAAAGCGACTTTGTGCGTATTCTCCACGCGCTTTTTGATGCGGTTGAGTTGCAGGCGGGTGATTGCCTTGAGCATCTCGTCGCTCAGCGGGTAGTAAGGGATCGTCACCAAACGGCCAAGCAATGCCGGTGGGAAAATCTCCAGCAGCGGCTGGCGCAAGGCCTTGGCGATGTCTTCTGGCTCAGGCATGTTCGCCGGGTCTTTGCAGACGCGGGAGATCAGCTCAGTGCCGGCGTTGGTGGTCAGCAGAATCAGGGTGTTCTTGAAGTCGATCACGCGGCCTTCACCGTCTTCCATCACGCCCTTGTCGAACACCTGGAAGAAGATTTCATGCACGTCCGGGTGGGCTTTTTCGACCTCGTCCAACAGCACGACGCTGTAGGGTTTGCGCCGTACCGCTTCGGTCAGCACACCGCCTTCGCCATAGCCGATATAGCCCGGCGGCGCGCCCTTGAGGGTCGACACGGTATGGGCTTCCTGGAACTCGCTCATGTTGATGGTGATCACGTTCTGCTCACCGCCGTACATGGCTTCGGCCAGGGCCAGGGCGGTTTCGGTCTTGCCCACGCCGGACGTGCCGGCGAGCATGAACACGCCAATGGGCTTGCTCGGGTTGTCGAGGCCGGCGCGAGAGGTTTGGATGCGTTTGGCGATCATCTGCAGGGCGTGGTCCTGGCCGATGATGCGTTTTTTCAGGTGCTGGTCGAGGTTGAGCACCGTCTCCAGTTCGTTGCGCGCCATGCGGCCCACGGGAATGCCGGTCCAGTCGGCGACCACCGAGGCCACCGCCTGGTAATCCACGGTTGGCAGGATCAGCGGGGTTTCGCCTTGCAGGGCAGTGAGGCGTTGTTGCAGGTCCACCAGCTGTGCGCGCAATGCATCGTTGCCGCTGTCGACTTCACCGACCTTCTCACGCAGCGTCGCGCGAGTGGCGAGCAACTCGTCCACCAGCGCTTTCTCTTCGGCCCAGCGGCTTTCCAGGGTTGCGAGGCGTTCACGTTCAGCGCTCAGCAGGGCTTCGCTGTTGCTTTGGCGCGCGCCAATCACGATGCCAATGGCATGCTCGCGGGCGATGATTTGCAGCTCGGTTTCCAGCGCCTCGATGCGGCGGCGGCTGTCGTCCACTTCGGCGGGCACCGCGTGCAGGCTGATGGCAACACGCGCGCAAGCGGTGTCCAGCAGGCTCACGGATTTATCCGGTAGCTGGCGGGCAGGAATGTAGCGGTGCGACAGCTTCACCGAAGCTTCCAGGGCTTCATCAAGGATCTGCACCTGATGGTGTTTTTCCATGGTCGAGGCCACGCCGCGCATCATCAACAGCGCCTTGTCTTCCGACGGCTCGGCGACTTGCACCACTTGGAAGCGGCGGGTCAACGCCGGGTCTTTTTCGATGTGTTTTTTGTACTCGGCCCAGGTCGTGGCGGCGACGGTGCGCAAGGTGCCGCGGGCGAGGGCGGGCTTGAGCAGGTTGGCCGCATCACCGGTGCCGGCGGCGCCACCGGCACCCACCAGGGTGTGGGCTTCGTCGATAAACAGAATGATCGGTTTGGGCGAAGCCTGCACATCCTCGATGACTTGGCGCAGGCGCTGCTCGAACTCGCCTTTCATGCTGGCACCGGCTTGCAGCAGGCCCACATCGAGGCTGCGCAGTTCCACGTCTTTGAGTGCGGGCGGCACGTCACCGGCGACGATGCGCAGGGCGAAACCTTCGACCACGGCAGTCTTGCCCACGCCGGCTTCACCCGTGAGGATCGGGTTGTTCTGGCGCCGACGCATCAGGATGTCGACCAGTTGGCGGATCTCTTCATCACGCCCAACGATCGGGTCGAGCTTGCCGCTGCGGGCCTGTTCGGTGAGGTCGACGGTGAAGCGCTTGAGCGCTTCCTGCTTACCCATCGCGCTCGGCGCCATGGCACCACTGGCCTCGCCCGGGACTGCGCCGGCATTAAATCCGTCGTTGGCACTGAGGGCGTTTTCCGGCGAGTCGCCGACGTATTCGTCAAAGCGTTCGCTCAGGGTGTCGGCCTTGATCTTGTTGAACTCGGAAGACAAGCCCAGCAGCGCATTGCGCAGGCTCGGTGTCTTGAGAATGCCGAGTACCAGGTAACCGGTGCGCACCTGGCTCTCGCCGAACATCAGGCTGCCGTAGACCCAGCCGCGTTCCACGGCTTCTTCCACATGGGACGACAGGTCGGTGATTGACGTCGAGCCGCGCGGCAGGCGGTCCAGGGCTTCGGTCAGGTCGCGGGCCAGGCGCGCCGGCTCCACGTTGAACTGGCGGACGATGCGGTGCAGGTCCGAGTCCTGCAACTGCAGCAGTTGGTGAAACCAGTGAGCCAGTTCCACGTACGGGTTGCCCCGCAGTTTGCAGAACACGGTGGCGGCTTCGATGGCCTTGTAGGCCACGCTGTTGAGTTTGCCGAACAGTGCGGCGCGACTGATTTCACCCATGCTCTGGATTCCTTGAGGTGCTGGCGTGATCGGCGTAATGCCGAGCCAGGATTAGGTCGTTGGCGTCGTGCGCAGGGCAGCCGAGCCATGTGTTGAAGCCCAGGCGGAACTGGCCGTTAAGCTGCAGCTTCGGGACTTCAGGTTGTTGCAAAACCAGGTTCAAGTCCCAGTCCAATTCATGGCCCAGGTACTCGGCCACCCATGCCACCAGCTCGTTGAACGGCTGGCTGCCAGGCAGCATGCCCATGTAGTCATCCAGCTTGAGCGGGCCCAGGCGGATGCGAAACTTATGCTGGCGGTCCCACACGTGGCTGCCCAGGCAAAAGTCCACGCCCAGTTGATTGGCGCTGACACTGACGCGGCTGCGCTCGGGCAGTTCCAGCCACTGGCCGACGTATTCTTCAATCTCAACGGGCAAGCCAAAGTATTCGCTGAGGATCGCCTTCAAACCGTCCGGGTAGCGGGTCTGTGCCGACAAGTGGCCGCTGTAATGCAGCTTCGCCGTGTCGGGAATCAGCCCCTGATTCAGCAGGCTCGGCATACCTCGGCCGCTCAGTGCTGCCAGGCGTGCCGACCAGTAATCATCGTCCGGTCGGTCGTGGCTGACCGTCGGCCGCGCTTCGGCCCAGGCCCGGTAGAACAGGCTGAGCAGGCGATGGTGGAACACGTCCAAAAACTGTTTGCTGGTGCTGTCGGCGTTATTGCGCTGACGCTCGCGCACGTACTCGGTGATGTGCAGCGGCAACGGGCCGTTGGGGCCGCCGAGGCCAAAGAAGAACTGTTCCAGCCGCGCAGGCTTACCGTCGCCGCCGGGATCGACCGAGGCCAGGGTGGCCGGGGCGAACGTGCAATCGGCTTGCTGCCCCAGGCGTAACGGGTCATCCGCCAGGCGCAGGGAATGGCCCAGGCGCGGCAGCTCTGGCGATTCGCACTCGATACGCCGCAGTGCCTGAAAGAAATCGTATTCCCAGGGCTCCTGATGCATCGCATCCAGTGTGTTCACAGGGTCGGACGCCGCCCGGGCTTGGCTTTCCATCGCATGATCTCGCCGCGTTCGGTGGTACGGATCACCGTCTCGGTAAAACTGTTGATCGACACGTAACGTGCCAGAAAGCGCTCCAGCACCGCACCGAGCAGGAACACGCCGGTGCCGCGAAACGCGTTTTCATCAAATTCCAGGGTGATTTCCAAGCCGCGGCCAAACACGATCGGACCCGGCATCGGCAGGCGCCGGGTCACGGCTTTGCTGCTGACTTCGCGCAGGCCTTCGATCTGCAATTGCAGGGCCGCGTCATTGCTGTCGCCGTACAAGCGCAGCAGTTCGCGCAAGGCGCCCGCGCCCTGGCCTTGCTCGCTCAGCGACAGGTAGTTGAGCGACAACTGGCTGATCAGGCGCCAGGCCTTGGCGTCGTGGGCATGGCTGGCGCGCGGGCGACTCGGGCCGGCCACACAGCGTACGGACAATACCGGGGCGCTGTCGGCCAGGGTGAAGTCGGTCTTGCCGTTGCCCACACTCATGAACAGCGGCAAATCGCGGTTGGTGCACAGTGCGGTTACGCCGAGTTGGCGCAGGTCGTGGCGGTACGGCGCTTGCTGGCTGTCGACCAGGCTGACGAAGGTTTCGCTGCCCACATAGGTGGAGCGCGGGCCGTTACGGCGTTGGTCGCTGGACAGCACGCGTGGTTCGCGGCGTACGGTGTAATACGCTTTGTCGCGACCATAGCGCGACGGGTCGCGCACCGCGTAGAACGGCAGGAACGGCTGCTCCGGCCCGGTGCCGTGCCCAGTGATGCCGCTCAGCGAATGAATCTCGAAATCCATCGGCCGGGTGCGGTCAGCGATTACATGGTGTTCGTTGACGCGGTCGGACAGGTGGATACGGTCCACGCGTTTCGGGAACAGGTTGATCGCCGGCGTGCAGAACGGCATGAACTGCGCCGCGCCGACACTGCCTTCCAGGCTCGGCTCGTGGCGGTCGAACAGCACGATCAGTTCCAGCTCCTGGCCGTCGCAGCGTTTGACTGCACGGCTCAGTTCGGCGAACTCGACGAACAGGAAGCGATGGGGCAGGGCGAAGTATTCCTGCAACAACCGGTAGCCCTGAAACGCGCGCGCCACCACCGGCATGGCTGCGTCGGCATCGTCAAAACCCCGTGAGCGCAGCGCGTCTTGCGGCAGGCGTTCAACCCAGTCACCGCCGGGCTTGCGTGCAAACACCGCGCAGGCGTTGCCGAGCAATTGTTCGTAGAGGCGGAACGGTTGCTCATCGGCGCCGCTGAGGTACAGCGGCAGGCTGTCGAGGTCGAGGCTGTTGAACGGTAACTCGGCGCCAGTGCGCAGGGTCAGGCGCAAGCCGGCCTTGGCTTTCGGCTCGCTGGCAGCCAGGCGACCGAGTACGGCGGCGGGGTTGCCGAAGTATTCGGCGCCGCTGACCTGCAACGGCCACAACGTCACCGGATGTGCGGTGCGGTACTCGCAGCAGGTCTGAGTTTCGCGACCCAGTGCGGCGCGCAACACCGTGTCGCGGGGCAGCGGGAAACCGCTGGCCAGGGAGCCTTCGTCGGGGTCGGTCTGCAATTGCACCACGGTCATCGACGGCGTCGGCGCCAAGTAGTGCGGGTAGGCGATTTCCAGCAGGTTATGGGTGAAGGTCGGGTACTCGGCGTCGAGCTTGAGCTGTACGCGGGCGGTGAGGTAGGCAAAGCCCTCAAGCAAACGTTCGACGTACGGGTCGGCGCAGTCCATACCGGACAGGGTCAGCCGACTGGCGATCTTCGGGTATTCCTTGGCGAACTCGGCGGCGCTTTCGCGCACGTGGTGCAGTTCCTGGTTGTACAGCTCCAGCAGGCGCGGGTTCATGGGCGTCTCCGCTGGTCGGCATTCACTACGCGCACATGCCCGGACTCCAGGTCGAGGTCGGTTTGCAGCAACAGGCGCAACGGCACCGGCTGTGCCCACAGGTCGCCTTCGATCTCGAAGCTCAGCGCATTGTGGTTCATCTCGCCATGGCCGACGCGGGCTTTGACGCGCAGTGTGTGGCGCAGAATACGTGGCTCAAAGGTGGCAATCGCCTGGTAGATCAGGGCTTCCAGGGCCTTGATATCAACACTGGAAACGCTGTTGCCAGCCAGTGCCGGCAGGCCGTAATTGACCACCGACGTACCGGCCGCGGTGTGCAGCGTGGCATCGGCATCCAGCAACGACGTGGTGTTGAGCAGCCACGCTAGGTCGCGCAGAACCGAGGCTTTCAATTGGGTCAGGGACAGCACGCGTTTGTCGGCGCTTTCCTTGGGATTGGTTGGGTCGTCGTCGGTCAGCCGGTCCAGCAAGGACGGTTGCAGACGGTCGCGGGAAGCGATTTCAGTTACCACCAAAGCAGCTCCACGGACGGGTTGTGAGAGGGACGGTTGTGCAGCAGGGCCGGTGCCTGGGGCCGTAGCGCAGGGCTACGGCCTCCAGGGCTATCAGCGTTTGGTGTTGGAACGGATGTTCCAGCCAAACTTGATCGCGCCGCCGTCTTTGGTGCCGTCGGCTTTCTGCGGCTGGTAGTCGACCATCACTTGGGCGAAGTTCAGGGTGACGTTTTCGGTCAGGCGATCATCAGTGCCCGAGCCGCCGGTGCTCAGGGACGTGACCAGCACTTCTTCCAGGTTGATCACCATGTACTCGACCTGGCTTTCACCACCGGCCTTGCGCACGGTCAGCTTGACCTTGTCGATGTGCTTGCCGCTGGCGCAGTGCATCATCAGGTTCGGCGACGCCTTGTCGACGTACTTGGTCAGCGACAGGTCCTGGATATTCACCTTGCCCGCGCCGCCGCCACCGCCAACATGCATGTTGCCGGACTGGGCCATGCCCCAGCTCCAGTTCAGCACGTCGATTTCGTCCTTGTGGGCCTTGTCCATGGACTCGCCCTTGATGTCGCCGATCTTGATGAAAATATCAACAGCCATGTTTTCTCCCTGTGTGGCGTGCGCCACTCGATTTGGTTACCGCCAATGGGGCAGTGCTTTTCTGTGGGAGCAGGCTTGCCTGCGATCGCATCAACGCGGTCTGACTGACAGACAGCGTCGCCTGAATCGCGGGCAAGCCCGGCTCCCACAGAAGAGCCGGTTCAACAGCTACTTACGCGCTTTTCGCCGACGGCAGCTTCGATACCAGGCGCAGCGACACGGTCAGCCCTTCCAGCTGATAGTGCGGGCGCAGGTAGAACTTCGAGTTGTAGTAACCCGGGTTGCCTTCGACGTCTTCCACGATCACTTCGGCGGCAGCCAACGGGTGCTGGGCCTTGGTGGTTTCGGTGGAGTGCGCCGGGTCGCCGTCGACGTAGTTGAGGATCCAGTCCTGCAACCAACGCTGCATCTCGTCCTTCTCTTTGAAGGAACCGATTTTGTCGCGCACGATGCACTTGAGGTAGTGAGCGAAACGGCAGGTGGCGAACAGGTACGGCAGGCGCGCGGCCAGGTTGGCGTTGGCGGTGGCGTCCGGGTCATCGTATTCGGCCGGTTTCTGCAACGACTGGGCGCCAATGAAGGCGGCGAAGTCGGTGTTTTTCTTGTGCAGCAGCGGCATGAAACCGTTCTTCGCCAGTTCCGCTTCGCGGCGGTCGCTGATGGCGATTTCGGTCGGGCACTTCATGTCCACACCGCCGTCATCGGTCGGGAACGTGTGGGCAGGCAGGTTTTCCACTTCACCGCCGGACTCCACGCCACGGATGCGCGAGCACCAGCCGTAGTGTTTGAACGAACGGTTGATGTTCACCGCCATCGCGTACGCGGCGTTGGCCCAGGTGTACTTGGAGCTGTCCGCACCGTCGGTGTTTTCTTCGAAGGCGAAGGCTTCCACCGGGTCGGTTTTGGCGCCATACGGCAGGCGTGCCAGGAAGCGCGGCATGGTCAGGCCGATGTAGCGCGAATCTTCCGATTCACGCAGCGAGCGCCAGCCGGCGTATTCCGGGGTGGTGAAGATCTTGGTCAGGTCGCGCGGGTTCGACAGCTCCTGCCAGGAGCCCATGCCCATCACGGTCGGCGAAGCCGCAGCGATAAACGGGGCGTGCATGGCGGCGCAGACTTTCGACAGCTCGCCCAGCAGCTCCACGTCGGGTGGCGACTGGTCGAAGTAGTAGTCGCCCACCAGGCAACCGTAAGGTTCGCCGCCGAACTGGCCGTATTCTTCTTCGTACATCTTCTTGAAGATCGGGCTCTGGTCCCACGCGGTGCCCTTGAATTTCTTCAGGGTCTTGTGCAGGTCCGGCTTGGAGATGTTGAGCACGCGAATCTTCAGCTGCTCATCGCTCTCGGTGTTGTTGACCAGGTAGTGCAGGCCACGCCAGGCGCTTTCCAGTTGCTGGAAATCCTGGTGATGGATGATCTGGTTAACCTGGGCGGTGAGCTTGGCGTCGATGGCGGCGATGATCGATTCAATCGACTTGATCGCGTCATTGGACACCAGGTCTGTCTGCGCCAGAGCCTGTTCGGCCAGGGTGCGCACGGCAGTTTCCACGGCTTCGCGGGCACGCTCGGTCTTGGGTTTGAATTCTTGCAACAGCAGGTTCGCGAACTCGCTGGCTTCTTCGGTAGCGCCCAGGATCTGGGAGCCTTCGCGGGCGGTATTCTCGGTCATGATTACTGGTCCCCTGCCGGCTTAGGCGCGCTTGCAAGGGCCTGCAGCAATGCCGGGTCCTTGATCGCTTTCATGATGATTTCTTCAGCGCCGGTCTTGCCGTCCATGTAGGTCAGCAGGTTGGCGAGCTGGGTGCGGGCTTCGAGCAGCTGTTTGAGCGAATCGACCTTGCGGGCCACGGCGGCCGGGCTGAAGTCGTCCATGCTTTCGAAGGTGATGTCCAGGCTCAGGTTACCTTCGCCGGTCAACTCGTTCGGTACATGGAACGCCACACGCGGCTGCATGGCCTTGAGGCGCGAGTCGAAGTTATCGACGTCCACTTCAAGGAACTTGCGGTCGGCCACAGGGGCGAGCGGTTCGGCAGGCTTGCCGGCGAGGTCGGCCATCACGCCCATTACGAAGGGCAGCTGGACCTTTTTCTCGGCGCCGTAAAGCTCGACGTCGTACTCGATCTGCACTCGAGGCGCACGGTTGCGCGCGATGAATTTCTGAGAACTTTGCTTCGCCACGTTGCTGCTCCTGGTCGCTTGAGCGACGGTGTTGTTACTGCACAGCCGGGCGGCTTACTCGCCGTCCGGGCCACGCAGGTTTTCAAATTGGGACATGCCATCGGGAATCAGATTGCGCACGATGGCCGCGAAGTCGGCGTGCACCAGATTTTTCGCGCGGTTCAACAGCACCGGCAGCGGGCTCGAAGGCTCGTGTCGGGTGTAGTACGCAAGGATCTTGTCGAGGCTGCGCAGCACGTCATCGCGGCTGGCGATGTCGCCCGTTGGGCGCGGTGCGGCGGGGGCAGCAGCGTATTCAACCGAGGGGGCATTGTCGTCACTGACGGCCTCGGGCGCGCTGCGGGTATCGCTGTTCGGTACGAATTGGTTGAGGACTTGCAGCGCCTGCTTGAGCGGTTGCTTCAACAGGCTGAGGTCCACGCCCTGGGCCGAACCGACCTGGTCGCTGACCTGTTGTTCGATGGCTTCGCAGGCGGCACGCGCGGCGCTCAAGGCATCGTGGGTGGCTTGCAGTTGTTCCGGGTCGCTGTCGAGGAACGCGGCGTTCAGTTGCTGGGCACCGAGTTGTTCATCAGGGAAACTCATCAGGCCGCTGGCGTTCAACGCAGCGCGCAGGCTCACCGGCCCGAACGTGCGTGAGCGCGTGAGGATACTTTCGCGCAGCAGACGAATGGTCGCGTCGCTGGTCAAGCCCGAGAGGGCGTTGATGCGCACGGTGGGGTCGTTATCGTCGTCGGCATCCAGGCGCGGGTGCAGGTCGGCCCAGTATTCACGCAGTAGCGCATTGATCAGCGTAAGCACTTCGGCGAGCCCGACCGGGCCTTGCAGGGCGAGGGAGCTTTGCAACAGGAAATGGGTGATGCGCAGGTCTTTGCTGCGCTGCAGCAAGTCGAGGCTTTGCTGCTGGATGTTGCGCCAGTCCGGCGGTTCAGCGGGCAGGATCGAGTCGCCCATGCTGCGCTCGGGTTGGCCTTTGGCGGCACGCTCCAGGTGGAGAAAGTCCGCGTCATATTCCATGTCTTCGCCACAAGGCGAAGTCGCGGAAACGGCGGCGAGCAGCAACGGCACATCCACTTGATTCGATCTCCCTATCGGCCCGTTAGATATCGGGCAATTCATGCATTAGTTGCGTAATGAACTTTGCATGGTTTCTTGGTCATATACGTCGAGGTGCCACTAATGTGCCACCACTGATGTTCAAGAAGTTGTGCATTTTTGGTGTAGTAGTTACGCCTTGTCAAGGTAAGCTATTCGCCCTCTGTGACAGATGTGCGGTGTTTAACACCTTGCGCGACTGACGGGTCTAACGGTGCCCCAAGATAGGATTTTTGTCATAGAGGCCGGGTAAGATCAGCGATCATGCTGACAAAAGCAGATTTTCAAGGTCGTTTGCACGACCTGGCGGTGATCTCTCGGGAGGACGGGCCCCTTTGGGTAGCCCCCGGATAGACCGCGCGCGATGTATCAGCAAGGAGGCAAGATGTCGCTGTGTTTGACTATCACTAGTTATCACAAAATTACCCCTGGGCAATGCCCTGAAAAGTCCATGAATCAGGGCGTGATGGCTATTGGCCGCAGTTCTGATAATGACTGGGTATTGCCCGACCCAGAGCGCCTTGTCTCTTCACAGCACTGCGTTATTCAATACAAAGATGGTCGTTACTATTTAACCGATAACAGTACAAACGGCGTGGAATTGGTCAACGCCGGTATCCGTATGCGCAGGGGTAACAGCGAGCCGTTGCAAGATGGTGAGTTGATCCGCATCGGCGATTATGAAATTCAGGCGCGCATCGACTTTAACGTGCAAGCCGTCGATAGCCAGTCGTTTGCCGGCGATTCGCCGAACAGTTTTGAGGCGCTGATGGGGGCGGTGGTAAACCCGCCTGCGTCGACGCCGGCGATTGCGCCGCAGTTCCAGGGTGCGTCGTCGATGGACACGCTGCCGGATCTGTTCGACTTCCTCACCCCGACCACCGTACCGCCACCGACCGTGGCGGACCACGTACCCTCCGAGCAACACGACTTCCGTCCACCGACGCCGGTTGCCGTGCCGGTGATCGAGCCGCCGGTGGTATCCGGTTCAGTCATTCCCGAAGACTGGGACCTGTTTGGCGACACGCCAGCGCCTGTCGTCACCGCCCCTCAGCCTGTTGCGCCGCCCGAACCGCCACCGCCACTGGCGCCGAGCGTTCAGCCGGTCATCCAGCCGACCGCCCAGCCGACCACCCCGGACACTCAGCAGCCCGACCTGCTGCAAGCCTTCCTGCGCGGCGCCGGCCTTGACCAGCTGCGCCTCGACAAAGCCGACGCCTGCGCGCAAATGGAAAGCATCGGCCGCAGCTATCGGCTGATGGTCGAAGGCCTGATCGATGTATTGCGTGCCCGTGCCAGCCTCAAGGGCGAGTTCCGCATGCAGCAGACGATGATCCGGCCGGCCGAAAACAATCCGTTGAAATTCGCGCCGAATGCCGACGAAGCCTTACTGCTGCTGCTTCGCCACGGTAACCAAGCGTTTATGGCGCCGGACGTCGCTGTGCGCGACAGTTTCGACGACCTGCGCGCCCACCAACTGGCGGTGATGGCCGGTGTGGAAGCGGCGATCAAACACTTGCTCTCGCGCTTTGAACCGGCACAGCTGGAAGAGCGCATGGGTAAGCCCGGCGGGCTGTCGAGTCTTTTTAACGGCTCGCTTCAGGCCCAGTACTGGCAGCAGTTCACCGAGCTCTACAGCAATATTTCCCGCGAGGCCCAGGAAGATTTCCAGGACCTGTTCGGCCGCGAATTCAGCCGAGCCTACGAAGAACACAGCGCACGACAGCGACGCTAAATCGCGCCGCAGTAATGGATAAAACGGATAGCTAAGTACGTCATTGAGGACGCAGGATGATTCCCAGGTTTTTACTCGCAGCAGCCACCGCGTTGCTGCTGACGGCGTGTGCCAAGGATGCCGCCAAACCCCAGGCGGTTGCCGAGGCCGAGGCGGACACCGCCGCCGTCGAGTTGCACTTTCACGCGATTAACGGGCTCAACCCCGGCGCCAACGGCCAGGCCGCGCCGGTGCGGGTGCGCATCTTCGAACTGAAAAACGCCGCCACTTTCAGTCGCTCCGACTACTTCGCGCTGGCTGACCGTGCGCAATCCACCCTCGGCCTGGACCTGCTGGACCAGGACGAAGTGATGGTCCAACCCGGCCAGCAATTGAGCATTCAACGCGACCTCGACCCTTCCACGCGCCAAATCGGTTTGCTGGTGGGCTATCGCGAGTTGGACCGCGCGCAATGGCGCACGGTGCTCAATGTGCCGGCTCGCCAGTACACCGAATACCAGATCAGCCTCGATGTGCGCGCTGTGCGCGCCGACGTCGTGGTTCCCCCATCCAGCCCTGCCCAATAAGAAGCAATCGGAGCCCCCATGTCCTGGAACAATCGCGTGGTCTGGTCGGAAGGCATGTTCATTGGAACGCAGCACTTCCAGCAGCATGACCGTTATCTGGAAAACCTGATCGACGCCCGTAGCCGTCCGTTATCCGCTGGCGCGTGGGGCTTTTCCGAGTTGCTGATCGACCAGGGCCTGCTGGCGCAGGGCAAGCTGGCGATCGTTTCGGCGCGCGGCCTGTTGCCTGATGGCACGCCGTTCAATATTCCCCAGGACGACCTGGCGCCGAGCCCGTTGAACATCGACGACAACCTGCGCGATGGCCTGGTGTACCTGGCCCTGCCGCTCAAGCGCGCGGGCGCCCGTGACACGGTCGACGACGGCGAAGACCTTGGCGGCGCGCGCTATGTGAGCCAAGTGCGTGAAGTCCGTGACGACAACGCGCCGTTCGAAAACCGCGCGCCGGTGGCCGTGGGCTCGCGGGCGCTGCGTTTGCTGACCGCGCAAGATGGCATCAGCGATTACGCGGCCATCGGTCTGGTACGCATCAAGGAGAAGCGCGCCGACCGCGCGTTGGTCCTCGATGACACCTACATCCCGCCGGTTCTGGACGTGGCCGCGAGCAAACCGCTGACGGCCTTTCGCAGCGAATTGCTGGGCCTGCTGCACCAGCGCGGCGAAGCCTTGGCGGGCCGTGTCGTTGCCTCCGGCGCCGGTGGCGCCTCGGAGATTGCCGATTTCATGCTGCTGCAATTGGTCAACCGCGCGCAGCCGCTGCTCCAGCATTTCAGCCAGTTGAGCCCGTTGCACCCGGAGCGTCTTTTCAGCGAGCTGGTGAGCCTGGCTGGCGAGTTTTCCACCTTCTCCACCTCGGGCCGCCGCCCCCAGGAATACCCGCAATACCAGCACGACGACCTGGCCCTGAGCTTCGCCCCGGTGATGGCGGCCCTGCGTGAAGCGCTGTCGATGCTGATCGACAGCAAGGCCACGCCGATTCCAATTGTGGAGAAAGCCTACGGCATCCACGTGGCGATGCTCGCCGACAAAACCCTGCTCGACAGCGCCAGTTTCATCCTCGTGGTGCGCGCCGACGTGCCTGGCGAAACCCTGCGCGGGCGCTTCGGTCAGCAGAGCAAAGTCGGCTCGGTGGAGCACATCCGCGACATGGTCAACCTGCAATTGCCGGGCATTGGCCTGCTGCCGTTGCCGGTGGCGCCACGGCAGATCCCGTACCACGCAGGCAGCACCTATTACGAGTTGGACCGAGGCAGCGAACACTGGCAGCAACTGAACAACTCCGGCGGTTTTGCCTTCCATATCGCCGGGCAGTTCCCGGGTTTGAACCTGGCCTTCTGGGCGATCCGAGGATAATCCGCGATGCATCCCAATGATGATGACCGCACCCAGTTCATGCCGCGCCCGGGTGGCCGTGCGCCGGAGCCTGCGCGTGCAGAACCGGCACCGCTGTCGATGCCGGCCGCGCCAATCCTGACCGGTAAAAGCCAAGGCCTCAACCCGCTGGAAAGCGCCGCGGGCCCGTTGCTCGCGCTGCTGACACGCCTGCGCAACACCATCGCGCACCCGGCGCCGGCCAGTCTGCGCGCGCAGTTACTGGCCTACTTGCGTCAGTTCGAAGAACGCGCCGAAGCCGCCGGTGTGGCGCGCAACGAAGTGTTGCTGGCGCGTTACGCGCTGTGCACCGCGCTGGATGAGGCGGTGTTGAGTACGCCATGGGGCAGCACCAGCGACTGGGGCAAACAGAGCTTGTTGATCACTGTGCACAACGAAGCCTGGGGCGGCGAAAAAGTCTTCCAGTTGCTCGACCACTGCCTGCAAAGCCCGCGCGAGCGCCTGTATTTGCTGGAGCTGTTGTACCTGTGCATGTGCCTGGGTTTCGAGGGCCGCTACCGCGTGATGAACGACGGTCGCAGCCAGTTGGAAGCCTTGCGTGAACGCACTGCCGCGGCCATTCGCAGCGCCCGTGGTGAGCACGAGCGTGAGCTGTCGCCGCATTGGCGCGGCGTGACCGTGGCGCGTGATCGCCTGGCGCAATTCATGCCGCCATGGATCGCCGTGGCCATCGGCCTGGCGCTGCTGTTGGCGTTGCTGTTCGGTTTGCGCATGAAACTGGCATCGGATGCCGAGCCGGTGTTCAAGAATATCCATGCCCTGGGCGAGATCCCGGTGCAGGCCATCGACCGTCCTGTGGTGCAACCGAAAGTAATCGAACGGCCACGCCTGGCAGGCTTTTTGGTGGAAGACATCAAGGCGGGCCGCGTGGCCGTGGAAGACAAGGTCGACCGTTCCGTCGTGACGATCCGGGGCGATGAGCTGTTCGCGTCGGCCAGTTCCAGCATTGTCGATGACTACCAGCCGCTGATGCTGCGCATCGCCGATGCCATCCGCAAGGTCAAGGGCCAGGTGCGCGTCACCGGGCACAGCGATAACCGCCCGATTGCCACGCTGCGGTTCCCGTCCAACTGGGCGTTGTCCGAAGCGCGCGCCAAGTCGGTGCTGGAGATTCTGGCGGCCAAGACCGGCCAGGCGGATCGCTTCAGCGCCGAAGGCAGAAGCGACACCACGCCGGTGGCCACTAATGCCACTGCCGAAGGCCGTGCCCGCAATCGTCGGGTTGAAATCACCGTATTGGCGGAGGGCGTCGAGTGAAGGCGTTTTTCAGTTTTATGATTCGCTGGGTGATCCCGTTGCTGGGCCTGATCGCCCTCAGCCTGATCATCTGGTTTGTCGGGCCGTTGCTCGATTTCCTGGTGCCGGAAGGGCGCCGTTGGGCGCTGATCATCCTGGTGTTTGCCGTATGGATCGCTTACCGCGTGTTCCGCATTATCCAGGCCCGGCGCCAGGCCGCCGAAGTGATGCGCAGCCTGGCGGCCGAAACGCCGGTCGACCCCAACAGTGTCGCCACTGCCGAAGAGTTATCGACCCTGCGCCAGCGCATGGACGAAGCCCTCACGCTGCTGAAAAAGGCCAAGCTTGGCGGTGACGAACGTCGCAACCTCTACGAGCTGCCGTGGTACGTGATCATCGGCCCGCCGGGCTCGGGCAAGACCACCGCGCTGGTCAACTCCGGCCTGCATTTTCCGCTCGCCGCGCAATTGGGCGCCGGTGCGGTGCGGGGCGTTGGCGGTACGCGCAATTGCGACTGGTGGTTTACCGATCAAGCCGTTTTGCTCGACACCGCTGGCCGCTACACCACGCAAGACAGCAACTCCACGGTGGATAAAGCCGCGTGGCTGGGCTTCCTTGACCTGCTGAAAAAGCAGCGCTCGCGCCGCCCGATCGACGGTGCTTTTATCGCTATCAGCCTGTCCGATTTGCTGCTGGGCAGCGATGCCGAGCGCGCCGCCCATGCTGCCGCGATTCGCCTGCGTATCCAGGAGCTGTACACCCAGCTGGGCGTGCGTTTCCCGATCTACCTGATGCTGACCAAGCTCGACCTGGTGCCGGGCTTCATGGAGTTCTTCGACAACCTGAGCAAAGAAGACCGCGCCCAGGTGTGGGGCATGACCTTTGCCCTGGATGACGGCAAGAACAGCGACAGCCCGTTGGCCCATCTGCAAAGCGAATTTGCAGGCTTGGAACAGCGCCTCAACGAACGCTTGGTGGAACGCTTGCAACAGGAGCGCGACCCGGCGCGGCGCGACCTGATCTACGGCTTCCCGCAGCAGTTCGGCGCGTTGAAGGATTGCCTGCAAAGCTTCCTTGAGGGCGTGTTCAAGCCCAATGCTTTTGAAGAGCGTGTATTGCTGCGCGGCGTGTACTTCACCAGCGGCACCCAGGAAGGCAGCCCGATTGATCGCTTGATCGGCGCCATGGCCCAGAGCATGAATCTGGACCGCCAGCACCTGGCGCGCCAGAGCGGTACCGGGCGCAGTTATTTCATCGAAAAACTGTTCACTGCCGTGGCGTTTGCCGAGCGTGGCCTGGTGGGGGTGAACCCGAAGGTCGAGCGGCGGCGCAAATGGATCGCACGCGGCGTATTGGCCGCTACCGTGGCCCTGGTCGTGGTGGTGAGCAGTTTGTGGTGGGTGAGTTATCGCGCCAATCAGGCCTACATCGCCCAAGTCGACCAGAAGGTCGCGCCGCTGGGCCAGACGGTACAGAACCTCAGCCCGGCGCAGCGTGACGTCCTCGCCGTGCTGCCGTTGCTCAATGCGGTGAAGAACCTCGCGGGTGATTCGCCGAACTGGTCCGAAGGGCTGGGCCTGTATCAAGGCGACATGCTTGAAGCTGAGTCCGCCAGTGTCTACCGCAAGCTGTTGATCGCAGTATTCGCGCCCCGCCTGGTGACGCGCATCGAGGAGCAACTGCACGGCGGTGGCAATTCCGACTTCCTCTATGAAGGCCTCAAGGCCTACCTGATGCTCGCCGACAATGAGCATTACGACCCGGACTTCATCAAGGCCTGGATCGCCCTGGACTGGGACCGCAGCTTGCCGCGTGACCTGCCGGCCGATCAGCGCCAGGCGTTGACCGGGCATTTGCAGGCGCTGTTCGAGCGCCATCCGCCGAACGCGCGACTCGACCCACGGCTGATCGACGACCTGCGTCGGCAACTGCAACAACTGCCGGTGGCCCAGCGCGTCTATGACCGGGTCAAACGTCAGAAACTGCCCGATGGCATTCCTGACTTTCGTATCAACGAAGCCGCCGGCCGTGACGCGGCGCTGGTGTTCAGCCGTAAAAGTGGCAAGCCGCTGGGCGAGCCGTTGAGTGGGTTTTTCACCGCCAAGGGCTATCGTCAGGCGTTCCTGCTGAGCAGCTTGAATCAGACGGGCACCCTGGCTGAAGAGCAGTGGGTGCTGGGCCGCGAACAGGCGGACCAGCAGAACGTGGCGAGCCTCGCCGCCGATGTGCGCCGCCTGTATTTCCAGGATTACCAGCGCCAGTGGGATGCCTTGCTTGCGGATATCGACTTCGTGCCGATCACCAGCGTGGCCCAGGCCGCCGATGTGCTGCGAGTGATATCCGGCCCGACGTCGCCGCTGAAAAAACTGCTGGTTGCGGTGGCCAGGGAAACCGACCTGCAAGCCGAAGAGCGCCAATTGGCCGCCAAAGGCGTGCCGGTGGAAGGCGGTGTCGACAAGCTCAAGGAGCGCCTCGGCAGCCTGCTCGGCCAGGAGCAACAGACCACCAGCACTGCGCAAGCGGCGGATGATCCGGTGACCGCGCATTTCGCTGAACTCAACAGCATCGTCAGCAAAAACGAAGGCGAACCGGCCGCTATCGACGGCCTGCTCGCGGATATGAACGCGCTGTATGTGCAGGTCAGCGCCATGGTCGGTGCCAGTGGCGATGCGTTGCTCGGCGAGGCGAAGAACCAGGCGGCGGCAGCGGCCACGCGGGTCAGCCTGAATGCGGAGCGCCAGCCGCCGCTGGTGCAGGGCATGGTCAAGTCGGTGGTCAATTCCACCACCAACAGCATGATGGGCGGCGTGCGTAACCAACTGAACGCAGCGTGGGTCAGCGAAGTGGTCAACGTGTATCGCCAGTCCCTGGCCGGTCGTTACCCGATGTCGCCAGGCAGCGCGCGCGACGCCACGCTGGATGACTTTGGGCAGTTTTTTGGTGTGGGCGGGGTGATGGATAACTACTTCCGCAAATACCTGCAGCCTTACGTGGACACGTCCGCGTCGACCTGGCGCTGGCAGCCTGGCGCAGCGCAGAAGCTCGGGATTGCGCCGGGCGTGCTGCAAACCTTCCAGCGTGCGGCGGCCATTCGTGATGCGTTCTTCCGCGCCGGCGGCACCCAGCCGATTGTGCGTTTCGAACTCAAGCCGGTGTCGATGGACCCGACGATCACTCAGTTCCTGCTGGATCTGGACGGCCAGCAATTGAGCTACGACCACGGCCCAAGCCGCCCGGTGGCCATGCAGTGGCCGAACCCGGGCAGCATTGGCGTGGTGCGTATTTCCATCATGCCGCCGTCGGCCAGCGGCCGTTCGGGCGTGACCCTGGACGGGCCGTGGGCGTGGTTCCGCCTGCTGGAGCAATCGGACCTCACCGCCGGTAACTCGCCGGACCGTTTCAACCTGCGCCTGCGAGTAGACGGCGCGAGCATCGCCTACGAGTTGCGTGCCAACAGCGCCTTCAACCCGTTCAAGAGCCGTGTGCTCAGCGGCTTCAGCCTGCCGGAGCGGCTATGACGACGCTGGGTTTCTACGGCAAGTTGGCCAGCCGCGGTGACTTTGTCAGTCGCGCCTTGCCCCAGAGTTTTATCGGCCCGTGGGACAGCTGGCTGGCGGCGGGGTTGCTCGCCAGCCAGAACAGCCTGGGCGGCGACTGGCTCAACGTGTACCTGGTCAGCCCGTTGTGGCGCTTTGTGCTGGCGCCCGGTGTGTGCGGGCCGGACGCTGCGGCGGGCGTGGTGATGCCAAGCATTGACCGGGTCGGGCGGTATTTTCCGTTGGCGGTGGTCGCTTTGCTGGATCACGACACCAATCCGGCTTCGCTGGTCGGCGGGCCGGACACCTGGTTCGAACAGGCTGAAGAGCTGTTGCTCAGCACCCTGGACGCGGGCGCGACCTTTGAAGGCTTCAACGACGACCTCGACAAACTGGGCATTCCAGCCAGTGAGCCGCGCGCCGTGGACAGCCGCTTTGCGGGCCTGCAACGGGTTGCCGCCACCGTGCCCCACAGCCGAATGACCGCGCTCGCCGAACAGGCCTGCGAAGGCGCCAGCCTGTGGTGGGGGCGTGGTTCGCAGGTGATTTCTCCTGGTTTATTACGGTGTCAGGGTTTGCCTGCCGCCAGTGATTTTGCGCAGTTTTTGCTCGGACAAGAAGGTGTGGTGTAGATGGGGTCGACGTTCAAATCCGCGAGCAAAAGCCATGTGGGCATGGTGCGCCAGGTCAATGAAGACGCGTGCCTGGACCTGCCGGAAAACCGCCTGTGGGTGGTGGCCGATGGCATGGGCGGGCATGCGGCAGGGGACTATGTCAGCAGCCTGATCGTCGACAGCCTGCGCAATGTGCCGGTGGGGCGTTCTCTGGATGAGTATTCGGCGGCCCTGCGCAATGACCTGATCCGCATCAACGCGAGCGTGCGTGAAGAAACGGCCAACCGTGGCGTGACGATGATGGGCAGTACCGTCGTTGTGCTGGCGGCACGCGGCCTGCGTGGCGTGTGTTTGTGGGCCGGTGACAGTCGCTTGTACCGCCTGCGCGATGGCGTGCTCGAAGGCATTTCCCGCGACCACAGCTACGTGCAGGACCTGCAGGACAGCGGCTTGCTCAGCGAAGCCGATGCCCGCGTGCACCCGCGCGCCAATATCGTCACCCGCGCGGTGGGTGTGGAGGCGCAGCTGGAATTGGCCGTGGTCGACTTGCTGATTGCGCCCGGCGACAGCTACCTGCTGTGCAGCGACGGCCTGAACAAGACCGTCGAGGACCATGAAATCCGCGAGGTCCTCAGCCATGACGCCCCGGATGAAATCGTGCGCAGCCTGGTGCACCTGGGGCTTAACCGGGGCGCGCCGGACAACATCACCGCCATTGTCGTGAAGGTTTCGCCATGAACATCGTGATTGCGGGTTATGACATCGAAGGCGAGATCGGCGAAGGCGCCATGGCCAGCGTGTACCTGGCGACCCAACGCTCGCTGGAGCGCAAGGTGGCGTTGAAGGTGATGGCGGCGGCGTTGGCGGCTGATCCGAGTTTTTGCGAGCGTTTCCTGCGCGAGGGCAAGACCCTGGCGCGCCTGTCCCACCCGCACACGGTGACCATCCATGACATCGGCAATGTCGGTGAGCTGTATTACATGGCCATGGAGTACCTGCCCAACGGCACGCTCAAAGAGCGTATCGCTGCCGGGCTGACGCCGGAGCAGGGCGTGACCCTGATCCGCCAGATCGCCTCGGCCCTGGGCTATGCGCATGCCCAGGGGCTGGTGCACCGCGACGTCAAACCGGCGAATATTCTGTTCCGCGCCGACGGCACCGCGGTGTTGTCGGACTTCGGTATCGCCAAGTCGCTGGACGACCGTACCCAGTTCACCCAGGCCGGATTTGCCGTGGGCACGCCGAGCTACATGAGCCCGGAGCAGGCGCGCGGCCAGGAGATCGATGGCCGCGCCGACCTGTACGCGCTGGGCGTGGTGCTCTATGAAATCCTTGTCGGCAAGCTGCCCTACACCGGCCCCGATGCACTCTCCACCGCGCTGGCTCACCTGACCGAGCCGCTGCCGGAGTTGCCGGTGCACCACGGCCGTTATCAGGATGTGCTGAGTAAGCTGTTGGCCAAGGACCCGGCCGAGCGTTTCCCGGATGCGGCGGCGTTGTTGCGGGCCTTGGATCAACTGCCTTCGGACTCGCCTGAAGCGACGCTGGTGCGGCCGTTGCCGATTCCGCTGAGTTTTGATCTGGCGGGTATGACGCCGGTGTCCATCGAGATTCCGACTGAAAAGCCTCAGCCACAACCGGTGCGCCAGCCAGTGGTGACACCGACGCAACACAACGCCGTGTCCGAACAGCGCCGAGGGCCGGTGCTGGCGTTGGCTGCAGTCGCGGTGGCGGTGGCGCTGGCGATTGGCGGTGCCAGTTACTGGTGGCTGAGCAGCGGCGATACGCCTGCGGCACCGCCCGCCGCCGTAGTCCCGAAAACACCGGCGACCCCGACGCCGCCACCTACCCCGGTAAAACCGGCCGTGGCGGATGTGGATGGCGGCCAGCGGCCTTTGCTGATGGCCGGCAAAAAGACCTTGTTTCAACGGGTGCTCAGCAAGCCCGGCGCCAAGCTGTCCCATGACGCCGGTGGTGCGGCCGACGAGGCGCTGCCGGCGTTTTCCGTGCTCTACGTTTACCAGCGCAAAGACATCGATGGCAGCCCGTGGGTGCGTGTCGGTGCCGCCACCGATGGGCGCAGCGATGGCTGGTTGCCTGCCGCTCAGGTCAGCGACTGGAAGCAAAGCCTGGTGCTCAAGTTCACCGAGCGCTCGGGCCGTGCGCCGGTGATGTTCCTGCGCCAATCCTCTGAGGTGGAAAAACTGTTGGCGGATCCCGCTGCCGCGAAAACCGCCTTGGCCAAGGCGCAGAAGAACAGCGAAGACAATCAACAAGTGCTGGCGCTTGAGCCGACGGCCAGCGCGGTCCCGCAAAACCAGTTTTACCTGCTGCCGATCTTCGACGCCAAGGAGAGCTTCGATGAAAACGGCCAACCGGTGCAGTTGCTTAACGTAGCGTCCATCGACCCCGGGAGTGCTGCTGCCGCCAAACCGGCCGCCCGTGTGCTCAGCGCCAACGCCGACGCCTTCCGCACCGCGGTGGTGTTGGTGGTCGACACCACCGTGTCGATGCAGCCTTATATCGACCAAGTCCGCGACGTCGTACATGAGCTGCAAACCCGCATTGCCGAGCGCGGCGAGTTGGACAGCGTCAGCTTCGGCCTGGTGGGTTTTCGCAACAGCATCAAGAAAACCCCGGGCCTGGTATATGTGGCCAAGACCCTGATCACCCTTGATCAGGGTCGCGATCCGCAACGCTTCCTCGACATGGCGCGTCAGGTCAAGGCGTCTACCGTTTCCAGCCACTCGTTCAACGAAGACGCGTTTGCCGGTGTGATGCAGGCGGTGGATGACATGGATTGGTCCGGCTACGGCGGGCGCATTATCCTGCTGGTCACCGACGCCGGCGCGCTGCGCAAAAACGACCCGTTTGCCGCCACCCAAATGAACGAAGCCGAAGTGCGCCAGGCGGCACTGGGCAAGCAGATCAAGATCTACGCCCTGCACCTGCGCACCGACGCCGGCAAGAAAACCCATGCCGGTGCGGAAAGCCAATATCGCGTGCTCACCGCCGACGCCAACCCGCAGATCGGCGACCTCTATACGCCGGTGCCGGGCGGTGATGTGCGCAAGCTCGGCGAGCGTGTCGATGAGATCGGCAGCGTGTTTGCCAACCTCGTGCACCAAGTGCGCAGCAATACGCCGCAACCGGTGCCGCTGCTGAGCTCCGCGCCGAGCCTGGCCGATAAGTCCGCCGCTGTCGGCTACGCCATGCACATGGATTTTCTCGGCCGCAAAACCGCGAGCCAGGCCCCGCAATTGGTCAGCGCCTGGACGGCCGACCGGGACCTGACTAACCCGGCGCTGCCGGCGTTCCAGGTGTGCGTGATGTTGACTAAGTTGCAGCTCAATGACCTGCAGCAATCGTTGAAGCTGATCGTCGATGCCGCGCGCAAAACCCAGACCTCGCCCAAAGACTTCTTCCAGGAAATCGCCAGCGCCTCGGCCTATATGAGCCGCGACCCGCAAGCCCTGCGCAAGGGCGGCAACCTGGCCGACGGCGGCCTTCTCGGCGAATACCTGGAAGGCCTGCCGTACCGCAGCAAGTCGCTGAACATGACGCAGGACTTGTGGTTGTCGTTGAGTGTCGCCGAGCAGGAAGACTTTATTGACGAGCTGGATTCGAAAATCCGTCTCTACGAAACCTTCCACAATGACGTGGCCAATTGGGTCCGTTTCGGCGATGCCGAACCGGGCGATGCGTTGTATCGCGTGCCGTTGTCGACGCTGCCGTGATGTTGACTGTGAGCGCGGTGCACAAGAGCCGGGGCCTCGGTAGCCAGCGCTATAGCCTGGTGATTCCGGCGCTGACGCTGCGGGCGGGTGAGCAACTGGCAATTGTCGGGCCGAGTGGCTGTGGCAAAAGCACGTTGCTGGATCTGTTGGCGCTGGTGTTGGCGCCGGATCAGGTTGGCCAGTTTGTCTTCAACCAGGTCGACATTGGCGGCCTGTGGCGTGGCGATCAACACTCCACGTTGGCCGGGTTACGTAGCCGGCACTTGGGCTATGTGCTGCAAACCGGTGGGCTGCTGGGGTTTCTCGATGTGCGCGGGAATATCGCTCTGTCCCGGCAACTGTTGGGGTTGAAGGACGACGGCAGCGTGGCGCGGCTGGCCGAGCAACTGGAAATCAGCGATCAGTTGGCCAAAAAACCGGCCGCGCTGTCAGTGGGCCAACGCCAGCGCGTCAGCTGCGCCCGAGCCTTGGCCCACGCGCCGCAACTGGTGCTGGCGGATGAGCCGACGGCGTCCCTTGACCCGCTTAACGCTGAGCGTGTGATGCAGGCGCTGCTGGCCCAGGCCCTCGAACACCGTGCGGCCTGCGTGATCGCCACGCATGACGAACCCCTGGCCCGTGCCAGCGGCTTGCAGGTGCGGCGCATCACTTGCCGTCGTGACACCGACGGCGGCGTCACCGCGACCCTCGGGGAGGCGTGCTGATGCGCAGCGGTCTGGTTGCCTCACTGGCCTGGCAGGATTACCGCAACGATGCCTGGCTGTCCGCCTGTTCGGTGCTGGCGCTGGTGGCGGTCATGGTGCCGTTGCTGGTGTTATTTGGCCTGAAGTTTGGACTGGTTAGCAGTTTGACCGAACGCCTGGAGACCGATCCCGCCACCCGTGAAATTATTCCGTTGGGCGGTGGTCGATTCAGCAGCGCGTTTATCGAGCAGCTCGGCCTGCGCAGCGATGTCGGGTTTGCCGTGCCGCGTACCCGGCAGATTGCGGCGACCGCGCAGGTGGGCACGCTCACCCTGGAAATGCTGCCGACGGCGCCGGGCGATCCTTTGCTGGCGGATTTGCCGATGCCGCGCGGCCTGGACCAGATTGTGCTGAGCCACACCGCCGCTGAAAAGCTCGCGGCGCGACCTGGGGATTGGTTGGAAGCCCGTTTTGCGCGACAAGTGGCGGGGCGTGTCGAAGACCAGCGCACACGGCTGCAGGTGCAGGCGGTATTGCCGCTGGAAGCCTTTGCCCGCGATGGCTTGTTGGCAGATTTGGGCCTGCTGGAAGCGGCCGAAGATTATCGCGACGGTCGCGCGGTGCCCGCATTGGGTTGGGAGGGTGACGCGGTGGGTGTGAGTGAGCAGCGTGTGTACCCGGCGTTTCGCCTGTACGCACGCACCCTCACCGATGTAGAGCCGTTGCGAGTGTATTTTGCCGGGCAGAATCTGTTGGTCTCGACCCAGGCGCAAACCATCGCCCAGGTGCAGTCGTTGAGCCGCAACCTGTCGATCGTGTTCTGGATCATCGCCGGGCTGGCCTTGGCGGGCGCGTTTGCGGCGATCTTTGCCGGGGCGTTGGCCGCCGTGGCGCGCAAGCGCCGGGAGTTATCCGTGTTGCGTCTGCTGGGGTTTTCCACCGGCGCACTGTTGCTGTTTGTGGTGATGCAGGCGCTCTACAGCGCAGGTTTCGCCGCTGTGCTGAGTGCCGGGCTCTATGGCTTGGCCGAGATGGGTTTGAATCAATTATTTGTGCAGGTGCCGGGCGAATACGCCAGTCACCTGCTGGCGCGTCACTACGGCCTGGCCCTGGTTGCAATCCTTGGCGTCAGCGCCATGGCGGCGGCCTGTGGTGGTTGGCGAGTGGCGCGTATCCAGGCTTCTGAAGGAATCAGAGATGTATAAGTTACTGGGCGCCTGTGTGGTGCTGAGCGTGGCGTCGATAGCGTGGGCCGATGAGGCCAGCGACAAACTCGACAACCCCAAACCGCTGCCTGACGACGTCAGCCTGCCGCTGCCCTGCGAAGGCAACATGGTGTTCCGCTATGCCTACGTGCTGGCCCAGGGCACCTTGGATGACCGTGAGATCAGCCTCGGCTACCCCTTCGCCGAAGGTGAGGCGGGTTATCAGCAGTCGTTTATTTCCGGCTACCGGCGCGACTTCATCAACGGCCAGTTCACCCTCAAGGACCTGCCGAAGGACTGGAACACAGTCATCGCGCCGTTGATGCCGAAGACCGACGCGAAAACCCCGCTCAAGCCGATGCTGTACTTCATTGGCAAGTATGAAGTGACTGCACGCCAGTACGCCCAGGTGATGTCCCAGGCGCAGTCGTTGGCCAGCGGTGAGCCGGCCCCGGCCTGCGATTTGCCCACCGGCATGGCCGCGCGTTTGCCCAAGGTGAAACTCTCGCGTTTTGAAGCCGAGCGCTTCTCGGCGGTGTACAGCGCCTGGCTGATGAAATACCACCGTGACTTGCTGCCGGTCAGCGGCCGCGGCGCCTCGGCGGAAGACGGTGGCCTGGGCTTTGTACGCCTGCCCACCGAAGTGGAATGGGAATACGCCGCGCGCGGTGGCCAGGCAGTGAGCCGCCAGGACCTGGAAGGGCGCCTGTTCCCACGGCGCGTCGAAGGCAGCGAAAGCGACGGCCCGCTGGCCGATTACGCGGTATTCAACCAGGTTGCCGGCGGCACTGGCCAGGCCGCGCGCCTGATGCCCATCGGCACCAAACTGCCCAACCCGATCGGCATGTTCGATGTGATCGGCAATGCGGCGGAAATGGTCCAGGAATCCTTCCAGCTGGTGCATGCCGGGCGTCGCCAGGGCACCTACGGCGGTTTTGTGGTCAAGGGCGGCAATTACCTGGAAGGCGAGGGCACGCTGTTCACCGGCATGCGCCGCGAGTATCCGCTGTTCGCCGCTGACGGCACCGAGCAAAGCAACGAGACCACGGGTTTTCGCGTGGCGGTGGGGGCGTTGTCGGCGCCGCGCTCGCGTTACAAGGAGCTGTTCGCCCAGTGGCAAAAAGAGGGCCGCCTGGCCTCGTTGACCGACGCGATTGACGACGCCCAGGACCCGACCAAGCGCCTGGACAGCATTATCTCGGCCAGCGTCGATCCCAAGCTGCAAGCCGAACTGGGGCTGGTCAACGAAGAGCTCAAGCGCAACGTCTCGCTGATCGCCCAGCAACGCGAAGAGGCGGCGGGCAACCTGATCCAGTCGGCTGCATTGGTGGCCGAGACCATCAGCAACTACAACATTCGCCTGACCAACCTGCAGAAGAGTCGCCAGCAGGCCTTGGACAACAAGGACACGGCCAGCGCCCAGCTGTTTGCCACGGCCATCGACAATGGGCGTAGCGCGCTTGATGGCGCGGTGGCGATCTACATCGACAACCTGGCCACCGGCACGCGCTACACCGATGCGGTTATCCAGGCGCAGTTTCAACGTATCAAGGAAGAGTTGGATCGCAAGCCAGTGCTCGGTAAAAGCCTGGTGACGCGCGCGACACTGTTCGTTCGCCATGTCGGCAACTACCGCAAGCAACAGCGGGCCGACCCGGCAACGATCTTGAAGGAATTGCTCGCAGCGAGCGGTCAGCGGTCTTGACCGCTGGTTGTATAGCGAGCTTGGAAGGGACTCAGGCGGCGGTGGGCCGTGCTGGGCAAGTCAAACTTAAAAGAGAACACACCTATGCTTTTTTCCCGTAAGGCGGTTTCCAAGCGTCACCTGCTGCTGATCGCAGCCGGTTTCAGCACCGTGTTGACTGGTTGCGCTACGTCGCCGGCGTCCAAGGTCGCGTCAAGCACCAAGGTCGAGTACTACCCGAACTGCTACGAGCCGGTGCAGCACTTGCGTGCAACCGATTCGAACATGACCAAGTCGGTTGTGACCGGTGCGGCCCTCGGCGCGGCCGGCGGTGCTCTGTTGGGTGCGCTGACCGGCGACTCCGAAAAGCGCGGCCGTAACGCCGCTATCGGTGCAGCGGGCGGCGCCCTGGCCGGCGGCGCAGCGGGTTACTACACCGAGCGTCAGAAGCAGATCACGGATGACAACCAGCGCATCGCGTCGTACTCCACGGACTTCAACAAAAGCGCTTCCGACATCGACCGTAGCACCGCTTACGCCAAGGCGTCCCAGCAGTGCTACCAGAGCGCGTTCACCAAGCTGGTGGCCGATCGTAAAGCCAAGACCGTCAACGACACCGAAGGCCGCAAGCGCCTGGCGGAAATCGTTGCAGGCTTGAAGGAGTCCAATGACCTGATCGTTGCGGTCAACGGTAAAGCCAGCGAAGACCTGAATAACTACACCCAGGCCTACGAGAAAGACCTGCAGCAAGTCGGTGTGCAGCGCAACGATGTGGTAACCGTTGCCCAGGCCGATGTAACGCCGCCAGTTGTACCGGCCAAGAAAGGCAAAACACCGGCAAAAGTCGCGAAAAAGCCAGTATTGCCAACCGTGCCGAAAGAAGCGGTGACCACCGAGAAGAGCATCCAGACCGTGCAGGCCAAGCAAGCTGAAAGCAAGCAGGTCGCCAGCGCCGGTAAAGCACAGATCGAAGGCACCTGCCGCGATCCTAACCTCGCCGATTGGGCGCCGGTGCCTTGCCCTAACGTTTAAGTAACATGTTGCTATAAGCGTTAAACGCCAACCGATCTCCTGCTAAAGCGCGAGATCGGTGGCGTTCCTTCTGCAAATCGTTACACTGCTGCGGCCACTTAATAAATACACCGAGGCCGTGTGCATGAAATTTCGTCTTCTGCTGTGGGTGCTTGGCCTGATGATGGGCAAAGCCAGCCGCACCAACCCTGCTTTCCAGCAACAACTGGGTGACAAAGACCTGGCGTTCCAGTTGCAGACCCTCGACGGCAAGGTTGCCCGTCACTTCATCGTCAAAGACCAGCGCATCACCAGCCGTTCAGGGGTTCACCCTGCGCCGGCATTTGCTATCGCGTTCAAAGATGCGGCCTACGGCTTCGCCACGATGCAGGCGAAGAACAAGCAACTGGCGTTCATGACGGGGATTCAGGACAAGTCGATCCAGATCAAGGGCAACCCGGCGCTGGTGATCTGGTTCCAGGGGCTGACCAAGTATTTGAAGCCGAAGAAAAAGAAGAAGGGCTGAAGGGTTTCTTCAGGGGTACCGAGTTGAGTTCATCGCAGGCAAGCCAGCTCCCACAGTTGACTGCATTCCAGGGTTGGAACTCGGTCAACTGTGGGAGCTGGCTTGCCTGCGATAGCGGTTTATCAGGTGACAGTGTCAGCCCTGGCTGAACTGCGATGCCAATTCACGCAACAGCACTTCGGCATCCAACACCTTGCCGACCACTTCCTCAGCCTTGTCACGGCTCAAGCCCAGACGCTCAAGCAGCTCATCCGGAATCGCCTCATCCGGCCCGGAGCCAATGCCACGGCTGCGCAACAAGCGCACGGCCAAACACACCAGGTTCGGATATTCAGCGTATTGCCCGTCGTAGGTCGGGTCGTGCTGGAAGCGCAGGGCGGTGGACAGTTCGTCCGGCATGTCCCAGTAGCGCATCAGCCACGCGCCGATCTGCTCGCGGCTGATGCCCAGCAGGTGTTGCTCGACATAGCTGTGGCACAGGTGCGGGTTGACCTCAAGGTGGCGGCAGATCAGCGAAAAGTGCGGCGGAAACACGTGGGCCAGCAGCAGATAACCGAAGTTGTGCAGCAAACCAGCGAGGTAGGTCAGGCCGGCTTCCGGGCGCTGGGCGCGAGGCATGGCGCGGGTCAGGCCTTCGATCACGGCGGCGGTGTAGATCGACTGGTGCCAGTACGGGGTGGACTGATGCGGATGGTCTTTGGGCAGGCTCAGGGTTTTGCCCAAGGCCAGGCCCAGCGCCAGGTTGATCACCAGGTCAAAGCCGAGCACGCGCACGATGGCGTCTTCCACTGAACGAATCTTGCCTGGCGAGGCGTAGTACGGCGACGCCGCCCAGCTCACCACTTGAGCGGCCAAGGCTGGGTCAGTCTCGACGACACCGGTGATGTCATCGATGGTGGCGTTGGGGTCGACGCGCAGCTTGATAATCTTCTGCGCCGTGTCGGCCAGCGGCGGAATCTCGATGGTTGCTTCCAGGCGCTGCTGGATGCGGCGAGCGGTGAAGGCCTGCATCGCCTGGGTGATTTCCTCGCGGTCATCATTGGGGCGGTCGAGGTTGGGGCGGATATTGCTCAGGGGCTCGCCGAAATGACCGGCGCTGGCCTTGGTGAGCATGGTCTTGAAGTCGCCGCTGGCAATTTCCAGCAGCAGCCCGGCTTCGCCTGAGTGCACCAGCAGGCTCGGTTCGTTGAGCAGGCTGCCTTCGTACAGGCACGGTGAGCTGGTCAGTGCCGGCAGGCCGGGCAGCAGGCTCAGTTCATGCTTGGCCAGCATGCGCTCGATGCGATCCGGCGACACGGCGATAAGGCGGCGACCGGTCAGCTCGGCGAGACGGTTGAGGTCAAGCAACTGGCTTTGCGGGAACAACACCATGAGCGCGCCGACGGCGTCTTCCAGCAACACAGCCTGGACCTTTTGCGCGGGATTCAGGCCGGGCTGTTCGACAACCTCTGTGTAAGGGATGGCGAGCTTTGCGAGCAGAGCCCGAATGACCGGCGGGGCGGTCAGTGGGACTGTGGCGAGGGCGACTTCTGACATGGCCTGATCCAATTTCTTACAGTCTTCGAAGTATAACCAGCTTGATACAACTGTAGGTTGGATAAGTGAGTCAGGCGTCACACTTGGCCGTATTGCTGCCCATGCCTGAGCCAACGATCGAGCAACGGGCTGACGTGATCCGGCCAGCGTTCAAGCAGTGCCTGCGCCGCATCACGCACGGCGGGCAGCAGGTCGGCGTCGCGCATCAGGTCGGCGACCTTGAATTGCAGCAGGCCGGTCTGGCGGGTGCCGAGCATTTCGCCGGGGCCGCGCAGCTCAAGGTCTTTTTCGGCGATGACAAAGCCGTCGTTGGTTTCGCGCATGATGCCCAGGCGCTGACGGCCGATCTGTGACAGCGGCGGGTGGTAGAGCAGCACGCAGTGGCTGGCGGCGCTGCCCCGGCCAACACGGCCGCGCAATTGGTGCAGTTGGGCGAGGCCCAGGCGCTCGGGGTTTTCGATAATCATCAGGCTGGCATTGGGCACGTCCACACCGACCTCGATCACGGTGGTGGCCACCAGCAGTTGCAGGTTGCCGGCCTTGAATTCGGCCATCACCGCGGCTTTCTCCGCAGGTTTCATGCGGCCGTGGATCAGCCCGACCTTGAGCTCGCCCAAGGCACTGGTGAGGTCTTCATAGGTGGTTTCGGCAGCCTGGCAGGTCAGTTCTTCGGACTCTTCAATCAGCGTACATACCCAGTACGCCTGACGCCCTTCGGCGCAGGCACCGCGCACGCGCTCGATGACCTCCACACGCCGCGTGTCGGTCACCAGCACGGTATTGACCGGTGTGCGGCCTGGCGGCAGCTCATCGAGAATTGACGTGTCGAGATCGGCATAGGCGCTCATGGCCAGCGTGCGCGGGATCGGCGTGGCCGTCATGATCAGTTGGTGCGGGTTCATGCGTCCGCCCACGCCTTTCTGGCGTAAGGCCAGGCGTTGCTGCACGCCGAAACGATGCTGTTCGTCGATGATCACCAGTGCGAGGTTCTTGAACTGCACTTCATCCTGGAACAACGCGTGGGTGCCCACCACCATCGGTGCACCTGCGGCGATCTGTTCCAGCGCCGCCGCGCGGACCTTGCCCTTGAGCTTACCCGCCAGCCATGCCACTTCCAGGCCGAGCGGTTCGAGCCAGCGCTTGAACGTGATGAAATGTTGTTCGGCGAGGATCTCGGTGGGCGCCATCAGCGCCACCTGGTAACCGGCTTCCAATGCTTGCAGGGCGGCGAGGGCGGCGACCACGGTCTTGCCCGCGCCCACGTCGCCCTGGATCAGCCGCAACATCGGTTCGTGCTGGCTGAGGTCATAGGCAATTTCATTGCCCACGCGTTGCTGGGCGCCTGTCGGCGCAAAGCCGAGGTTGGCCAGGTATTGCGCCGGCAGGCGCGTGGCCTTGGGCATCGCGGGTGCACGCAGGGAGCGCATGCTTTCGCGCAGGCGTTGCTGAGACAGCTGGTGGGTCAGCAGTTCTTCGAAGGCCAGGCGGTGTTGTGCCCAGTGATGACCGAGCGCGAGTTCGTCGACATCGGCATCGGCTGGCGGGTTGTGCAGGTAACGAATCGCATCGTCCAGCGGCGCCAGTTGATAGTCGCGGGCCAGTTCCAGGGGCAGCCAGTCGGGCAGGCTTTTCGGGCCGAGCAGGGTCAGGGTCTGCATGCACAGCTGGCGCAGGCGTTGTTGTGTCAGGCCTTCGGTCAGTGGGTAGATCGGCGTGAGCGTGGTATCGACCGGGGGCGGCTCGTCGCCGGTGATGGCGCGGTACTCCGGGTGATAGATTTCCAGGCCCGACGCGCCAGGCCGGGCTTCACCGTAACAGCGCACGCGGGTGCCACGCTTGAGGCCTTCCTTTTGCGCATTGCTGAAGTGATAGAAGCGCAGGCTCAGCCCGCCGGTACCGTCCTGCAGCCGTACGACCAGGCTGCGGCGCTTGCCCATCACCACATCGGCACCGCTGACGGTGCCTTCAACCACGGCGTCCTGGCCCGGCCGCAATTGGCCGATGGGCACCACACGTGTGCGGTCCTGATAGCGCAGAGGCAAGTGAAACAGCACATCCTGGAGGTTCTCCAGGCCGACCTTGGCCAACTTCTCGGCCATGGCTTCACCGACACCTTTGAGTGCCGTCACCGACACTCGCGACAGCTCAGTCATACGCTTACTTAGCTCGCAGCAGGCGGCTTGGCCACCGAGCACAGGCGGATCGAGTCGGCGAGGATCTCAATGGCTTTCGGCCGCGGGAAGCTGGCACGCCAGGCAATGGCCACGGTACGGAACGGCACTGGCGGCGTGAGTGGGCGCACCGCAATCACGCCAGGGGCGTAGTGATGGCTGTCGACTGCCGACAGCGGCAGGATCGAAATACCCAGGCCGGAAGCCACCATGTGACGAATGGTTTCCAGGGAGCTGGATTCTACGGTGGTGTGCTTGGCGCCGTCGTTGCCCCTGGTCAGGGTCGGGCAGGCTTCCAGTACCTGGTCGCGGAAGCAGTGGCCTTCACCGAGCAGCAGCAAGCTCTTGTCGTTGAGCAGGCCGGCGTCGATGGTGTCTTTCTGTGTCCACGGGTGTGAGGCGGGCATCAACACGTAGAACGGCTCGTCGTAGAGCGGCAGGGTCAACACGTCTGCCTCGTTGAACGGCAGGGCGATAATGATCGCGTCCAGCTCGCCGTTGCGCAGTTTGTCGCGCAATACGTGGGTGAAGTTTTCTTCGATATACAACGGCATCTGCGGCGCAACGCGGTGCAGTTGCGGGATCAGGTGCGGGAACAGGTACGGGCCGACGGTATAGATGGCGCCGACTTTCAGCGGTGCGGTCAGCTGGTTCTTGCCGGCCTGGGCCAGCTCGCGAATGCTTTGGGCTTGTTCCAGTACCTTCTGGGCCTGGGCAACAATGCCTTCGCCCACTGGCGTGAGGCGCACGGCGCTCTTGCTGCGCTCGAAAATCAGCACACCGAGTTCGTCTTCAAGCTTTTTCACGCCCACCGACAGCGTCGGCTGGCTGACGTGGCAACGCTCGGCCGCATGGCCGAAGTGCTGTTCTTGGGCGAGGGTCACGATGTAGCGTAATTCTGTAAGAGTCATAGCGGGCGTCCATGAGGTTGCAGGCCAAGCATAACGGCTGCAATCGATAGACGCACGTTATCAGAACTTTGATGGGGATTGAGCGGGGAGTGGCGCGGATTTAGCTGAAAAAGGATTTTTAGAGCTGATGAAATCAAACGTGGGAGCAAGCTTGTTCGCGAAAGCGGTGGGTCAGCCAATAAAATCGGTGACTGACACTCCACTTTCGCGAGCAAGCCCGCTCCCACACGCACGCCCGTTTTTGCAAGCCTTAGCGGCGACGCTTCTCGATGTTGTAAACAAACGGCGCGACGATCTCGACGCTGCCGCCTTTCAACATATCGGCCGGTGGCTTGGGCAGTGGCTGGGCACGACGGATCATGTCCAGGGTCGCACGGTCCAGGTCAGCGTTGCCGGAGCGGCCGACCAGCTCGTACGACAGCACGTTGCCTTCGGCATCGACTACAAAGCGCAGGCGGTTCAAACCTTCCTTGCCACGCTGTTGGGCGCTTGGCGGGTACTTCTTGTACTTCTGCAAATGCGCCAGCAGGGCGCCTTCCCAGGACGCCTTGGCCGCTACCTGTGCAGGCGATGGGCCGGGCACGGGCTGGGCGGACTTCTCAGCCGGGGCTTTGGTCGGTGGGGTTTCGCTCGGTGGCTCCTCGGAAGGTTTTTCCTTGGGCGGCTCGGGCTTCTTCTCCACGGGTTTGGGCGGCTGAGGCTTCGGTTTGGGCTTGACCGGCTTGGGTACCTGGATCGTGGGCTTGGGTGCCTCGGCCATTTTCGGCAGGGGCAGTTCTTCCACCGGTGCCGGCGGCTGCGGCGGTGTAATGACTTTGGGCGGTGCCGGAGGCGGCGGTGCAGGCATCGGCGCCAGGTCGATGACCATGGCCGCCGGTGGCAGTTGGACCGGATGCGGCGCGGACCATTGGAGCGCGATGATGATCGCGACGGCATGCACGCCCAGCACGACGGCGAGGCTGGTGCCATAACGCGTCAGTTTGTGGCGCGTCGTGATCATTTCTTGGCTGCCGTCTCAAGTCCGACCAGGCCAACCTTGAGGTAGCCGGCTGCCCGCAGGGCATCCATCACGCTCATCAGGTCGCCGTAGTCCACGCCCTTGTCGGCCTGGAAGAAGATCGTCGTGTCTTTCTTGCCTTGGGTCTTGGCGTCGAGCACCGGGCCCAGGGTTTCGGCTTTGACTTCTTCTTCGCCCAGGAACAGGCGTTGGTCCGCTTTGACGCTGAGGAAAATCGGTTTTTCCGGCCGCGGCGCAGGTTTGGCGCTGGACGCAGGCAGGTCGACCTTGATGTCCACGGTGGCCAGTGGGGCCGCCACCATGAAGATGATCAGCAGCACCAGCATCACGTCGATAAACGGTGTGACGTTGATTTCGTGGTTCTCGACGAGTTCGTCGTCGCCTTGATTCAAATGCAGGCCCATGGCCGATTACCCCACTTTCACCATGTGCGGTTGCGAGCTGCGCTCGGTAGGCAGGTGATCGAGGTCGCGGCTGACCAGCAGCAGGACTTCTGCCGATGCGTCCGATACCTGAGCCTTGTAGCCGGCAATCGAACGGGCAAAGACGTTGTAGATCACCACCGCAGGAATCGCGGCAACCAGGCCCAGAGCCGTAGCCAGCAGGGCTTCGGCGATGCCAGGGGCAACGACGGCGAGGTTGGTGGTCTGGGTTTTGGCGATGCCGATGAAGCTGTTCATGATGCCCCACACGGTGCCGAACAGGCCGACGAAAGGCGCGGTGGAACCAATCGTAGCCAGAACCCCGGTGCCGCTGCTCATGTTCCGGCCACAGGCTGCAACCAGCCGCTCCAGGCGGAAGCTGACGCGTTCCTTGATGCCTTCTTTTTCACGGGTATTGGCCGACAGGCGCATTTCTTCCAGCGCGTCCTGAACCAGCAGGTTGGCCAGGGTGCCCTTCTTGGTCGCGGTTTCGCTGGCTTGCTTGAGGGTGGTGGCCTTCTTCAGGTGGACGATTTCAGTGCGCAGGCGGCGCTTGGCGCCCAGCAGCTCGAAGCCCTTGGCGATCCAGATGGTCCAGGTAATGATCGAGGCGATGGCCAGGCCGATCATCACGGCTTTCACCACGACGTCGGCGTTCTGGTACATGCCCCAGGGTGACAGGTCATGGGCCATGCCCAAGGTGTTGTCTTGTTCGAGCACTACACCGGAGTCGTCGGCAGGTGCCGGGTTGGCCGCCTGGGCAGGGTCGGTGGCGACCGGTGCGGCAGCAGGCGCAGCCGGAGTTGCCGCGGTGTGCTCGGCAGCCGCCGGAGCGGCTGGGGCGGTGGCATCAGCGAAGGCGGCGGTCGGTGCCAGCAGTACGCTGAACAGCAGCGCAGCAATCGCACGCCAGGCGCGGGATGGGCTGCGAAGCTTGGTTGGCGAAGCGGGGTTTGTATTACGTGTCATGCTGGCCGGACCTGAGAGAGAAATGAGTGATCGTCCTGCCAGACCCTGTGAGGCCGAGGACAAATTGGGGGGTTATTATTGCAAGTAATTCTTGTTAACAAAAGTAATACAGTTACTTAATTTGTCCTTTTGCTGGCCGCTGGTCATCTCTGGCGGCTAATCTGCGCCTTTAAGAATGGAGTTTTGTGATGTCTGCGCCTTCTGTTGTAATTGCCGGTTGCGGCGATGTGGGTAGTCGGCTGGCTAGCCAATTGCTGGCCTCGGGATGGGAGGTTCATGGGCTGCGACGCGATATTTCGCGGCTTCCCGACGGGGTCATCGGCATTGCCGGCGACCTGTTCAAAAAAGATTGCCCTGACACCTGGCCGATCGGCGGGGTGGATTACCTGGTGTACTGCGCTGCTGCCACGGACCACGATGAAGCCGGCTATCGCGCGGCATATGTGCAAGGGTTGCAGCATGTATTGGAGTGGCTGGGCGACTACGGCCAGGAACCCAAGCATCTGTTGTTTGTGTCCAGCAGCAGTGTGTACGGCCAGCAAAAGGGTGAGTGGGTCGACGAAACCTCCGACACCCTGGCGAAGGGATATTCGGGCCAGGTGATGCTGGAGGCCGAGCAAGTGGCCCTTAACAGCGCAATCCCTGCGAGTATCGTGCGGTTGACCGGGATCTACGGTCCCGGCCGCGAATGGCTGTTGACCCAGGTGCGCCAGGGCTACCGCGTGGCAGTTGATCCACCTTTATATGGCAACCGGATTCACGCGGATGACGCCGCGGGCTTGCTCGCGTTTTTGTTGCGGCATGTGGAGCAGGGCGGTGCGCTGGATAAGATCTACATCGGCGTGGACGATGCGCCTGCGCCGTTGGCGGAAGTGGTCGGCTGGTTGCGCGAGTACCTGGGCGTAACCGAGTGGGCGGATGATGCGAGTGTGCGTCGTGCCGGCAGCAAGCAATGCAGCAATGCCCGCGCCAAGGCGCTGGGCTGGGTGCCGACGTATCCGACCTATCGCGAGGGGTATGCAGCGATTCTAAAGGGCTAAACGCGATCAAAAAAATGTGGGAGCGGGCTTGTTCGCGAATGCGCGGGTTCAGTCACTGATGATTTGACTGTTACACCGTATTCGCGAGCAAGCCCGCTCCCACATTTAGCGTTGTGTTTGGCTGCCTATTTTTTTTCAAGCAACCACTGTCGCGGGCCGGGCGTGAACGAAGGTACTTCGTCGGTATGCGCGGTGTTCACCGCCTGGAAAATTTCCAGCTGCTTGCCTTTGCGCACGAAGATCCACGGGTTGCCCTGGCCGTTCAGTTGCAGCCAGATACTGTCGTAGCCGCCGCTCATCGAGGCGCAGTCACCCGCCAGGCACAGCGAGTAGCGGTCGACGCCTGGCAGGCCAGCGACCTTGCCGTCAGCCTGGAACTGCACCGTGGCGCCGTCGCCGTTGCCGTCAGTGATCTTCCAGTCGTCGCCCATGTAGGCTGCATACAGCGCCCGTTCGAAGTTGGCGCCCAATGGCGCGCCCTCCGGAGCCGGGTCTTTGGCGCGGGCGAACAATTGTTCTGGCTCGTTATCGTTGGCCACTTGCAACAGTTGTTTGCCCTTGCGCTTGAGTTCGGTGGCCGAGCTGCCGTAGAACTCGACGCTCCAGGCGCCGGATTTCTCACCCAGCAACTTGCCTTCAGCGACTTCAAAACCATTGTAGTAGCGTGCCTGCGAAGCCTTGGTATTGACCTCCCATTCGAGGTTCGGGCCAAAGGATTGCAGGGCTTCACGCAAAGGGCCGCCCTTGGCTGCCGCGTTGATGGCGGCCTGGTTGATCCAGGTGCCGCTCACATCCAGGTCGGCGGGGTTGCTGGCGCAGCCGCCCAGCAACAGGGCGAGCAACGAAGAGGCTACAAGCGCTTTGCGCATTACGAAATCCTTCTAAAACGAAGTCGGCGCAGCCCGTGAAGGCTGCGCCGGGTGTTTTACTCGATGACCAGAATCGCGTCCATCTCAACCTGTGCGCCTTTAGGCAAGGCAGCAACGCCGATGGCGGCGCGGGCTGGGTACGGCTGTTCGAAGTACTTGCCCATGATCTCGTTGACCTTGGCGAAGTGGCTCAGGTCGGTGAGGAAGATGTTCAGCTTGACGATGTCCTTGAACGAACCGCCAGCGGCTTCGGCCACGGACTTGAGGTTTTCGAAGACTTGTACGGTTTGTGCTTCGAAGCCTTCAACCAGTTCCATGGTCTTTGGGTCCAGTGGGATCTGGCCGGACATGTAGACGGTGTTGCCCGCCTTGATCGCCTGGGAGTAAGTACCGATGGCGGCCGGGGCCTTGTCGCTGGTGATAACAGTCTTGGTCATGAGTGACTCCTTGTAAGAGAACGGCTATGCACGCATGCGGGTGATACGGATCACTCCCGTCAGGGCGCGCAGTTTCTTGATCACACGGGCCAGGTGCACGCGGTCGTGCACGCTGACCACCAGCTGGACCACGCTGATGCGGCCATCGCGCTCATCCATGCTGATTTTCTCGATATTGCCGTCGGCCGCGTTGACGCTGCTGGCCAGCAGGGCGATCAGGCCGCGCTGGTGCTCCAGCTCAACCCGCAGCTCGACGTTGAATTCACCGGTGACATCCTTGGCCCACGAAAGCTGGATGCATTTTTCGGGGTTGTGACGGATCTCGCTGATATTGCGGCAATTGTCCAGGTGCACCACCATGCCTTTGCCCGCAGACAAGTGGCCGACAATCGGGTCGCCCGGGATCGGCGTACAGCACTTGGCGTAGCTGAGCACCAGGCCTTCGGTGCCGCGAATGGCCAGCGGGCCTTCGGGGCTTGGCAGTTGTTCGCCTTCGCCGAGCAGGCGGCGGGCGACCACATAGGCCATGCGGTTGCCCAGGCCGATATCTTCCAGCAGGTCTTCGATGGTTTCCTGGCGGTACTCGTGGAGCATTGCTTGCACGCGTTCGGCCGGGATTTTTTCGAGGGCGCTGTCGAAACCGTTGAGCACCTTGTTCAGCAGGCGTTCGCCCAGGCTGATGGATTCGGAGCGGCGTTGCAGTTTGAGCGCGTGGCGGATGTGTGTCCGCGCTTTACCCGTGACCACGAAGTTAAGCCAGGCCGGATTCGGGCGCGCGCCGGGTGCACTGACGATCTCGACCGTGGAGCCGCTTTGCAGCGGTTCGGACAGCGGTGCGAGACGACGGTTGATCCGGCAGGCAATGCAGCTGTTGCCGACATCGGTGTGCACCGCGTAGGCAAAGTCGACCGCCGTGGAGCCTTTGGGCAGCTCCATGATCCGGCCTTTGGGCGTGAATACGTAGACCTCGTCCGGGAACAGGTCGATCTTCACGCTTTCGATAAATTCCAGGGAGTTGCCGGCACGTTGCTGCATTTCCAGCACGCCTTTGACCCACTGGCGGGCGCGGGCATGGGTGCCTTTGGGTTGCTCGTCGCCGCTGGATTTGTACAGCCAATGGGCGGCGATGCCGTTGTTGGCCATTTCTTCCATTTCCCGCGTGCGGATCTGGATCTCGATCGGCACCCCATGCATACCGAACAACGTGGTATGCAGCGACTGATAGCCGTTGGCCTTGGGAATGGCGATGTAGTCCTTGAAGCGGCCTGGCAGAGGTTTGTACAAATTATGTACAGCGCCCAGCACGCGGTAGCAGGTATCGACCTTGTCGACGATGATCCGGAACGCATACACGTCCATGATCTCGTTGAAGGCCCGGCGCTTGCCGCGCATCTTCTTGTAGATGCCGTAGATGTGTTTCTGCCGGCCGCTGACCTCGCCTTCAATCTCGTCGATCGCCAGGCAGTGGCTCAGCGACTCTTCGATCTTGTTGACGATTTCCTTGCGGTTGCCACGGGCGCGCTTTACCGCCTGGTAGATGCGCGCCGAGCGCATCGGGTGCATGGCCTTGAAGCCGAGGTCTTCGAATTCGATACGAATGGCATGCATGCCCAGCCGGTTGGCGATGGGCGCGTAGATTTCCAGGGTTTCCTTGGCGATGCGCCGGCGTTTTTCGCCGGACAGCACTTCCAGCGTGCGCATGTTGTGCAGCCGGTCCGCCAACTTGACCAGAATGACCCGAATGTCGCGGGCCATGGCCATGGCCATCTTCTGGAAGTTTTCTGCCTGGGCTTCGGCCTTGGTCTCGAAGTTCATCTGGGTCAGTTTGCTGACCCCGTCGACCAGTTCGGCCACGGTTTCGCCAAATTGCGCGCTGAGCGCTTCCTTGGCGATGCCGGTGTCTTCAATCACGTCATGCAGCATCGCAGCCATCAGGCTCTGATGGTCCATGTGCATGTCGGCGAGAATATTTGCCACGGCAAGAGGATGCGTGACATACGCTTCACCACTGCGGCGGCGTTGGCCGTCGTGGGCTTGTTCGGCGTAGAAATACGCTCGGCGGACCAGGTTGACCTGGTCTGGGCCGAGGTAGGCCGATAAGCGATCGGCGAGGGCGTCTATGCTCGGCAAAGTGTTAACTCCTGCCGTTGGCTGTGACCCCGCGCCGTGCTACGTCGACCAGGCATAGGCTTAGACGGCCTCGTTGGACTCGTCCTCGAACGCTGCAAACAGCGGTTCGTCTTCAACGATTTCGGCGTTAGCGATGAACTCGTAGCTCATCAGGCCTTCAGCGATTTCACGCAGGGCTACAACGGTAGGCTTGTCGTTTTCCCACTGGACCAGTGGCTCTTTGCCGCCAGTGGCCAATTGACGGGCACGCTTGGTAGAGAGCATGACCAGCTCAAAGCGGTTATCCACGTGTTCTAGGCAGTCTTCAACGGTTACGCGGGCCATGGTATTCCTCGGAGCGAATGCAAGATGCGCGCTGCCCGGTTGGGCGAGCGGACTAAACAGTTTAAAAAATCACCAGCGTTTAGGGAAGCGCTGTTTTTTCGCAGGCCCTCGCAAAACCGCTACAAGTGCCAATGTAAAGCCCTTGCAGCGGTTTTGGGAAGCGTCAATCAACCCAGCAGTTCGGCCAGTAATTTACCGAAACGCTGTTGTTGGCGCTTCTGCTGGAGCTGATTGGTACGGAAAATCGCCTTCAAATCGTCCAGGGCATGCGCAAAATCGTCGTTGATGATCAGGTAGTCATAGTCGACGTAGTGGCTCATTTCGCTGACGGCTTCACGCATGCGGCCTTCGATGATCTCGTCGCTGTCCTGGCCACGGTTGGTCAAGCGCTGGTGCAAGGCTTCGAGCGAAGGTGGCAGGATGAAGATCGAGCGCGCCTTGGGCATCAACTGACGCACTTGCTCAGCGCCCTGCCAGTCGATTTCCAGGATCAGGTCGTGGCCTTCGTCCAGGGTCTGCTGCAAATGGCTTTGCGAAGTGCCGTAGAGGTTGCCGAAGACTTCGGCACGCTCAAGGAAGTCGCCGTGTTCGATCATCTTCACGAACTCGGTGCGCTCGACGAAGTGATAGTGCACGCCGTCCACTTCACCCGGGCGCATGGCGCGGGTGGTGTGCGAGACCGAGATGCGGATTTGCTCGTCAGCGTCGGTCAGGGCCTTGACCAGGCTGCTCTTGCCCGCGCCCGAAGGGGCGGAAATGATGTAAAGGGTGCCGGTGCTGTGGGTCATGGAGGTTGCCTTACTCAATATTCTGTACTTGTTCGCGCATCTGCTCGATCAACACCTTGAGGTTGACCGCAGCCGTGGTGCTGCGCGGATCAAACGCCTTGGAGCCCAGTGTATTGGCTTCGCGGTTGAGTTCCTGCATCAGGAAGTCCAGGCGCCGACCGGCGGCACCGGCGGACTTGAGCACGCGGCGCACTTCGAGGATATGGGTGCTCAGGCGGTCGAGCTCTTCGGCCACGTCACTCTTCTGTGCCAGCAGCACCATTTCCTGCTCCAGGCGCACGGGGTCGAGGTCGGCCTTCATGTCGGTGAAGCGGTCGAGGACTTTCTGGCGTTGGGTGGCGAGCATCTGCGGCACCAGCTCGCGCAGGGTGACTACGTCGGCTTCGATCGAGGTCAGGCGCTCGTTGATCAGGCGGGCCAGTTCGGCGCCTTCGCGCTCGCGGCCGGCCTTGAGCTCCTTCAAACCCTGTGTAAACAAGGCGAGCGCTTCGGCGTTGAGGGCTTGCGGGTCGGTGGCGTCGGCCACGAGTACGCCGGGCCAGGCCAGCACTTCCAAAGGGTTGAGCGCGGCGGGCTGCTTGATCAGGCCGGCGATGGTTTCGGCGGCGGCAACCAGTTGCGCGGCGCGGTCGCGGTCGACTTGCAGTGGCTTACCGGTGGTTTCCTCGGTAAAGCGCAGGGTGCATTCGAGCTTGCCACGGGAGATGCCCTGGCGCAGTGCTTCACGCACGGCGCCTTCGAGGTCACGGAAGGATTCCGGCAGACGCAGGTGCGGCTCCAGGTAACGGCTGTTGACCGAGCGCAGTTCCCAGCTCAGGGTGCCTTGGACGCCGGCTTTTTCGACGCGGGCGAAGGCGGTCATGCTGTGCACCATGGAGGTACCTCGCGATGCAGTCCCACAAATGCGGGCTGATGGGTAAATTGAAGCCGACAGGCTGCGAAGGCGCAGGATTGTAGCGCAGTGGGGCGAGCGCGCCCAAACAATGGGCAATAGGCTCGCCATTCGTAACCGAATTTTTTAGAAGTGCCCCGAATCGGTTCGCGGCTCTATAATGCTCGGCAGTTTTTCGTCCTCCGTACAGGTATCCCCTATGAAACGTCCAAGTGGTCGCGCTGCCGATCAGCTCCGCTCGATCCGCATCACCCGCAACTACACCAAACACGCCGAGGGATCTGTACTGGTCGAGTTTGGCGATACCAAGGTGATCTGCACCGTCAGCGTCGAAAACGGCGTGCCGCGTTTCCTCAAGGGCCAGGGCCAGGGTTGGTTGACCGCCGAATACGGCATGCTGCCGCGCGCCACCGGCGAGCGTAACCAGCGTGAAGCCAGCCGTGGCAAGCAAGGCGGCCGTACCCTGGAAATCCAGCGTCTGATCGGCCGCTCCCTGCGTGCAGCCCTGGACATGTCCAAGCTGGGCGACGTTACCCTGTACGTCGATTGTGACGTGATCCAGGCTGATGGCGGCACGCGCACCGCTTCCATCACCGGCGCTATGGTGGCCCTGGTCGATGCACTCAAAGTGATCAAGAAACGCGGCGGCCTGAAAGGCGGCGACCCGCTCAAGCAAATGATTGCTGCGGTGTCGGTCGGCATGTACCAGGGCGAGCCCGTGCTGGACCTGGACTACCTGGAAGACTCGGCTGCCGAGACCGACCTGAACGTAGTGATGACCAGCACCGGTGGTTTCATCGAAGTGCAGGGCACCGCCGAAGGCGCGCCATTCCAGCCGGCCGACCTGAACGCCATGCTGGCCTTGGCCCAGAAAGGCATGACCGAAATTTTCGAGCTGCAGAACGCCGCACTGGCTGACTGAGTCGGCCTCAAGGAGAAACGCCATGAATGACAGCCAACTACCCGTGCCTACGCCTTCCTACGAAGTGCGTCAGGGAGCCATGTTGTGTCACTTGGCGGCGTTTCTGGGGTTTGTGTTCCCCTTCGGCAGCGTCGTAGGGCCGCTGATCCTGTGGCAGATGAAAAAGGAAGTGGACCCGTTCATTGATGATCAGGGCAAGGAAGCCTTGAACTTCCAGATCACCGTGGCCATCGCCTGGATGGCGTGCATCGTGCTGGCTTTTGCGGTCATCGGCTTTTTCCTGATGTTTGCACTGGCCATCGGCACTATCGTGCTGACGATCATAGGTGCGATCAAAGCCAACAAAGGCATCGCCTATCGCTATCCCTTGACCTGGCGAGTGGTCAAATAACGCGGGTTCGGCCGACAGGCATCCACAAAAAAACCGACAACGATGTCGGTTTTTTTGTGCCTGGGAAAAGACCTCAGATGGTCAGTGTCCAGTCGTAGTCCACGATCAGTGGTGCGTGCTGCGAAAAGCGTGGCTGGCGCGGCAGACGTGCGCTGCGAACAAACCGGCGCAGACCTGGGGTCAGCAACTGGTAGTCGAAACGCCAGCCCAGGTTGAGCATCTCAGCCTGTTCGTTATCCGGCCACCAGCTGTACTGGTCGCCTTCACGGCTGACTTCACGCAGGGCATCAACATAGCCCATGTTGCCGACAATCTCGTCCATCCAGGCACGTTCTGGTGCCAGGAAGCCCGGGGATTGCTGGCTGTCACGCCAGTTCTTGATATCCAGCTTCTGTTGCGCCACGTACAGCGAGCCACAATAAATGTACTCGCGACGTTTGCGTCGCTGTTTATCCAGGTAACGGGCGAAATCGTCCATTAGCTTGAACTTCTGGTTCAAGTCTTCATCGCCGTTCTGCCCCGAAGGGAGCAGCAAGGTCGCGATGCTGACCTTGTCGAAATCGGCTTGCAGGTAGCGCCCGTAGCGGTCGGCTGTCTCGAAGCCGAGGCCGCTGATGACCGCCTTGGGTTGCAACCGCGAGTACAAAGCCACGCCACCTTGGGTGGGCACTTCGGCATCGCAGGCATAAAGGAAGTAGCCATCCAGTTGGAAGGCTGGGTCGTCCAGTTCAAAGGCGGAGGCGCGGGTGTCCTGCAGGCAGATGACGTCGGCATTCTGTGCTTGCAGCCAACTGAGCAAACCACGCTCGACTGCAGCCTGAATACCATTAACGTTCACACTGATGATCCGCATAAATGGCCCCAAAAATCGCGTGCGTGTATGATACACGCCGTCTACCTAATTAGCTAAATCCGTGGTATCTGAGGCTTTTTTCATGCAGGCGTATCAACGCGATTTCATTCGTTTTGCCATCGATCGCGGCGTTTTGCGCTTCGGTGAGTTCACCCTGAAGTCCGGGCGCACCAGCCCATACTTCTTCAATGCAGGCTTGTTTAACTCGGGTTCGGCCCTGGCTCAGCTGGGCCGTTTCTACGCGGCAGCCATTGTTGAAAGCGGTATTTCCTTCGACGTACTGTTTGGCCCGGCCTACAAGGGTATCCCGCTGGCGGCCGCGACGGCCGTTGCGTTGGCCGAACATCATGGGCTTGATCTGCCGTGGTGCTTCAACCGTAAAGAGGCCAAGGCTCACGGCGAAGGCGGCAGCCTGGTGGGTGCTCCGCTTAAAGGCGACGTGCTGATTATCGACGACGTGATCACTGCCGGCACCGCGATCCGTGAAGTGATGCAGATCATCGCTTCCCAGGAGGGCGCCAAGGCGGCCGGCGTGTTGATCGCTCTGAACCGCCAGGAGCGCGGCAACGGTGAGTTGTCGGCAATCCAGGAAGTGGAGCGTGATTTCGGCATTCCGGTGGTGAGCATCGTGTCGTTGAACCAGGTGTTGCAGTTCCTGGAAGATGACCCGCAGCTCAAGCAGCATTTGCCGGCGGTTAAGGCATACCGCGAGCAGTTCGGCGTCTGACACGGCGGCCCATGCAAGCCAGCTCCCACAAAAAAGGCCCCGCTCAATTTGATTGAGCGGGGCCTTTTGGTTTGCCGCGTTTAAGGACGCTTGCGATTGCTGATCAGCGTACCCACACCGGTATCGGTGAAGATTTCCAGCAGGATCGCATTCGGTACCCGACCATCCAGGATCAGCGAGCTACCGACGCCGCCTTGCACTGCTTCCAGCGCGCAACGGATCTTCGGCAGCATGCCGCCGTAGATCGTGCCGTCGGCGATCAGCTCGTCCACCTGCTGGGTCGTCAGGCCGGTCAACACCTTGCCTTCCTTGTCCATCAGGCCGGCGATGTTGGTCAGCAGCATCAGCTTTTCAGCTTTCAGCGCTTCGGCCACTTTACCGGCGACCAGGTCGGCGTTGATGTTGTAGGACTCACCGTTGGCACCTACACCGATCGGCGCGATCACCGGAATGAAGTCGCCTTTGACCAGCAAGTTCAGCAGGTCGGTGTTGATGCCGATGACTTCGCCTACCTGGCCGATGTCGATGATTTCCGGCTGGGTCATTTCCGGCGTCTGACGGGTAACGGTCAGTTTTTTCGCGCGAATCAGCTCCGCGTCTTTGCCGGTCAGGCCGATGGCGCTGCCGCCATGACGGTTGATCAGGTTGACGATGTCCTTGTTCACCTGGCCGCCGAGGACCATCTCCACCACGTCCATGGTCTGCGCGTCAGTAACGCGCATGCCATCGATGAAGTGACTCTCGATCGACAAGCGCTTGAGCAAATCGCCGATTTGCGGGCCGCCACCGTGCACAACTACCGGGTTGATCCCGACAGCTTTCATCAACACGATGTCGCGGGCAAAGCCGGTTTTCAGCTCCTCGCTTTCCATGGCATTGCCGCCGTACTTGATCACCAGCGTCTTGCCGACGTAGCGTCGAATGTAAGGCAACGCTTCGGACAGGACCTTGGCGGTATTGGCAGCGGCTTCGCGTTCGAGGGTCATTCAGGGCTCCGGTAAAAAATCAGAACGGTAATTGGAGATCAGGGGCAACACGTTTCAACTGGGCGTGGAACACGTCCTTGATGCGCTGCAACTCAGCCTCGGTATCCGCCTCGAAGCGCAGGACCAGCACCGGTGTGGTGTTGGACGCGCGAACCAGGCCCCAGCCTTTGGCGTAATCGACTCGCACACCATCAATGGTGGTCAGGTTGGCGCCTTCACCCCATTGCGCATCGTGCAGTGCGTCAATGATGCTGAATTTGCTCTCCTCGGTCACATGGATATTGATCTCTGGCGTAGAAATATCATTCGGGAAGGTCTGAAACAGCTCCTGCGCCGTGGATTTTTCCTTGCTGAGGATCTCCAGCAGACGGGCGGCGCTGTAAATGCCGTCGTCAAACCCGAACCAGCGCTCCTTGAAGAACACATGGCCGCTCATCTCGCCAGCCAACAGCGCGCCGGTTTCCTTCATTTTCTTTTTGATCAACGAGTGACCGGTCTTCCACATGAGTGGGCGACCGCCGTATTCCTTGATCAGCGGCGTGAGACGGCGGGTGCATTTTACGTCGAAGATGATTTCAGCATTGGGATTGCGCGCTACCACGTCTCGGGCGAACAGCATCAGCAAGCGGTCTGCGAACACATTCTCGCCGGTGTTGGTCACCACGCCGACGCGATCACCGTCACCGTCGAACGCCAGGCCCACGTCGGCGCCGGTTTCCTTGACCTTGGCGATCAGGTCTATCAGGTTTTCAGGTTTGCCCGGGTCCGGGTGGTGGTTGGGGAAGTTGCCGTCAACGTCGCAGAACAGCGGGATAATTTCGCAGTTCAGGGCTTCGAGCAGCTGCGGGGCGATCACGCCGGCCGCGCCGTTGCCACAGTCCACCACCACTTTGAGGCGGCGTGCGAGTTTGACGTCGCCGGTGATTTGGTCGGAGTAGCGTTGAAGAATGTCGACTTGGGTAATGCTGCCTTTACCGCTGGTCAGGTCGTTGTTCTTCAGGCGGTTGTGCAGGGCCTGGATCTGTTCGTTGGCCAGGGTATCGCCGGCGATGACGATCTTGAAGCCGTTGTAGTCCGACGGGTTATGGCTGCCGGTGAGCATCACCCCGGATTTGCCGGCCAGTACGTTGGCGGCGTAGTACAGCGCAGGCGTCGGCACCAGGCCGACGTCGCTGACGTGGCAGCCGCTGTCGGCCAGGCCCTGGATCAGTTGTTCCACCAGTTCCGGGCCGGACAAGCGGCCGTCACGGCCTACCGAAACATTGGGCTCGCCCTGGGCCAGGCTCTGGGAGCCAATGGCCCGACCGATCCAATAGGCGGTTTCGGCGGTCAGGGTCTTGGGCACCACACCACGAATGTCGTAGGCGCGAAAGATGCTGTCGGGGAATGTCGGGGCTACTCGGGCTGCGGTACTCATCGCGGGGGGGGAACTCCATCTGAAGGGGGGCAAGGCTGGCCTTAAAGTGGCTGACCGGCAGGCTCAAACTGAAGGGTAAGACGGCGTTTTCGGCAGAGAGTTCGTGGTGTAAAAGTGCCATCGGAGTACTGGCTCCGTTTTCGTTTTCGCGTAATTCATTGATTTTATTAGAAAAATCTCGCTGAATAAAACCGCGCATTCTTCATCCTGAATAGCCATGCGGTGACGTCTTGCCGGACAACTGCGCCCGGCAAGATTCAGCTTAGTCAGTGGCTGCCGGAATGCCCAAAACCACCTGCGCCGCGTTGAGTTTCGTCGAACTCCTGTACCAGTTCGAAGTGCGCCTGTACCACCGGCACCAGCACCAACTGGGCGATGCGCTCGCCAACGGCGATGTTGAACGCGGTGTTGCCACGGTTCCAGCACGACACCATCAGCTCGCCCTGGTAATCCGAATCGATCAGGCCCACGAGGTTGCCCAGCACGATGCCGTGTTTGTGGCCCAGGCCGGAGCGCGGCAGGATCAGCGCCGCCAGGCCAGGGTCGCCGACATAGATCGACAGGCCAGTAGGAATGAGGAGGGTCTGGCCCGGCTCAAGGACCGTGTCCTGCTTGAGCATGGCGCGTAGGTCCAGGCCGGCGGAGCCCGGTGTGGCGTAGGCCGGCAGCGGGAATTCGTTGCCGATGCGAGGGTCGAGGATCTTGGCTTGCAAAGCGTGCATGTAAATTAAACCTGGTTCAGCCGTTGGGCGATAAATGAGATCAGTTGGCGGGCAATCTTGCCTTTGCTGGTCTGGGCGAAAACGGTGGCGTGCAACTCGCGGTCGATCACGCTGATGGCATTTTCCTCACTGTTGAAGCCGATGCTCGGGTTGGCGACATCGTTGGCAACGATCAGGTCGAGGTTTTTGTCTTTCAATTTGCGCGCGGCATAGTCCAGCAGGTGCTCGGTCTCGGCGGCGAAGCCGACACTGAATGGCCGGTCCGGGCGGGTGGCGATGGTCGCCAGAATGTCCGGGTTGCGCACCATTTGCAGGAGCAGGCCATCGCCGCTTGTAGGGTCTTTCTTGAGCTTTTGCGGGGCGACGACTTCCGGGCGGTAGTCTGCAACCGCTGCCGAGGCGATAAACAGCTCGCAGGGAATGGCTGCTTCACAGGCCGCCAACATGTCCCGGGCACTGACTACGTCGATGCGCGTGACGCGATCGGGGGTTGGCAAGTGCACCGGACCGGTGATCAGGGTGACGCGTGCGCCTGCCTCAACCGCGGCTTCGGCCAAGGCAAAGCCCATTTTTCCTGAGCTATGGTTGGTGATGTAACGCACCGGGTCGATGTTTTCCTGGGTCGGGCCAGCGGTGATCAGTACGTGTTTGCCGGTGAGTGCCAGGTGCTGGAAGCACTCTGCGGCGCACTGCGCCAGGTCGGTGGCTTCGAGCATGCGGCCCATGCCCACGTCGCCGCAGGCCTGGCTGCCGGAGGCCGGGCCGAACACTTTGAGGCCACGGCTCTGCAGGAGTTGGGTGTTGGCCTGGGTGGCCGGGTCGCGCCACATGGCCTGGTTCATGGCCGGGGCGATGGCGACGGTAGCGTCGGTGGCCAGTACCAGGGTGGTCAACAGGTCATCGGCAATGCCTTGGGCCAGACGCGCGATCAGGTCGGCAGTGGCCGGGGCGATCAGCACCAGGTCAGCCCATTTGGCCAGCTCGATATGGCCCATGGCGGCTTCGGCCGCCGGGTCCAACAGGTCCAGGTGAACGGGGTGGCCGGACAGGGCTTGCATGGTCAGTGGGGTGATGAACTCACTGCCACCGCGTGTCATGACCACGCGCACTTCGGCGCCCTGGTCCAGGAGCCTGCGAACCAGCTCTGCGCTCTTGTAGGCGGCAATGCCGCCGCCGACGCCGAGAACGATGCGTTTCCGATACAGACGCTGCATTGGTTTGCCTTTCCAGTTCAGTGATGCCAGTTCAGTGACGCCTGCGATGCCCCCTCCCCAGGTGAAATCGCACGCAAAAAAGAGGGCTTAAGATAACACAGCGACCGCCGGGCAACAGCGGCGCACATGCACACGGAGGTGGGATGAGTATTCGCGATTGGCCTGTGGCTGAGCGTCCACGGGAGAAGCTTTTGGAGTGGGGCGCGGCGAGTCTGTCCGATGCCGAGTTGTTGGCAATCTTCCTGCGCACCGGGGTTTCGGGCAGAAGTGCGGTGGATCTGGCGCGCCATCTATTGGCCCAATTCGGAGGCCTTCGACCGTTGTTGGAGGCTAGCCAGACGCTGTTCATCCAGCATTTGGGGTTGGGCCCGGCGAAGTTTGCCCAGTTGCAGGCGGTGCTGGAAATGTCCCGGCGCCACTTGGCCGAGCGCCTGCGTAGCGATTCGGTATTGGAGAGTCCGCTCGCCGTGCGTGACTACCTCAAGGCGCTGTTACGGCATGAGCCCCACGAAATCTTCGGCTGTCTGTTTCTCGATTCAAAACATCGTGTGCTGGGCTTCGAGGCGTTGTTTGAGGGCACCATCGACACCGCCATCGTTTACCCTCGGCAGGTGGTCAAGCGTGCGCTTGCATATAACGCGGCAGCGCTGATCCTGTGCCATAACCATCCTTCCGGGAGTGTCGAACCGAGTGCGGCTGATCGAAAATTAACCAAGTTGCTGCAAAAGGCATTGGAAGTCGTGGATGTGCGAGTGCTGGACCACATCATTGTGGGCGACGGTGACCCGCTGTCGATGGCGGAATATGGGTGGCTGTAGCCCCGCCCCATTGGGGCAGGGCGGGCTTTCACGGTTTGACGCTGACCTTGGAGAAGTCCTGGCGCCCAAACGGGCTCACCTGGTAGCCCTCGACATTCTTGCGCGCCAGAGCGAACGCCGTCGGGTGTGCAAGCGGTAGCCACAGGGCTTGTTGCTGGATCTGTGCCTGGGCCTGTTGATACAGCTTGCTGCGTACACCTTGCTCGCTGGTGGTCTTGCCGGCGCTGATCAGTTTGTCCAGGGCAGGGTCGCAGTAGCGGGCGAAGTTGGTGCCGGATTTCACCGCCGCGCAGGAGAATTGCGGGGTCAGGAAGTTATCTGGGTCGCCGTTGTCGCCAGCCCAACCCATGAACAGCAGGTCATGCTCACCGGCTTTGGCGCGGCGAATCAGTTCGCCCCACTCGATCACACGGATCTCTGCCTGGATGCCGACTTTGGCGAGGTCCGCCTGCAGCAGCTGCGCGCCGAGGTTGGGGTTGGGGTTCAGCAGGCTGCCAGTGGGGCGAGTCCAGATCGTGGTCTTAAAGCCATTCTTGAGCCCGGCGCGATCCAGCAGCGCCTTGGCTTTGGCGATGTCCTGTGGATAACCCGGCAAATCCTTGGCATAGCTCCAGGTATTCGGTGGATAAATGCCATTGGCTACTTCGGCGGTGCCTTCAAATACCGCTTTCAGGTAGCTGTTCTTGTCGAAGGCCAGGTTGATCGCCTGCCGTACTTCGGGCTTGTCCAGCGGCGGGTGCTGGCTATTGATCGCAACGAATGCGGTCATGAAGGCTGGGGTTTTTTCTACTTTGAGTGCGGGATCTTTCTCGGCTTCACCCACATCCAGCGGCTTGGGCGACAGCGCGATCTGGCACTCATCGCGGTGCAGCTTCTGCAGACGCACGTTGGCATCCGGCGTAATGGCGAAGAGCAAGTTATCCACAGCCGGTTTGCCGGCGAAGTAATCCGGGTTGGCTTTGTAACGCACTACGGCATCTTTTTGGAAACGCACAAAAACGAACGGCCCGGTGCCGATCGGCTGGCTGTTGAGCTTTTCGGGCGTGCCGGCCTTGAGCAGTTTATCGGCGTATTCGGCCGGGTAGATCGAGGCAAAGCCCATGCTGAGGGCCGCGAGGAAGGTCGAGTCGGCGTGATCGAGGGTGAAACGCACGGTCAGCGGGTCAAGGGCGTCGATCTTCTTGATCAGTGCCGGCAATTGCAGAGACTGCGCATGCGGGAAGCCGCTCTGGGCAATCTTGTGCCACGGGTTGGCCGGGTCGAGCATGCGCTCAAAGCTGAAACGCACGTCTTCGGCGGTCAGGGTGCGACTCGGGGTGAAATACTCGGTGCGGTGGAATTTGACGTCCGGGTGCAGCTTGAAGGTGTAGGTCAGGCCGTCCGGCGACACTTCCCAGCTGTCTGCGAGGCTCGGCACCAGCTTGCCGCTGGCGGCGTCGTAGTCCACCAGGCGGTTCATCAGCACATCGGCCGAAGCATTGGTGGTGGTCAGGGAGTTGTACTGCACCACATCGAACCCTTCGGGGCTGGCCTCGGTGCAAACGCTCAAACTGGTGGCGGCTTGGGCCAGCGGCGCGATAAAGAGAGGGGCTAGCAATAGCGGTAGGGCAGCGAGGCGCATATTCAGTTTCCTTTGCAGATCGAAGGCCCATCTGCGAGTGCAGTCTGGAAAAAGCCTACCGTAGTGGTCTGTTTGATAAATGACTAGCCCATTTTTGCCTGTGCTTTTGGCGTAAATGCTGTTTTGATGGCGCCTCAGCGCGTTTCGTCTTGTACTTTTGTGTGCTGGCGGGCGTGGTAAATCATTCTGTGCGACGAGCGGTCGGCTGTTACAGCGGCCCCTCCTGGCAACGGTTCAGGCGTCTGTCGCCAACATTTATGCCGGTAAAAACACACGGGCTGTTGTTGCACTTGGGTCTTTCTGGTATAAAGCAGCGCTCTTTTCTAGGGGCCCGGTTCCTTCACTGTAGGTGTAGCCGGTAAGACCCTTAAAGAAACGCGGCGCCTGGCGCCAAATGACTGAGAGATTAAGCGGCCAACCCATGCCGGGTTGGGCATGTGGTTTTAGAGGGCTGAGGCATGTCGAGAGTCTGTCAAGTTACCGGTAAGGGTCCGGTGACTGGGAATAACATTTCCCACGCAAATAACAAAACCCGTCGTCGTTTCCTGCCGAACCTGCAGCATCACCGCTTCTGGGTTGAAGAAGAGAAACGTTTTGTTCGCCTGCGTGTATCTGCCAAAGGCATGCGTATCATCGACAAGCGTGGCATCACTGTCGTGCTGGCCGAAATCCGCGCCGCTGGCAAGATCTAAGGAGCTTTATCATGCGTGAATTGATTCGAATGATCTCTAGCGCCGGTACTGGTCACTTCTACACTACCGACAAGAACAAGCGTACTACCCCGGACAAGCTCGAAAAGAAAATGTTCGACCCGCGCGTTCGCAAGCACGTGATCTACAAAGAAGGCAAAATCAAGTAATTGATTTTCTTCCTTGTGAAAAAAAGCCCGTATCTCACGATCCGGGCTTTTTTTTGCCTGTGATTTGTTGATCAGGCTTTCTGTTCGAACACCACGTAGATCTTGCGGCACGGCTCCAGCACTTCCCAAGTGCCGCTGAACCCGGCGGGGATCACGAAGCGGTCGCCGGCGCGCAAGGTCTTGGCGTTGCCGTCGGCATCGCGCAACACGGAAACACCCTGCACAATCTCGCAGTACTCATGCTCCGTGTAATTGACCTTCCAATGCCCGACTTCACCTTCCCACACGCCGGCGCTCATCTGGCCGCACGGACTGTTGTAGTGGTTGTAGATCGTTTGTTCGGGGTCACCCTTGAGGATTTTCTCGGCGGCCGGACGGTAGCGGTCTGGGGCGGTGTTGGCTTGGCTGAAGTCGACGATGTCCTGGATGCTCATGTGCGTGTCCCGTCTGGCCTGCGGTTGGTGAGCCCAAAGTCTATGTTTATTAAAATGAACATCGCAAGGGCGTTTACCGCCGTTATGTCAAATATATTGAAACATCCCCAGCCGCTGGTTTAGGGTGGCAGCTGCCTTGAGCCGAACAGCAGGCTGGCCGGGCAAGAATTCTTTGAGGCTGCCGGGGGACATCACCTGGCCCTTGTATTCAATAAGAGGAGGACACTCGCATGACCACCCTGACCCGTGCCGACTGGGAACAACGCGCCAAGGACCTGAAGATCGAAGGCCGCGCGTATATCAATGGCGAATACACCGCCGCTGTTTCCGGTGACACCTTCGAATGCATCAGCCCGGTCGATGGCCGCCTGCTGGCCACCGTTGCCAGCTGTGACGTCGCCGACGCCCAGCGCGCTGTCGAAAATGCCCGCGCCACGTTCAACTCCGGTGTCTGGTCGCGCCTGGCGCCGGCCAAGCGCAAATCCACCATGATCCGTTTCGCCGCATTGCTCAAGGCCAATGCCGAAGAGCTCGCGCTGCTTGAAACCCTGGACATGGGCAAGCCGATCACCGACTCCCTGGAAATTGACGTGCCTGGCGCAGCGAATGCGCTGAGCTGGAGCGGCGAGGCTATCGACAAGATCTACGACGAAGTTGCCGCCACCCCGCATGATCAGCTGGGTCTGGTGACCCGGGAGCCGGTCGGTGTTGTCGGCGCGATCGTGCCGTGGAACTTCCCGTTGATGATGGCCTGCTGGAAACTCGGCCCGGCGCTGTCCACCGGTAACTCGGTGATCCTCAAGCCGTCTGAAAAATCCCCGCTGACCGCCATCCGAATCGCGGCTTTGGCCGTTGAGGCCGGTATTCCAAAAGGCGTGCTCAACGTACTGCCGGGTTATGGCCATACCGTGGGCAACGCGTTGGCGCTGCACATGGACGTCGACACCCTGGTGTTCACCGGTTCTACCAAGATTGCCAAGCAACTGTTGATTCGCTCCGGCGAGTCGAACATGAAGCGCGTGTGGCTGGAAGCCGGCGGCAAGAGCCCGAACATCGTGTTTGCCGATGCGCCGGATTTGCAAGCCGCTGCCGAATCCGCTGCTGGCGCCATCGCCTTCAACCAGGGCGAAGTGTGCACCGCCGGTTCGCGCCTGCTCGTGGAGCGTTCGATCAAGGACACCTTCCTGCCGCTGGTGATCGAGGCCCTCAAGGGCTGGAAGCCGGGCAACCCGCTGGACCCGGCGACCAACGTCGGCGCTCTGGTGGACACCCAGCAGATGAACAACGTGCTGTCGTACATCGAGGCCGGCCACGCCGACGGCGCCAAGCTGGTCGCGGGCGGCAAACGCACGCTGGAAGAAACCGGCGGTACCTACGTGGAACCGACGATTTTTGACGGCGTAACCAACGCCATGAAGATCGCCCAGGAAGAGATTTTTGGCCCCGTCCTGTCGGTTATCACCTTCGACAGCGCCGAAGAAGCCATCGCCATTGCCAACGACACCCAATACGGCCTGGCCGCGGCGGTGTGGACGGCGGATATCTCCAAGGCGCACCTGACCGCCAAGGCCTTGCGCGCCGGTAGCGTGTGGGTCAACCAATACGATGGCGGTGACATGACCGCGCCGTTTGGTGGCTTCAAGCAGTCGGGTAATGGCCGCGACAAGTCGCTGCACGCGTTCGACAAGTACACCGAGCTGAAGTCGACCTGGATCAAGCTGTAAGCCATACCGCTGATCCCCTGTAGGAGCCAGCTTGTGAGGGCGTCGGGTCTGCCGGCGATAGCAGCGCCAAGGTGTGACTGACACACCGAGGCGCCTGCAATCGCCGGTAAGCCCGGCTCCCGCATAAGCTCGTTCCTACAGTTCGTTTGCAACCTCGGACATTTTCCACAGGAGCGTGGGCATGCGTTGGGCGACATATTTCGCCGTCCTGGCTTCGGTACTCAGCGTCGGCCTGGCCCTGGGCGTCAGCATGCCGCTGGTGTCCCTGCGTCTCGAAGGCTGGGGTTACGGCAGTTTCGCCATTGGTGTGATGGCCGCCATGCCGGCCTTCGGCGTGCTGCTGGGAGCGAAGGTCTCCAGTCGGTTGGCCGCATGGCTGGGCACTGCGAACCTGATGCGTTTGTGCCTATGGGCCGGTGCAGTGTCTATTGGCCTGCTGGCAATCTTGCCCAGCTACCCGGTCTGGCTGGTGCTGCGGTTGATGATCGGGGTGATCCTGACCATCGTGTTTATCCTCGGCGAAAGCTGGATCAACCAGTTGGTGGTGGAGCAGTGGCGTGGCCGACTCGTTGCGCTGTATGGCTGCAGTTACGCCTTGAGCCAACTGTCTGGCCCGTTGCTTTTGGGCGTGCTGGGTACCGACCATGATTATGCTTTCTGGGTGGGCGTGGGCTTGTTGATGGTCGCGCCACTGCTGTTGCTGGGGCGCTCCGGTGCGCCAACGGCCGATTCCTTCAGCGTCACCTTCGGCGACCTATGGCGTTTTTGTCTGAGTCTGCCGGCGATTGGCTGGGCGGTGGCGTTGTTCGCCGCGTTCGAAGCGATGATTCTGACGCTGCTGCCGGTGTATTGCCTGCAGCAGGGGTTCACGGCCGAGATCGCCCTGGCCATGGTCAGCACGGTGGTGGTTGGCGATGCGCTGCTGCAATTGCCCATCGGCGCATTGGCTGACTACCTGCCGCGACGCACGCTGTTCTTGAGTTGTGCGGTGCTGTTGCTGGTCTCGAGCCTGGCGATTCCGCTGCTGCTGCACACGCCGCTGATCTGGCCGGTGTGGGTAGTCTTCGGCGCCAGCGCCGGCGGGTTGTTCACGTTGTCGCTGATCCTGATCGGCGAGCGCTATCGCGACGACGCGCTGGTGCGCGCCAACGCTCACGTGGCGCAGCTGTGGGGCATCGGTTGCCTGATCGGGCCGCTGGTGGCCGGTGCGGGCAGCCAATGGATCAGTGGGCATGCATTGCCGTGGTTGATGGCTGCCGGCGCGTTGGGGCTGGTGGTGCTGTTGCTGCGCCAGGGCGCATTTGGCGTTGCACAGCCCGCCTGATTTGAAATGCAATCAACTGTGCGAGCGGGCAAGCCCGGCTCCGACAGTTGATCTTCATTGTTCCTACAGCATGCGTTCCAATCCGACTGAGGTGGCGAACCAGGCATTAAACCGACGCCACCAGCTGCCGGGTTCACGGCTCAGCGTGTGCAATTGGCCATTGTCTTCGGTCACCCATACCACCTGGCCGTCCTGCAATTTCGCCTGGTAGCTCAAGGCTGGCGACATGCCTTGCAGCGCGAGGTTGCGTACGTGCTCGGCCAGCTCGGGGCTGTCTACCAGCACGCCGACTTCGGTGTTCCACAGCACCGAGCGCGGGTCGAAGTTGAACGAGCCGATAAACGACTTCTGCCGATCAAAGATCATCGCCTTGCTGTGCAGGCTGGAGTCCGAGCCGTGGAAGGCGCCCCGGCGAAACAAGTGCGGACCGCTGCCACCGCTGGGGTCGCCGGGCTGGCGGCGCAGCTCGTAGAGTTTCACGCCGTGCTCCAGCAACGCCTTGCGATAAGGCGCGTAACCACCGTGCACGGCCGGTACGTCCGTGGCCTCCAGGGAGTTGGTCAGCAGGCTGACCGACACGCCTGCATCGGCGCGGCCGGTGAGGTACACCAGCCCGGGCTGCCCAGGTACGAAATACGCCGAGATCATTATCAGCTCATGGTTCACGCCTTCCAGCTCCGGCGCCAGTTGGGTGGTGAGCAGCAAGCGTGGGTCTGGGTCGGCTTCGGCCAGCACCTTGCTCGGCGCATCCCACAATGCCTGGTTCCACGCCCAGATCAGCTCGCGGCGCCAGATGTTCATGCGCGGTTGGGTCTGGTAAGTGCGCAAGCGGTTATACAGCGCGTGATTCTGCTGGCGAGATTCGGCCAGCGAGTTTTGCAGGCGCACGCGTGCGGCGGCCAAGTCACCTTTGGACGGGCTGCTTGAGACGAAATCATCAATCGGTTTGCTCAGCGCGCTGTTCCAATACTGATCAAAGCTGTGCCCGAGCTGCTCGGCCACCGGGCCGACGCTGAGCATGTCGATATCGGTGAAGTTCAGGTTCGGCTCGGCGTCGAAATACTCGTCACCCAGGTTGCGCCCGCCAACAATTGCCACGCTGTTGTCCGCCAGCCACAGCTTGTTGTGCATGCGCCGGTGTTGGAGCGACAGGTTGAACAACCGCCCCATGGCTCGCGTCACGCCGGTGCTGCGGCCCAGGTGCAGGGGGTTGAACAGGCGAACCTGGATCTGTGGGTGGGCGGCGAGGGTGGCGATGGCTTGGTCGAGGCCGTCGCTGGTGGTGTCGTCCAGCAGGATGCGGATGCGCACGCCACGGTCAGCCGCTTTGAGCAGTTCATCCACCAACATGCGGGTGCTGATGCCGTCGTGCACGATGTAGTACTGCAGGTCGAGGCTGCTTTGGGCATTACGGATCAGTTCGGCGCGGGCCATGAAGGCTTCGCTGCTATTGGGCAGCAGGCGAAAGCCTGAGCGGCCCTGATACGGCGCGGCCTGGGCCTGGATCGAGCGGCCGAATGACGATTGCGCAGCGGGCAGCGCATCGCTGGGAATGCGCGGTGCATTGACTGTCGCGCAACCGCTCAGGGCCACGGCACCCAACAGGAAAAACGATAAAAGCCGTCGAATCATCAAGGGCGCTGCTTCCACATCAGGGCAATTGTCGGCATATGACGGCTAATTCCTGCGAAAGGTCAGTCTGCAGTCTCGGCGAGCATTTTTATCGCCGCGGCGCCGACCTTGCGCACCGCTTCTTCGATCTGCGGGGTTGGCTTGGCAGCGTAGTTCATTCGCAGGCAGTTCCGGTACTTGCCGGAAGCCGAGAAGATACTGCCCACGGCCACCTGCACGCCCTGTTCGGCCAGCATGCGATTGAGCTTGAGGGTGTCGAAACCTTCGGGCAGCTCGACCCACAGCATGAAACTGCCCTGAGGCCGGCTCGCCCGTGTACCCGCTGGGAAATAGCGACTGACCCAATCGAGCATTAAGTCGCGATTGCGTTGATATTGTGCACGCATCCGCCGCAAATGCGGTTCGAAGTGGCCATTTTTGAGGAATTCGGCAATGGCGATCTGCGGCTGTGTCGCCGTGGAGCCGGTGCTGATGTATTTCATGTGCAGCACCCGCTCCAGGTAGCGGCCCGGCGCAACCCAGCCAATGCGCAAGCCAGGCGCCAGGGTTTTCGAGAACGAACTGCAAAGGAGTACGCGGCCATCTTCGTCAAAGGACTTGATCGTGCGTGGGCGCGGGTAGCTGTAGGCCAGTTCGCCATACACGTCGTCTTCGATGATCGCCACATCAAAGCGTTGGGCCAGGGTCAGCAGTGCGCGTTTGCGGGCTTCCGGCATGATGTAGCCCAAGGGGTTGTTGCAGTTCGGCGTCAGCTGGATGACCTTGATCGGCCACTGTTCCAGGGCCAATTCCAGTGCTTCGAGGCTGATACCGGTGAGCGGGTCTGTGGGGATTTCCAGGGCCTTCATGCCGAGGCCCTTAAGGGTTTGCATGGCACCGTGGAAGCTTGGCGAGTCGACTGCGACGATATCCCCAGGTTCGCAAATAGCATGAATACTGGCGGACAGTGCCTCATGGCAACCGGTAGTGATGACGATATCTTCGGCGTTGAGTTGGCAGCCGGAATCAAGAGACAGACGCGCGATCTGCTCGCGCAATTCCATACAGCCAAGGATGTTGTCGTAATACAGTCCGGGCATATCCTGGCGACGACTGATCCTTGCGAGGCTGCGCAGCAGGGGTTTGAGGGTCGGCGACAATACATCCGGCATGCCCCTGCCCATCTGTATGACATCTTTGCGGGGGACTGCGCGAATCAGTTCCAGCACCTGGTCCCACTGCGAGATTTCTACCGGCCGCTGGGCCGGGCGGCCGATTTCGGGCAGGGCCGGCAGCTCACGCCCGACCGGCACAAAGTAGCCGGATTTGGGCTTGGGCATCGCCAGGCCGTTGTCTTCCAGCAAGCGATAGGCCTGTTGAACGGTGCTCAGGCTGACCCCGTGTTCCACACTCAAAGCCCGTACCGAGGGCAAGCGATCGCCGGGGCGGTAGAAGCCCTGCTCTATGCGAGTGCCCAGCACTTCGGCGAGATTGACGTAGAGGGTCATGGCGGTCGCTCCCGGTGGACCATTACAGATACACAGAAAATACAGGATTCAGCCCCCTGAAGGCAGCATCTGTATTGATTTAATAAGAGTTGGTTGAATCTGTAATGGTTTTGCTCGCGCGCTCAAGCTAGTCACTCATGGCAACAGGCAAATGAGGGGCAGCAAAATGAGCGGCATGAGCGATGTGCGGTTGGCATTACACAGTCAGGAGTTGGAAGCGGGGCAGGAGCCGGCGATGTCGACGCCCGCCTGCGGCCGCTGGAGTCTTTTCTGGCACCGTCGCCACACGCGCAAGGCCTTGCTGAGCCTGACTCACGAGCAACTGCGTGACATCGGACTCAGCGCCGAGCAGGCGCGCCATGAAGGTTTGAAACCGTTCTGGCGTGACTGATTACACCCATTCTTTGAATCGGTGCCACAGCATCCCCAGCGCCAGCAGCGGCGAGCGCAGATGCTTGCCGCCGGGGAAGGTGATGTGCGGCACCTGGGCGAACAAATCGAAACGGCCCTGCTGCTGGCCACTGATCGCTTCGGCCAGCAGCTTGCCGGCCAGGTGCGTGGCGTTGAGGCCATGCCCTGCGTAGGCCTGGGCGTAATACACGTTGGGTTGATCGGTCAGTCGGCCGATCTGCGGCAGACGGTTGGCGCCGATGCCGATCATGCCGCCCCACTGGTAGTCGATCTTTACGTGCGTCAGTTGCGGGAACACCTTAAGCATTTTTGGCCGCATATAGGCGCCGATATCCTGAGGATCGCGTCCGGAATAGTGGCAGGCACCGCCGAACAACAGGCGGTTGTCAGCGCTGAGCCGGAAGTAATCCACCGTCACCCGTTGATCACATACCGCCATGTTCTGCGGCAGCAGGCTGGCGGCCTGCGCTGCGCTCAACGGTTCGGTGGCAATGATGTAGCTGCCCGCGGGCAGCACTTTGCCGCTTAACTGCGGATTCAAGCCATTGAGGTAGGCATTACACGCCAGCACCAGGGTCTTGGCGCGTACGTTACCAAGGGCTGTGTGCACGTTAACCTGGGGGCCGTAGTCGATGCGCGTCACTTCGGACTGCTCAAACAGCTTCACGCCCAACTGCTGCGCGGCGGCCGCTTCGCCGAGGGCCAGGTTCAGCGGGTGCAAATGGCCGGAGCCCATGTCGATCATCCCGCCCGCATAGCGGTCGGAGCCGATCACGCTGCTCATTTCGCTGGCTTGCAGCAAGCGCACCTCATGGCGATAGCCCAGGCTGCGCAGTTCTTCGGCGTCTTCGGCGAAGCCTTGCAAGTGCTGAGGTTGGTTGGCCAGGTCACAGTAGCCCCAGGTCAGGTCGCAGGGGATTTGATAGCGCTCGACGCGCTCGCGCACAATCTCGACGGCTTCCAGGCCCATCAGCTTCATCTGGCGCACGCCGTCGGTGCCGATCACGTTGGCGAACTGCTCCAGGCCATGGCCGACGCCGCGAATCAACTGGCCGCCATTGCGGCCGCTGGCGCCCCAGCCGATCTTGCGCGCCTCCAGCAACACCACGCTATAACCCCGTTCGGCCAACTCCAGCGCCGTGTTAAGCCCTGAATAACCGCCGCCAATCACGCAGACGTCGGCGCTCACTTCGCCCGCCTGCGCCGGGTAATCGGGTTGCGGCACGCTGCTGGCGGCGTAGTAGGAAGTGGTGTGCCGGGCGCGGGCAGTCATCGGGAGCATCCCTGTTTGGAAAATTTGACGCAGGATACAGCGGTCGGACGAAGCTGTCTCATCAGGGCTTTTTGCGGCAGAATCCATGCCTATTCGCCGTTCGGTACGTGTTTCGATGAGTTGCAACAGTCAGAAAATCAGCGCGCTGCGCCGACAGATTCCTTCGTTCGAGTGCGTCCCCGGTTGCCACGACTGCTGTGGGCCAGTGACAACCTCGCCCGAGGAGATGTCGCGCCTGCCACGTAAGACTGCTGCCGAGCAGGACGCGGCCATGGACGAGCTGAACTGTGTGCACCTCGGGCCGAATGGCTGCACGGTGTATGACGAGCGTCCGCTGATCTGCCGCTTGTTCGGGACCACAAAGACCTTACCGTGCCCCAACGGCCGCGGGCCGGTGGAACTGATTCATCCACGGGTCGAAAAGCAGATCCACGACTACATGGCCAGCACTCGGCAGGTGCTGGTATAGCGGCTGCACGCGGTCAAGCTGACGCAGTCGGGTCAGTTAATCGGGGATGGGCAGGTTAAGGCTCTCTTTCACTTCTTCCATCACGATATAGCTTTTGGATTCGCGCACGTGGGGCAGTTTGAGCAGGATATCGCCAAGCAATTTACGGTACGACGCCATCTCGGAAATCCGCGCCTTCACCAGGTAGTCAAAGTCGCCTGAGACCAGGTGGCACTCCAGCACATGGGGCAGTTTCAGCACGGCGCGGCGGAACTCTTCAAAGGTGTCGCCGGACTTGTAATCGAGGCTGATCTCGACAAATACCAGCAAACTTCCCTTTAAATGCTGCGGGTTGAGCCGCGCGTTGTACCCCATGATGATTCCTTCACGCTCCAGGCGGCGAACCCGCTCAGTGCACGGCGTGGTCGACAGCCCGACCTTTTCCCCCAGCTCGGTGAACGAAATACGCCCGTCGGTTTGCAGGATGCGCAGGATATTGCGGTCGATCTTGTCCAGCTCCCGCTTGGTCTGGGTGTTGGTACGCATAGGGGATACGCCTCTGTGAAAAGGGTTTTTGCCGAGAATTGTCGCCAAATATAGGCATTTATATAGTGAAATGCACTGGTGATTGCTTTTTATACTGCGCCCATCATTGCTCGAATAACACACGTCAGCGGCTAAGCCCGTGATGAGGATATAAAAATGCGCGTTCTGGTCTTGGGTAGCGGCGTCATTGGTGTGACCAGTGCCTACTATTTGGCGCGGGCCGGCTTTGAAGTGGTCGTGGTCGACCGTCAGCCCGCCGCTGCCATGGAAACCAGTTTCGCCAACGCCGGCCAGGTGTCCCCTGGTTATGCCTCGCCATGGGCCGCCCCGGGCGTACCGCTCAAAGCGATCAAATGGCTGCTGCAACGCCACGCACCGCTGGCGATCAAGGCCACTGCCGATATCGATCAATACCTGTGGATGGCGCAGATGCTGCGCAACTGCACCACCAGCCGCTATGCCGTGAACAAGGAACGCATGGTTCGCCTGTCCGAGTACAGCCGCGACTGCCTCGACGAGCTGCGCGCCGAGACCGGTATCGCCTACGAAGGCCGCAGCTTCGGTACGACCCAGCTGTTCCGCACCCAGGCCCAACTCGATGGTGCGGCCAAGGACATCGCCGTACTGAAAGAGTCCGGTGTGCCGTTCGAACTGCTCGACCGCGCCGGTATCGCCCGCGTTGAACCGGCCCTGGCCAGCGTCACCGACATCCTCGCCGGTGCCCTGCGCCTGCCCAACGACCAGACTGGCGACTGCCAGATGTTCACCACGCGCCTGGTGGAGATGTGCAAACAGCTGGGCGTGGAGTTCCGCTTTGAACAAGACATTCAGCGCCTCGACTACGCGGGTGACCGCGTCAACGGCGTGTGGATCGACGGCAAGCTTGAAACCGCCGACCGCTATGTACTGGCCCTTGGCAGTTATTCGCCGAAATTACTCAAGCCGCTGGGAGTCAAGGCGCCGGTGTACCCGCTCAAGGGTTACTCGCTGACCGTGCCGATCACCAACCCGGCAATGGCGCCGACGTCGACCATTCTCGACGAAACCTACAAGGTCGCGATCACCCGTTTCGACAACCGCATCCGCGTCGGCGGCATGGCTGAGATAGCCGGTTTTGACCTGTCGCTGAACCCACGTCGACGCGAAACCCTGGAGATGATCGTCAACGACCTTTATCCTCAGGGCGGTGATTTGACCGAAGCCACTTTCTGGACCGGCCTGCGCCCGACCACGCCCGACGGCACGCCGATTGTCGGTGCCACCCCGTTCAAGAACCTGTTCCTGAATACCGGCCACGGCACTCTCGGCTGGACCATGGCCTGTGGCTCTGGTCGTTTGCTGGCCGACCTGATGGCGAAGAAAACGCCGCAGATCAGCGCCGAAGGCCTCGATATTTCCCGTTACGGCAACCCTCAGGAGTCCGCAAAACATGTCCATCCAGCGCCAGCTCACCAATGAGCGCATGAGCCAGATCGTTGTTCACAGCGGTACCGTGTATCTGGCAGGGCAAGTCGGCGACGACATGAGTGCCGGGATTGAACAGCAGACCCGTGAAACCCTGGCCAATATCGAGCGGTTGCTGGATTTGGCCGGCACTGACAAAACCAAGCTGTTGTCGGTGACGATTTACCTGAAAGACATCGATGCCGACTTCGCCGGCATGAACGCGGTGTGGGACACATGGCTGCCCAAAGGCGTCGCTCCGGCCCGCGCCACGGTTGAAGCCAAGCTATGTGAACCGGAAATTCTGGTGGAGCTGTCCGTCGTGGCCGCGCTGCCTTAACCAAGATCCCTCTCCCGGTGCCGACGTTGTTGGTCGGTGCCGGTTTTTTCTTTACTCGCCGCCTAGAAGCCTGCCGCCATGCGTCCTGCCCGTGCCCTGATTGACCTCCAAGCCCTGCGCCATAACTATCAACTGGCCCGTGAAGTCACGGGGGCCAAAGCCCTCGCCGTGGTCAAGGCCGATGCCTATGGCCACGGTGCCGTGCGCGTCGCCCAGGCGCTGGAAGCCGAGGCCGACGGTTTTGCCGTGGCGTGTATCGAGGAAGCGCTGGAGCTGCGTGCTGCCGGTATTCGTGCGCCGGTATTGCTGCTCGAAGGTTTTTTCGAGGCCGACGAGCTGCCGCTGATCATCGAGCACGATTTTTGGTGCGTGGTGCATTCGCTGTGGCAGTTGGAAGCGATCGAACAAGCACGGTTGAGCACGCCGCTGACTATCTGGCTCAAGCTGGATTCGGGCATGCACCGTGTTGGGTTGCATCCTAAGGATTATCACGAGGCGTACCAGCGCCTGCTGGCCAGCGGCAAAGTGGCGAAAATTGTACTGATGAGCCATTTCGCGCGTGCCGATGAACTCGATTGTGTGCGCAGCAATGAACAGGTGGAGGTGTTTGAAGCGGCGCGCCAAGGCCTGTCGGCCGAAGTCAGCCTGCGCAATTCGCCGTCGGTGATGGGGTGGGCGAACGTGGCCAGCGACTGGGTGCGCCCGGGCATTATGCTCTACGGCGCCACGCCGTTTGGTGAGGAGCAGGCCATCGCCGCGCGTTTGCAGCCGGTGATGACCCTGGAATCGAAAGTCATCTGCGTGCGCGAACTGCCGGCCGGTGAACCGGTGGGCTACGGCGCCAAGTTCATCACGCCGAAACCCATGCGCATTGGCGTGGTTGCCATGGGTTATGCCGACGGCTACCCGCGCCACGCGCCGACCGGCACGCCGGTGCTGGTGGCGGGGCAGCGCAGCCAATTGCTGGGCCGCGTGTCCATGGACATGCTGTGTGTCGATCTCACCGACGTGCCTGAGGCCGGCCTCGGCTCCCCCGTTGAGCTGTGGGGCAAGAACATCCTCGCCAGCGACGTTGCGGCCGCCGCCGAGACCATCCCCTACCAGATCTTCTGCAACCTGCGCCGGGTGCCAAGGCTCTATTCCGGGGCTTGAACGCCGCCTACGAGCAGAGCTGGCCGGGATTTAGGCCCAAGTGTTGTAAATACTGAACGCTGTCGCCATGATAACGCTCAATTACAACAAAGCCTGAATCCTAGGAGGCTCCTGCATTGGACGTCGGCGAACGACTGCAATCCATCCGTAAACTGAAGGGTCTTTCCCAGCGCGAGCTCGCCAAGCGTGCGGGTGTCACCAACAGCACCATTTCGATGATCGAAAAAAACAGTGTCAGCCCCTCGATCAGCTCCTTGCGCAAGGTGCTGGGCGGCATCCCCATGTCCATGGTCGAATTCTTTTCCGAGGAGATCCTCCAGGAAATACCGACCCAGATCGTCTATAAAGCCAATGAGCTGATCGACATCTCTGACGGCGCCGTCACCATGAAACTTGTGGGCCGCGCGCACCCGAGCCGGGCGATTGCGTTTCTCAACGAAATTTACCCGCCGGGCGCCGACACCGGCGAAGAAATGCTCACCCACGAAGGTGAGGAAACCGGGATCCTGGTGGAAGGCCGCCTGGAGTTGGTGGTCGGTCTTGAAACTTTTGTGCTCGAAGCTGGCGATAGCTACTACTTTGAAAGCACCAAGCCTCATCGTTTTCGTAATCCGTTCGACGTGCCGGCGCGACTAATCAGCGCAGCCACACCCGCGAACTTCTGACAGAAGAGGCGTCCTGCCAGTGGTGCAGAGACACCCGTAGCTGCATTCCGCGAAGCTGAATCTCCCTTTATTTAATAGGGTTGTTTCAGCCGGGCGGGCTAACCGTTATACTTTCGCCGCCTGCGAAACCGTGGCCGCAGGCGTGAATAGCCACCATTGAGGGTGAACGCGTGAACCTAATTATGAAAATGCTGGCTGCACCAGCAACCGTACTGGCCCTATGGGCTGTCAGCGCTCAAGCTGCGACCAATGATGAAATTGCCAAGCGCCTGGAGCCTGTCGGCCAAGTTTGTGTTCAGGGCCAGGAATGCAAAGGGATGGAAGTGGCCGTGGCAGTGGGCGGCGGCGGCGGTGCGAAAACGCCGGACGAGGTGATCGCCAAGCATTGCAATGCGTGCCACGGCAGCGGGTTGCTGAATGCTCCGAAAATCGGTGACGCGGCTGCTTGGAAAGAGCGGCTTGGCCATGTGGATGCCGTATTGGCAGAGCTCAAGATCGAGGACCCGCAGAAAGGCACCAAGGGTTTGGCGCAGGTCGCCAAACACGGTTTGAACGCTATGCCGCCGATGGGCACCTGTACTGATTGCAGCCTTGACGACCTTGAAGGTGCAATCAAGAAGATGTCTGGCCTGTAACCCGCCGATCTTCGCCAAAAACGCCGCTTACGAGCGGCTTTTTTGTGCCTGGAATTTGTATTTCGAGGCTGTTCATTGCAGCAAAGACCCGGCAAGCTCGGTCCAACCCCTAATCATGGAATGTCAGGAGGGTCGGATGGTGCAGTTGTGTTCAATCGAGCAAGCAGTTGACGACGTACTGGCGCGTTTGCCGGCGCATATCCATATGGGCATGCCCTTGGGCCTGGGCAAGCCGAATCTGTTCGTCAATGCGCTGTATCGGCGTATCGCCAAGTTGCCGGAGCGGGCGCTGACCCTCTACACCGCGCTGGCCCTGGGCCGACCAACGATGGGCGATGGCTTGCAAAAACGCTTTCTCGAACCTTTTATCGAGCGGGTGTTCGGCGATTACCCCGAGCTGGATTTCCTCGCCGACCTGCACAAGGACAGCCTGCCGGCGAATATCCGCGTGCAGCAGTTCTTCATGCAGCCCGGCAGCCTGCTTCACAGTGCATCGGCGCAGCAGGATTACGTCAGCAGCAATTACAGCCACGCGGCACGCGACATCAACGCGGCCGGCCTGAATCTGGTGGCGCAGCTGGTGGCCAGCAGCCCTGAGCACCCGGATCGCCTGAGCCTGAGCTGCAACCCCGATATCACGCTGGACCTGCTGCCCATGATCGAGAAGCGCCGTGAGGCCGGTGAAACCATTCTGATCGTTGGCCAAGTGCACAGCGACTTACCCTACATGCCCGGTGACGCCGAGTGGGGCATGGGCGAATTCGACTACCTGATCGACGAAAAGGACAGCACCACGCTGTTCTCCACACCGAATATGCCTGTGGGCCTCCAGGACCATTTTATCGGCCTGCACGCCAGTACTCTGGTGCGCGATGGCGGCACCTTGCAGATCGGTATCGGCTCCATGGGGGATGCGCTGACCGCCGCCTTGTTGGCGCGCCAGGCCGATAACGAAGCCTATCGGCTGCTGCTGACCGACCTCGATGTGTATCAGTGGGCGCCCTTGATCAGCCACGAAGGCGGCGTCGCGCCCTTTGCCCGTGGCCTTTATGGCTGCAGCGAAATGTTCGTCAACGGGCTGCTGGTGCTGGCCGATGCCGGCATTATCCGGCGCAAGGTCTACCCGGATGTGGCGACACAGCAGCAAGCCAACGCCGGCACGCTGGATGACGCGGCTCAACCTGACGGCATTTCGATCCACGGCGGCTTCTTCCTCGGGCCGCGCAGTTTTTACCAGCGCTTGCAGGAAATGACTCACGCCAAGCGCCTCGAATTCAACATGACCCGCATCAGTTACATCAACGAGCTCTACGGTCAGGAAGAACTCAAGCGCCTGCAGCGCCTGGATGCGCGGTTTATCAACAGTGCAATCATGGTGACGTTGCTTGGGGCTGGCGTAGCGGACCAGTTGGAGGACGGCCATGTACTCAGCGGCGTCGGCGGGCAGTACAACTTCGTTGCCCAGGGCCATGCGCTGGAAGGTGCACGTTCGATATTGATCCTGCGCAGCTGGCGCGAGTCGGCGGGGCAGGTCAGTTCCAATATCGTTTGGGAGTACGGCCACTGCACCATTCCTCGACACCTGCGCGATATCGTCATCACGGAGTACGGGATTGCCGATTTGCGTGGGCAGACGGATGCCCAAGTGATCGAGGCGCTGCTGAATATTACCGACTCGCGCTTTCAGGGGGACTTGATCGAACAGGCGCAGAAGGCCGGCAAGTTACCCAATGACTTCCAGCTGGCCCCGCGCTTTGCCGACAACACACCGGAGCGGCTCAAGGGTATTCAGGCCCGCCATCGCCGGCTGTTTCCGGAGTACCCGCTGGGCACTGACTTCACGGATGAGGAAAAGGATCTGTTGCGAGCGTTGAACTGGCTCAAGAGCAAATTCAAGCTGACAGAGATTCTGGAGTTGGGCAAAGCGGCGCTGGATGCACCGGAGCCGGAGGCGTTTCCCAAGCATCTGGAGCGGATGCGGTTGGCTAAACCCGAGGGGCTGAAAGAGGATTTGTATCAGCGTTTATTGCTCGCCGGCCTGCAGGCCACCGCGCACTGACGGCCCAACGCAAAACCAAATGTGGGAGCGGGCTTGCTCGCGAAAGTGGTGTATCAGTCGACTTATTCATTGACTGACACAGCGCATTCGCGAGCAAGCCCGCTCCCACAGGGTTAACTGCATTCAGGCAGCGATTACTCGATGAAAGTGACCACGCCACCCGCCAGCGACTTCACCCGCGCCAGCGACTCAACCCGATAACCCTGCGCATCCAGCTCCGCACGGCCACCCTGGAAGGATTTCTCGATCACAATCCCCAGGCCGGCAACGGTTGCGCCCGCTTGCTTGATGATCGAAATCAGCGCCTGGGATGCCTTGCCGTTGGCCAGGAAGTCATCGATGACCAGCACGCGGTCGCTGCTGGTCAGGTGGCGCGGGGAGATCGCCACCGTGCTTTCCACCTTCTTGGTGAAGGAATACACGGTCGCCGACAGCAGGTTTTCTGTCAGGGTCAGGGATTGCTGCTTGCGGGCGAAAATCACCGGCACACCGAGGTTCAGGCCGGTCATGATCGCCGGTGCGATGCCCGAGGCTTCGATGGTGACAATCTTGGTGATGCCCGAGTCCTTGAACCGCGCGGCGAATTCGTCGCCGATGAGCTTCATCAGCGCCGGGTCGATCTGGTGGTTCAGAAAGGCGTCGACCTTGAGTACCTGGTCGGAAAGCACGATGCCTTCTTCGCGAATTTTCTTGTGCAGTGCTTCCACGGAAAGCTTCCTCTAATGGCGCGGTGTGCGCCGAAAGTAGATTAAAAAGTAGTCGATTTTAGCGCTTTAACATCGCGCGTATATCCGCCAGAGCGGTGTTGCCGCGAACGGCCTTCACCTCGGTCGGGGTGTCGTCATTGCCTTCCCAGGCCAGGTCATCCGGCGGTAGCTCGTCGAGGAACCGGCTGGGGGCACAGTCAATGATTTCGCCGTACTGCTTGCGCTTGGCGGCAAAGGTAAAGGCCAGGGTCTGACGCGCGCGGGTAATGCCCACGTAGGCCAGGCGCCGTTCTTCTTCGATAGTGTCGGCTTCGATGCTGGAGCGGTGTGGGAGAATTTCCTCTTCCATGCCCATGATGAACACGTAGGGGAATTCCAGGCCCTTGGACGCATGCAAGGTCATCATCTGCACGCCTTCGGCACCGTCTTCCTCTTCTTGCTGGCGTTCGAGCATGTCGCGCAACACCAGTTTGCCGATGGCGTCTTCGACGGTCATCTCGCCGTCTTCGTCTTTTTCCAGGGTGTTCTTCAGCGCCTCGATCAGGAACCAGACGTTGCCCATGCGGTAATCCGCGGCCTTGTCGCTGGAGCTGTTGGTGCGCAGCCAATTTTCATAGTCGATGTCCATGACCATGCTGCGCAGGGCACTGATCGGGTCTTCGCCGGCGCACTGTTCGCGGACCTTGTCCATGAAGCGCTTGAAGCGTGACAGGCGATCGGTGAAGCGCGTGTCCAGGTGTTCGCCCAGGCCGATTTCGTCGGTGGCGGCGTACATCGAGATCTTGCGTTCGGTGGCGTAGTTGCCGAGCTTTTCCAGGGTGGTGGAGCCGATTTCCCGGCGCGGCACGTTGATCACGCGCAGGAAGGCGTTGTCGTCATCCGGGTTTACGATCAAGCGGAAGTAGGCCATCAGGTCTTTTACTTCCTGACGTCCGAAAAAGCTGTTGCCGCCCGACAGGCGATACGGCACCTGGTGGTGCTGCAATTTCAGCTCGATCAGCTTGGCCTGGTAGTTACCGCGATAAAGGATCGCAAAATCGCTGTAGGGCCGGTCGGTGCGCAAGTGCAGGCTGAGGATTTCCACCGCGACGCGCTCGGCTTCGGCGTCTTCGTTGCGGCAACGGATCACGCGAATTTCGTCGCCATGGCCCATCTCGCTCCACAGCTGTTTTTCAAACTCGTGGGGGTTGTTGGAGATGAGTACGTTGGCGCAACGCAGAATACGGCTGGTAGAGCGATAGTTCTGCTCCAGCATCACCACTTTCAGGGACGGGTAGTCGTCCTTGAGCAACATCAGGTTTTCTGGCCGCGCGCCGCGCCAGGCATAGATCGACTGGTCATCGTCGCCGACCACGGTGAATTGGTTGCGCGTGCCGATCAGCATTTTCACCAGCAGGTACTGGCTGGCGTTGGTGTCCTGGTATTCGTCCACCAGCAGGTAGCGGACTTTGTTCTGCCACTTTTCGAGGATGTCGGCGTGTTCCTCGAACAGCTTCACCGGCAGCAGGATCAGGTCGTCGAAGTCCACCGCGTTGAACGCCTTGAGCGTGCGCTGGTAGTGGGTGTAGACGATGGCGGCGGTCTGTTCCTTGGGGTTGCGCGCGTTTTCCAGGGCCTGGGGCGGCAGGATCAGGTCGTTTTTCCAGGCGCCGATCATGTTCTTGATCTCATCCACGCCGTCGTCGCCTGCGTATTCCTTTTGCATGATGTCGGTCATCAGCGACTTCACATCGGTTTCGTCGAAGATCGAGAAACCTGGCTTGTAGCCCAGCCGCGCATGCTCCTTGCGGATGATGTTCAAACCCAGGTTGTGGAAGGTGCACACCGTGAGGCCGCGGCCTTCGCCGCCCTTGAGCAGCGTGCCGACACGTTCTTTCATTTCGCGCGCGGCCTTGTTGGTAAAGGTCATGGCGACGATGTACTGGGCACGGATGCCGCAGTTCTGGATCAGGTGCGCGATCTTGCGGGTGATCACGCTGGTCTTGCCGGAGCCAGCACCGGCGAGCACCAATAGAGGGCCGCCGACGTAGTTCACGGCTTCTTGCTGCCGGGGGTTGAGTCGGGACATACAGAATTCAGGGAGTCGTTGTTCAAAAGGGCGGGCATTTTAACAGGCTCGCAGGATTCTGCTCTGACAGAACGACAGTGTGACGTACCACTCGATCTAAATTTGCCGGTTTTGATACTTTGCCGCAGGATGTGGAGGCTTTTACGGCTAAGGTTACGACTTAACCTTACAGTCGGCGCATTTGATAACCCTTATCATTGGTGATTATCAGGCAGCGCGTCATAATGCCCGCCGCCAACACACTTTTGCAGAGTCTAGGGAGCTAGCTTGTCTACGCCTGTCGAACCCTTGCGTTTGCTGCTACTGGCCGATGAGCCAGCGTGGGCAGCGTTGTTGCGCGAGTGCCTGGCGCCGATGGGCGAAGGGGCTGTGCTGATCAGTGCGCCCAACTGGGACTCGGTGAGCCGTCTATTCGATGACGACCACACCGCCGTGCTGTTGACCACGCCACATTTGCAACCCGGTCCCGGCCGCTGCAACTTGCCGTGCGTGTTGCTGCTGGAGCAGGAGCCACTGGTTGCGCCGCTGGGTGTCAGCGATTGGCTGATCCGGAGTGTTCTGGATGCCGATACATTGCGCCGCTGCTTGCGCCACGTGCGTGAGCGGGGCGCGCTGGAAAACACCTTGCAACGCCTGGCCGAGCAGGATCCGCTCACCGGCATCGCCAATCGGCAGGGTTTCCAGACCTTGCTGGCGGCGCGATTGGTTGAGAACGAAGGCCGCGGTTTGGCCCTTGGCCACCTGGACCTCGACAACTTCCGTCACGCCAACGACGCGTTGGGCCACCAGGCGGGCGACCGGTTGATCCTGCAGGTGGTTTCGCGGCTCAAGAGCCAACTCGAAGCCGGTGACCAACTGGCGCGCCTGGGCAGTGACGAATTCGCCTTGCTGATTGATACCCGCCGCGCGCCTCAGCGCGCCGAATGGATGGCTGAACGCATTATCGAAGCGATGGCCGAACCCTACTGGGTAGACGGCGAAAGCCTCTTGATCGGTTGCAGCCTGGGCGTGGCACATGCTCGCGCGCGCGCCGGTGCCGACCCGTTGATGTGGCACGCGCACATCGCCATGCAGCAAGCCAAAAGCACACAAGGCTGCACCTTTCACATCTTCAACGAACGCATCAACCGCAACGCACGCAGCCTGGCCGACCTGGAAAGTGAACTGCGCCGCGCATTGCGCCGTGACGAACTGGAACTGCACTACCAGCCGCGCCTGGATCTGGACGACGGGCACATCGTCGGCCTTGAAGCGCTGGTGCGCTGGCGCCACGGCGAACGAGGCCTGTTGCCGCCCAGTGAGTTTGTGCCCTTGGCTGAACAGAGCGGTCTGATCGTACCGCTGGGTTACTGGGTCATCTCCCGGGCCCTGCGCGACATGCAAGACTTGCGCGAGCGCGGCCTGCCGCCGCTGCACATGGCGGTCAACCTGTCATTTCGCCAATTCCAGGACAGCCAATTGCTCTCGACCCTCAGCCGGTTGATTGCCGAGCGGGGTGTGGAAGCGCAGTGGCTGGAGTTTGAACTCACCGAAACCGCCGTGATGCGCCGCAGTGATCTGGTCAAGCAGACCATGGATGCCCTCGGCCGCCTTGGCGTGAGGTTTTCCCTGGATGACTTCGGCACCGGCTTTTCGTCGTTCGTGCACCTCAACAGCCTGCCGATTGCCTTGTTGAAGATCGATAAGAGTTTTGTCGGCGGCATGGAAGAGCGTGAAGAAAATCGCAAGCTGGTGCACGCCATGATCAACCTGGCCCACAACCTCAACCTGGAAGTGGTGGCCGAAGGTGTGGAAACACCCGAGCAACTTGCGCTGTTGAGGTTGTTTGGTTGCGACCAGGCCCAGGGTTATTTGATCAGCAAGCCGTTACCGTTGCCGGAGTTGGTCGAATACCTGACGCTTGGCAAAGACCAGCAGGCGCTGTTGGGCTGAGTTGCGACTCCCCTCAAAAATGTGCGAGCGGGCTTGCTCGCGAATTGGCGTATCAGTCACCGACGTTATCGACTGTTCCACCGCATTCGCGAGCAAGCCCGCTCTCACCTGTTGATTGAGTAAGACGCTTACTCTGCCTGTGCGGTATGAAAGCCAGGGTGTGCTTCAGGCTCGTGGCGAATCATCCTTTCCATTTTCGCTTCAAACGCCCAGGTCAGGCTGATGGCCGCGCAGGCCAGGCCCAGCGCCAGGCCCCACCACACGCCAGTCGGCCCCCAGCCGAGGGTGAACGCCATCAGCCATGCCGATGGAGCGCCGATCAGCCAATAGCAGCCCAAGCCCACCAGGAAGGTGGTCTTGGCGTCTTTCAGCCCACGAATGCAGCCCATCGCGATGGTCTGCACGCCGTCGAACAATTCAAACCAGGCCGCTACCGCCAGCAGGCTGACGGCCAGGACGATCACGTCGTGGAAGGCCGGGTCGTTATGGTCGAGGAATAGCCCGATAAGCGGATCGGAAAACAGCCACAGCACCGCCGCAAATCCCAACATCACCGCCGCGCCAAACCCGATGCCAACCCTCCCGGCCATGCGTGCGCGCAGCAACTGGCCGGCGCCGTAATGCTGGCCGATGCGCATGGTGATCGCGTACGACATTCCCGCCGGCACCATGAACGCCACCGAGACAATTTGCAGGGCAATCTGGTGCGCCGCCAGTTGCGTACTGCCCATGGTGCCCATGCACAGCGCCGCGAAGGCAAACAGCCCGACTTCCACCGCATAGGTGCCGCCAATCGGCAGGCCCAGGCGCCACAGCTCGCGCAAGTACTGGGTGTTGAGGCGCAGCAGGCCGGTGCCGAGCGGGTAGGCCGCGTAGGTCCGGTTGCTGCGGATGTACCACATCAACGCCAAGGCCATGCTGTTGGCGACGATGGCCGTGACCAAACCGATGCCCATCAAGCCCAGCTTGGGCAGGCCGAACATGCCCTCTATCAGCGCGTGGTTGAGGAAATAGTTAAGCACCGTACCGCACAGGCTGATCACCATCACCGGGGTAGCCTTGCCGATGGCGCTGGTGAAACCACGCAAGGCCATGAAGCTCAGGTAGCCGGGCAGGGCGAACGGCAGGATGGTCAGGAATTGCCCCGCCGCGTGCACGTTGGTTTCGGTCTGGCCAAACATCAGCAATACGGGCTTGAGGTTCCACAGCAGTAAGCCGGCCACCAGGGCCATCAGCCATGCGAGCCAGAGCCCGGCCTGGGTCAGGCGAGTAGCGCCTTCGATGTCGCCCGCACCATGACGAATGGCGACAAGGGTGCCGACTGCGGCAATTACGCCGATGCAAAAAATCGCCACAAACGAATAGCTTGCGGCGCCGAGGCCGCCACCGGCCAAGGCTTCGGGGCTGAGGCGGGCCATCATCAGGGTGTCGGTCAGCACCATCAGCATGTGTGCCAACTGTGAGGCAATCAACGGCCCCGACAGCCGCAGAATGGCCCAGAGTTCGGTACGTACCGGATGCTGCATGATCATCACGCTCAAAAAGTCGGAGGGTTGAGGAAGGGTTGATTCTCGGCGCTTTGAGCACATTGCACAAAACGATAAATGCGATCGTTTGCATGATTAAAACTCATGCCTGAGTGATTCTGGTAGGGTTTCAATATTGCGCTGTCGGAGCTTTCCCAATGTCTCGTCGCCTTCCTCCGCTTTATGCCCTGCGGGCCTTTGAAGCCGCCTCCCGGCATAACTCGTTCACCCGTGCGGCGCTGGAACTGTCGATCACGCAAAGTGCGGTCAGCCGACATATCCGTACGCTCGAAGAGCATTTCGCCTGCCGCCTGTTCCAGCGCAGCGGCCGGAACCTGCAACTCACCGAAGCAGCGCGCCTGCTGCTGCCCGGTGTACGTGAGGGTTTTGCTGCGTTGGAGCGGGCCTGCCACACCCTGAATGCCGAAGACGACATCCTGCGCATGAAAGCGCCGTCCACCTTGACCATGCGCTGGCTGCTGGCGCGGCTCAGCCGCTTTCGCGCGTTGCAGCCCGGCAATGAAGTGCAACTCACGAGTGCGTGGATGAGCGTGGATGAAGTGGACTTCAACCAGGAACCGTTCGATTGCGCAGTCCTGTTGAGCTATGGGCATTTCCCGGCGGACTGGGAGGCCTGTTACCTGTTCCCTGAATTGCTGATCCCGGTGGGCGCCCCCAACCTGCTGACCGATGGGCCATGGGATGTTCATCGTTTGGCGTGTGCGGAGTTGCTGCACCCTACGCCCGACCGCCGCGACTGGCGCAACTGGCTGGAGCGCATGGGGCTGTCGTCCCAGGTGTCGCTCAAGGGTGGGCAGGTATTCGACACGCTTGAACTGGGCATGATTGCAGCGGCGCGAGGCTACGGGGTGTCCATGGGCGATCTACTGATGGTGGCCGAAGACGTCGCCCAAGGGCGATTGAGCCTGCCGTGGCCGACCGCCGTGGCCAGTGGGGAGAATTACTACCTGGTGTGGCCGAAAACCCGTCCCGGTGGTGAGCGTCTGCGCCGTTTGGCGGAGTTCCTCCAAGGGGAAGTCAACGCCATGGCGTTGCCCCAGGTGGAACGTCTGGACTGAAGCGCTACCCACCGTGCGTACAATCGTTTGCGCGATCCCCCTGTGAAGCGCTCAAGTATTGCCCGTGCCCGCCGAAGTAGGGGTGTTGGAACCTTCGTGCACCAACGTTTCCCCACTAGATAATTTGCCGAGCAGCGCTATGAGATCAGGATGATCCTGGCCTCGGCCAGGAGCTGTCATGTCTCAACCTCGCGCTCGGATTGCCTCCCAGTTAGGCCTCGCCTTGGCCGTAATCTTGGCTGTCGTCATCAGCGGCAGCACTGTTTTCGCCTTGCGTTCCCTCGATTCCGCCAACCTTGAAACGCGCGAGGAACACCTGGCCAGCGAGGCGCGCTTGCTCGCCGACCAGCTCAACACCTTCCACAGCACCTTGCGCGAGAGTACCCAGCGTTTGAGCGGGCTGTTTGAAAAGCGCTTCGGCGCCGGGTTGAGTGTGCGTGGCGAGCAGCCGGTAGCCGTGGCCGGCGTACAAACCCCGAGCCTGTTCCTGGGCAGCGACCTGTTGAACAACGATTTCGGCGAGGTCGACGAATTCAAGGACACGTCCGGCGGCGTGGCCACGGTATTTGTGCGCAGCGGCGAAGACTTTATCCGTATCAGCACATCCCTGACCAAACAGGATGGCAGCCGCGCCATCGGTACGGCCCTGGACCACCAGCATCCGGCCTATCAGCGCCTGCTGGCAGGGCAGAGTTATGTCGGCCGGGCGGTGTTGTTCGACCGCTCCTACATGACCCAGTACACGCCGGTGCGGGATGCGGCCGGCAAAGTGATCGCCGTGCTGTTCGTCGGCTTCGACTACACCGACGCCCAGAAGGCCCAGTTCGACAACCTTAAGCGCTTCCGGATCGGCCAGACAGGCTCCCTGGCCCTGTTGGATGAACAGAAGCACTGGCTGGTGCCACCCGCAGGTGTGCAGGCGCTGGACCAGGCAATCCCGGTGATGCTCGACCTGGCCAAGACGCCCGGTAAAGGTCTCTTCTGGAGTGACAAAAACGAAGATTTCTACAGCGTCTCGGTGCCGTTCGACGGCGGCCCGTGGGCGGTGGTGGCAAGTATGCCGAAGTCAGAAATTCGCGCGGTGACCTGGGCGGTGGGGATTCGCCTGGTCATTGGCAGTGTGCTGGCCATGTTGCTCGCTGTGGGCGCTGCGGTCTGGCTGCTGCGCAGTAAGTTGCAGCCCCTGAGCGACCTGGTGCGCCAGGCCGAAGCCCTTGGCGCGGGTGATTTGAGTGCGCGCCTCAATGTGTCCAGCCATGACGAAATCGGCCAACTGGCCCGCAGCTTCAACCAGATGGGCGAAGCGCTGTCGACCATGGTTTCGCATATCCGCAAGGCGTCCGAAGAGGTCAACAGCCGAGCCCAGGCGTTGTCTGGGTTGTCTGGCGGTGCGTATGAAGGCATGGAGCAGCAGTCCGGCGAAATCACCAGCATGGCCGGCGCAGTGGAGGAGTTCAGCGCGACTTCGCTGAACATCGCCGACAACATGGGCAACACCGAGCGACTGGCTCAGGAAAACGCCCAGCAGACGCGTATCGGCCGCACCTCGATGCAGGAGGCGTCGTCGTCTTTGGAGCATATCGCTGAGGCGCTGAACAGCACGGCCACGGTCATCAATACCCTCGGCCAGCGTTCCCAGGAAATTGGCGGGATCGTCGGCGTCATCACCTCGATCGCCGAGCAAACCAACCTGCTGGCGCTCAACGCCGCCATCGAAGCCGCGCGTGCCGGTGAGCAAGGTCGAGGTTTTGCCGTGGTTGCCGACGAGGTGCGTAACCTCGCTTCGCGCACGCGTCAGGCCACCGACGAAATCTCCGGGATGATCCAAAGCATCCAGCAAGAAACCGGCAACGCCATCAGCACCATGGAGCACGGCAACGTATTGATGCAGGAAGGCTTGTCGCGCAATGCTGACGTGGCGTCGGCCCTGGCGCGGATCGACGAGCAAAGCCGCTCGGCGGGCCAGCAGTTTGCCGCGATCACCACCGCGACCCAGGAGCAGAGCAGCACGGCAAATGTGCTCAGCAGCAACCTGCAAAGCATTGCGCTGGCCAACAGCGAGCAGCGTGAAGTGGTGTCGAACCTGGCCATTACCGCCAAGGAACTGGAAACCCTGGCGGCCGGCTTGCGGCACGAGGTGGATCGGTTTCGTTGAGACCTAGCGGTCGCCGAGGCCCGGGTCCACACGCTTGCCGATATCCTTGAGGCGCGCGAGCTGATCGACCATCCCTGGTGCCTCGTCCAGGCTACTGACGAAGGTCCACAGGTAAGTCATGACCGCGTACACGTGGCCGGCTTTGACCGCAGGCGACAGGGCCAACTGGCTGATCGCGACGACAAACAGCAGGGCGGCGAGCGTACCGATAAACAGGAACGCGGCCGCCTCGCGGTCTGACAGCCAGATCCGCAGGCGCGACAGCACGTGATAGTGGCGCTGCAAGGTTTGCACGCCGACCTTTTCCACCAAACCGATTTCCTTCTCCAGACGGTCATTCAAGCGCTCATGCAGCTGCTGATTGCGTCGGGCGAAGCGTGGCAGCAAAGTGGTGCACAACAGCAGTGCGCCCAGGCACGCCAGGCCGATCCACGGCTCGATCACCAGCAACATCACCGCCGCACCGACGATGGAGACCAGCGCCGTCGCGATGATCGGCACGTGTTTTTCGAAGAAGTCGACGAAATCCCGTGCCAATACCACCCGCGCCGCCGCCCTTGAAGTGCTGTGGTTTTGCAGGCGCTGATTGAGGATGACCGGCACGGCGAGGTCAGCGTAGATCCGCGTGAAGGTGCGGGTGTCCAACGCGCGTCGCGCCGCCCCGACCACCCAAAACATCAAGACCACGGCGGCGTAAAACAACGCACTGTCGGCATCGCCACGGATGATCGAGTCCACCGCGAACCCGGCAAACAGCGGGTAGGCCAGCAATAGCGCGTTCTCCAGCGCAACCAGCGACAGCGTGCAGAACAGTTTGCCAGGGTACGCCCGCGCAATTGCCTTGAGGGTTTGGCTGGCGGACTGTTGGCCAATTTTCTTGCTTTCTTCGATCAGAATTTGCGGAGTGACGGATGACATAGGTGCACCAATGGGGTGATAGACGCTATTATTGAGCGACTGCTCAAGTATCCTTGAGCGATCGCTCAAAAAGCAAGCGCCACTCATCCATCGGCGCCCGAAGGAATTGCCCATGTCGCGTATTGACCGTAAAGACCAGATCATCGCCGCTGCCCTGGAGCTGTTTCGCAGCAAGGGTTTTGCCGATGTGTCCACCCGCGACCTGGCCGAGCATGCCGGCCTGTCCCGCAGCCACGTCTACCACTACTTCAGCGATTGGAATGAGTTGCGCCGCGAAGCGTTTGTGCGTTTTGCCAATGAACAACTGGATGAAGTCCGCGCCCCGTTGGTGGGCGTGCCGCCGCTAGAGGCGCTGGTCGGGTTCTTGCGCGATTGCCTGCCGTGCACCGCCGACGCCGGCTGGGCGCTGTGGCTGGATGCATGGGACGAGGCGATGCATGACCCGCAGATGGCCCAGGCCTATCTGGTGATCAATGCTCAATGGCAAGGCATGCTCGCTGAGGTGATCGAGCAAGGAGTCGCTGAAGGTGTTTTCCGCTGTAATTCACCCCAACGCGCTGCCCGGCAGATCTTTGCCTTGGCAATGGGGTATGCCGATGACCTGATGCTCAAACCGTCCACCGAGTCGGCAGACGCGGTGCTGGGTGAGGTGATGGAAGTGGCGAGGCTGCTATTGGATTTCCCCTCGGCGCACTAGCCAGCGACCACCGGCCGGTATTGCAGCGCTTCTGCCAGATGATGGCGGGTGATGTTCTCTACTTGCTCAAGGTCGGCCAGGGTCCGCGCCACTTTGAGCAACCGATGGGCCGCGCGCAGGGACAAGGTCAGCCGTTCGCAGGCGCTTTCCAGCCAGCTTTCGTCGGCTTTCGCCAGCCCGCAGTGCTTGCGCAGCCCTGGCAGATCCAGAAAGGCATTGGCGCAGCCTTGACGTCGTTGCTGGCGCTCGCGTGCCTCGGCGACCTCTGCCGACGCCTTCGCCGTGTTATCGCCGTCCTGTTGGGTTGGGTTCAGCGCGGTGGTTTCCCGCGCGACAGTGACGTGCAAGTCGATGCGGTCCAGCAATGGCCCGGAGAGTTTGTTGCGATAGCGCTGGATCTGCTCCGGCGTGCAGCGGCAACGCCCGCTGGGGTCTCCCAGATAGCCGCAAGGGCAGGGGTTCATGGCTGCCACCAATTGAAAGCGCGCGGGGAAACTCACCCTGTCCCGCGCCCGGGAAATCACGATATGCCCAGACTCCAGCGGCTCGCGCAGCACCTCCAGCACCTTGCGATCAAACTCCGGCAACTCATCCAGAAACAGCACGCCATGGTGGGCGAGGGTAATTTCCCCAGGTTGCGGCTTTGAACCACCGCCCACCAGTGCCGGCGCGGAAGCCGAGTGGTGTGGCTGGCGAAACGGGCGGTGCGGCCAATGGCTCAGGGGCGCCGGGCTGACCACCGATTGAATCGCCGCCACTTCCAGGGCTTCCTGTTCACTCAACGGCGGTAGCAGCCCAGGCAGTCGACTGGCGAGCAAGGTCTTGCCGGTGCCGGGTGGCCCGCTGAACAGGATTTAGATTACCATTGGACCCATTAGACCTTTTACAGAAAAAGAGTCCCAAAATGCCCAAAATCTGGCCATATATTCGTTTTAGTAGCGAAGAACAAAAAAGAGGTGACAGCTTACGCCGTCAGAAGGAGCTGATAGCTCGGTTTGCAGCTCGACCTGAGATAGTCGCTGAGGGCGCTCAGATAGACGAGAGCCTGAATCTAAATGACCTCGGTGTTTCGGGATATACAGGAAAAAACCTGCTAAAAGGTCGTTTTAAAGCATTTTTAGACGCGGTAGATAGTGAAGTAGTCAAGGCGGGAGACTATCTTGCTGTAGAGGCATTAAATCGCATTACACGCTTAAACCCTCTTGAAAGTCTTCCAATCATACTAAGACTTGTTCAAGAAAAGGACGTGCGAATAGCCATAACTTCTAGCTCTCAAATCTATCGGAGAGGCGACGATATTAGCGCGCTCTATATCGCTATTGGGGAGTTACAGCGCGGTTACAAAGAGTCTCAAGAAAAAGGTATGAGGGTAAAAGAAGCTTGGAATAGTAAAAAAAGACGTGCAGCAGATTTTGGAGAGATCGCAACATCTAGAGTCCCATTGTGGTTGTCAGTTGACTCTATCAAGTTAGGGAGTGGTGACATCAAGAGGGTGATAAAGGAAATAGATTCCCGTGTGGCTGTGGTCAAAGAAATATTCCGTCTGTCAGATAGCAATATTGGAGCAGTTGCTACAGCCCGAATTTTAACAGAGCGGGGTGTGCCTACATTCACAAGAGAAAACGCCAGAAAAAATAGTAACTATGGCGACTTTTGGCAAGTGACGTATGTTAGAAAGATACTTTCAAATAGAGCTGTCCTAGGGAATTACCAACCTATGCAGTGGTTGGAAGTTGGCGGGAAGCGTACCAGAGTAAATCATGGCCGCGAGATAGAAGGTTATTTTCCTCAGATAATCACACGAGAACTTTTTGATCGTGTTCAGATAAAGAAGGATGCTCGGAAGATTGAGGGGCAGGGAAACAAAGGGTTGAGATTTAGTAATCTCTTCACAAAAATAGCCTTTTGCTCTGCATGTGGGGCTGTTGCTCATCACGTTAACAAGGGGAAAGACACAAAAAAAGGGGGCAGATATCTAGTTTGTTACAGAGCTAAGTATGGTTCCTGCACGTATAAATCATGGAAGTATGAAAAAGTTGAAGCTATGATTCTCAGCTATCTTGCAGAAGCGGATATCAAAAGCATAATGCGTGATGAGGACAAAGTCGAGCTTCTCGTAAATGAGCGGTATAAAGTTGAAAGTGAACAAGTAGCTATTGGCGAAATGCTCGATAATTTCAAACGTGACTTTAAAGAACTGAAGGGGCGAGTTTCTAATGTTGAAAGGGAACTAGCAATCGAAAATGAAGCAAGGCTTGCGGATATTAAGTCTCAGTTGCACGCTTTGGACGCTCGTATTCTAGAGGCTATCGAGCAGCAAAAGGCGGATTTGAAAAATGAGGTCAGGGCTCTGCAAGAGTTGGATGGTGTGGCTGATGAAAATAAGGTGTTCGAAATAAGGTCTAAGATAAATGCAAGGCTGAAACTAATAGTCGAAAGCATAATTTTAAACTTTGATTTGCAGGTTGCTGAAGTGAGATTCAAGAGCGGCATTGTAAGGCATGTTCATGAGCGCGGAGTTTTTGCAAATATATTACCGCCAGCGACAACTGAGCAAAGTGCGGAAGACATGAGGGAGATTGAAGAGTGGGCTAGTTTGAGCAATGAAGAGAAAAAAGCTAAATGGGCCAATGACGAATTTAAAATCGTTCCCTTGAAGATATAGGACTTTCCAAATTTGGTATCAGTTGATACTGTGCGACATCTTGAAAAGATTAAAACATATGATAGGATTAAATTAGGTAGATTAAAAATTTGAATTTTTATCAACCCGTTGATGAAATTCTCACACTTTCCTGCGGAAAGACGCTTCGCTTGAGAGTATTTCACGGGTTCCTGCCGGAACGGCAGAAGCAAAAGAAAGATAACAAACCATGAGGACTTAATGAATGATATAAAAAATACTACCATGCTATGGAAACGAATGAATTACTCTGCCCAGCGAGGTAAAGTAAAAAATACCCCCGGCCTATCTCAGTTGAAAAGCTCACTTGACCATAGCTTACGCTTAGTCATGAAGAAGGAACTTGAATTTAATTTAGACTTGTCTGATCGGAACTTCATTCTTCAAAATAACAAGATGGTTAGGCTTGACAGTTTGACGCTTGAACATAGGCAAGCAATTGTCGATGAGATAATGAAATCGGTTCAGAGTGATATAGAAACCCACCAAGATGTGTCAAAGCTCAAAGACGACCGCTCCAAATATGCCTACAAGCTCAAAAAACTGTTAATCAAGGAGGATGAGCCGGAAGCAATAAAAATACTTATAAAACGCATTCTGGAAGACCAGAACGGTGCGTTATTACCTTCTCTGATTGATGAAGTCGATTCTATAGGTGTTAGGCGCGCAAACGACAAGAAAAATGCAATAGGTCGGTATATAGAACTACACAACAAGATCGTTGCGGCAGACAATAACTCATTGCACAAAAGCAAAACTGTGGTTCAGGAATGTTTTTTTAAATTCCCAGCCAGAAACAATATTGGCGAAGTAAAGCCTGTTGATTACCTTCGTATAATTTACGACTTTCACAAGAAATACCTGTCGGATTACGAGATAAAAGCTTGCGTTTTTCATGGTGATGAAGTGTCTAGTTTAGAGCAGATCAATAATGGTGTGCACCCTCATATATTCATATCAGGTAAGAATTCGAAGACTGGTCAATATGATCTAGTGCAGGCCCAGCTTGATTTAGTAAATAGATACCTTAAAGGCAAAGGTGAGCCTGCCAGAGCGAACAATTCATTCAAAGCATCACAGACAATAGGTGAGTCTTATCAGCGGCTTGTTTATGAGTACGTAAATAAAAGACTAACCAATTTTGGCTATGGAATAGAAGCATCTATACATGAGAAGACAGACGCTCATAAGAAAAAGCTTGAGGCAATAGCAGAAGATGCTCATAAGGCAAAAATAATGAGGGACTTCAATCTATTGAGTATGTCAAAGAGCGAGTTGGCAAAAGCGGAGCAGCAAAAGAATATTCTAACAACACAACGAGATCAACTCCGTAAGGATATAGCCTCTGATGATCGACTAAGGTTGAGACTTGTGAGAAAAAACAAACGGCTAGCAGAAGAAACCAACCTGATTATTTTAAACAACTTAGCGCTTGAGAAAGAGTCCAATGATGCCAAAGCCGCCATTGAGGCTTTAAATAATCAGAAACGTATACTGGAGAGCCAAAATAACTCTCTACTAGAAAATATTCAAGCGAATGGAAAGGCTCTAGCTGACCAAGTTTGGGCGGTAGAAAAATCTATTGCTCTACTGGCTCATACAGCTAGTGAGCAGCTAGATATGAAGCGCGTATTTGCAGAGTTCAAGAGTAAAAATTTTAGAATGCTCTGTTCCCTATCTCCGAGTGACAGGGTTTATTATATGTATAACATGCGTGAGCGTTTAGAACGGGAGCATCTTGATATTTCGAAAGACAAAATACACACTAAAACCGATAGGTTTAAGCTACATATTTTGGACGCTTGCAATAGCTTCAAGAAACTAGTACCCAAAAGAAAATCCAAAGAAAGGCTTCCAGAAATATAATTCTTATGCGCCTAGTTATAATAAAGTTAGATGAAGATATATAAGTATAGAATGTAGAACAGCCCGCTTTTCAAAAGTGGGCATATATAATTTGAAGTTAACGGTTGGCTTTTTTTCTTGAGAATTCTGATTCTGCATTGACTCTCTTCATGAACTCATCCTTAGAGGATTTACTTATTTTATATGTGCCATGACCTGTGTATCCTACAGGGTAGTAAAGCTCAGCGTTATCGCCCGCCCCAATGACCTTGACGCAAATAGCTTTGTCTGGCAGGTTAGTTACAGTAAAACCCGTTGTATATTTAAAATTATCGCAAACTTTTTCCAGCACTTCAGACCTCGCTGGAATTGCCCTTTGCATTGCATAAGTGAAATACTCTTTATCGCCATAAAGCTCCTTTTTCTTCTCAATAATGAACCAGCATTTCTTGTTTATGTTTTCCTTTTCGCAGCCATCGTACACCCAAAAACCTGCAAATCGGCCAAAGTCGAGGTTGACGTCGGCTTGTGTAACTTCTGCCCTTGCGCCAGCAGAAAAAATTGAAAAACTAATTGCTACCCACATAATCATTTTATTCATGGTTTCTGCCTCTAGCTTGTTGACGTATTTTTCAGAACTTACCAGTTTGTATTTTTTCGCATATTTTTGAGTTTTTCATCGCTTCTTTTCATGAATTCTTCCTTGGATGATTTGCTGATTTTGTAAGTACCGTGCCCGGTGTATCCAACCGGGTAATACAGCTCCGCTTGATTGCCCGCTCCAATGACTTTAATGCAAATGGCCTTGTCTGGTAGATTGGTAACAGTAAAGCCTGTCGTATATTTAAAATCGCCGCACATTTTTTCCAACACTTCAGCCTTTGCAGGAATGGCTTTTTGCATTGCAAAGGAAAAATATTCCTTATTGCCATAAAGCTCTTTTTTCTTTTCAATAATGAACCAGCATTTGCCGCTGATATCTTTTTTTTCACAGCCTTCGTACACCCAAAAACCCGCAAACCTGCCGAAATCTAGATTGATATCAGCTTGCGTCGTTTCAGCTTCTGCTACGGTAGCGAACAATAAGCTGCTCAGAATCATAGAGCTGGTCATCGCTTTCATCAGGCCCGCCTTTTAAATGATCGAATCTGGATTAATATTCTTTTTTTGAATGGTTGGGGTGCCTGCGATTATTTGAGCCTCATATAAAGGACTAATAGAAGAATCGCTATAGTGCTCACCAAGAACAATATCTTTCGGAACGTCTTTGGTATCCGCTGTACAAGTATCTCAAGTAATAGAATAGGGATGAATAGAGAAGCAACCCCAATAAACCGCCACCATTGATAGTTATAGCCTAGCACGCACAATGCTAAGAGCCAGATCGTACCTAGCGTGTAAGTGATAAACGATATATCGTTCTCATCTAGCAGGTCGGCAGCGTTCCACGGGTTAGAAATTTTTCCGTACCGCTTTTTTCGTTCAGCTAATCGCAGGTTCGCAGCAAATGCCTCTGCATAAGTGTCGTGTAAATAACCGTCGCTACTTATATATTTTCCATTGACCACGGGAGGAATATTTGACACTGGAGATTATCTCTATCGTTGATCCAGTTTCCGCACTGTAGGCGGGCTATCCGCTGCCGGGTTGCGTTAACACGCTACCCACGCGAGAGAATAACCAATACCTGCGCCTGCGGTATTTGGCTGCGAGGGACCCTCGATCCCTTTGATAATTCACTATACTAAAAATGTCTATAAATGAGCAATAGCTATACGGAATATGATCTTCTTGACGTGGCCCTAAGGTGCAAGTATCTGATTTTTATCAGGCTTTGCTATGACTCAAACAGCCGTAAAGGCGCTTGGAAAGCGTATCAAAGCTCTTCGCTTGGATAGGAAGCAGACTCAGGCCGGTCTCGCAGAGGCCCTAGGTTGCGAACCTATGACCGTTAGCCGTTATGAGCGGGGAAGCTATGCGCCTAGCATTGAAGCACTAGAGCAAATCGCAGAGGCGCTAGGGTGTACGGTGGAGGCATTTTTCGCTTCGCCTCCTTCACCTGCTGTAATGCAAGGACACGACGATCTTCGTCATGCGCTCTGCGATATTGCATACCACACCTCTGATGCAGCGGTCCTCAAAGAAATTGTAGAGAGTGCTCGCACAATTTTGTCACGTAGTAGTTAACCCCTCTATTCGCTTGCTCCGGTACTATCTGAGAGTTTTTTTGATCAATTCTCCACTGGCCGGAACTCTTCCGTCTGACTTTCTCACACATTTCGCACAGTAAAATTTGACATGTCCGATTTATGTGCAATATTTATAAGTAATAAGGTCTAAGTTGATTACTTGGATTTGCAAGGATGTAAATTTTCTTTGCTGGTGACGTATCTGGTTGTGACTAGTTGGTACGAATCTTATTAAAAAACAGCTGACAAACGGGGGTTCTTTCTTACTCAGCGACTCGCAGGCCACGTGAAAACGTGTTGGACAGAGTGAAAGACAGTAGCAAATCATACTGTAAGTGTCCAAAGTTATAGCGTAGATTTAACGACTATGACGATAGCAAATGCTATCCAAGGCCTACCCTAGAGCTTGAGTAAAGTTTTTTTGCTTGAGGTCTGGGGTAGGCAAACTATGGATAGCATCCCTCTGGGAGCTGACGCAGTCAGCTTTGTAGAAAGCTTTTAAAAGCAGTTATTCACTATAAGATATAGTATATAACTAAGATGAAAAAATTCTCTGGTCAAAACCTCTCTACAAGATATCCTGTCTTCTCGAACTTTATGCTTTTCTACCTACGCCGACCGAAAAATGTTGTGGAATTATTTGTAATCTGAATCTTTGGTTATCGTTTCGTATGAGTTCAATACGAGTATTGACCCTATACTAGCCAGTTCTAAAGCGTTTTTCTTTTCGGTAATACGAAAGTGGGTCTAAGGAAAAATCCTGCCTATATGGGCCAAAAATAGCACCGATAACAGATATCTTACCTAGTGGCTCTAACAGACTTGGTTTTTCTAGATTGATAAAAAGTGACAATCTGCTCGTTTTGGTCTAGCTTTGTAACAGCTTATGTGCTTTGTCTTGTTTTTTTAGCCGATTAATTTGGGGGTGATATGAGTAATCAGGCCTTGGACTTGCTTATCGAATGTGAGCTGCTCAAAGCGAATGGTAATGTCATAGATATTTCAAAGGTTAGCAGTGAAGAGCTAAGTAGGCGATTTTCACACTACGTTAATGCTAGGCAACACGCACTTAACTCTGAAATTGATAAGTATTCACCGGGCTCTAAATTGAGCGCCCAATTTAGTACTTGGTCTTCAAAGTTCTCAAAGGGAAATACTTTATCATCGTTACTGGTATACGATAAAGTTGTTTTGAATGATCCATTAGTTTCTTCCGCAGATAATATAAGCATCGAAAAACTATCCCAAGGCCTAGAGTTTTTCAGTTGGCTTCATCCTTTAATTAGAAATGATCTGGTTTCTGTATATCCCATTGATTTTTATGATAAGCCGAGTAATAGCGTTCCTCTGTGGAGTTCTGAGGACGCATTTAGATCCTCAATTAGTCCCGAAATTCACGATTTCGCTCACAGTCATGCGATTCTTAAGTCTGTAATACCAGATGATCGCGGAGGAATGTTAATCCTTAAGGAGAATGCACATGTTAAGCGTCGGACGGCATTGCATGTTGGTTTCAAGGATGACGTCTTGTATTCAGGCGTTGGGCTGTTTCTCCACCAAACTATGGAAAATGTTCGAAAAGGTGAAGGTAATACACTGTTATATGACCAAACTTGGGATCGAAACGCAGTGTTAGCCGAAGAAAATTTTCAGCGCTGGGCTTATCAAGCAACAAACCAAGCTATCATAGCTAGATTGAAGGCAATATATAATCAGACTACGTTAGCCCATAGCCTAGGCCACACTTATATCACTGAGTCTAGTTTTGAATCGACTTTACTTTCTTTGTCCAACTCTAAAAGTGCAGAGGTCATTTCTCCCTGTGTAAGATTTTTCAATGTTAATGAGCAGTTTGTTAGCATCGAATCACCCAACACAATAATAGAACTTCGAGACAAATATTCGCACGCTTTTGATAGGTTCAACGGATCGTTGATCTCAGTCAGTCAGGAATTGAACGGGGTGAGCCCTGAACAGTTTGATCGCAAATGCCAAGCTCTTTTCCACAGTGAGGTTATGCCTCAGGTTGATCAGGTTCGCAGTGCGATAGGGCAGATCAGTTCGGGGTTAGCTAAGGGAACATTAGCTTCATTTTGTGGGATAGGACTTGCGATAAGCACTGGCTCTGTCGCGCCACTTATGACTTCGTTGCTCCTGTCGGCCGCCGCCGGAGCCGTGGAGGCTATTCCTGCTGTACGCGAATATCAACTTATGAAAACTCGGCCTGCATACGTATGGCATCGACTTATAAGGTAGTGGTTAGAATATTAATCTTTCTTGTCGATGCCTAGCAATGGCTTGGCATTTTGGTTGTGGTCAAAAGCCACGGGCGTGTAGTTAGTAATGTACGGCATAATGTTTTGGCAATTTGAAATGAAATGGTTTGCCATGCCCGCGTTTTGAGTCAAAGAGTGCATTTGCATGCCGAACCAGTTGTTGTTGTAATTTTGTTGCGTGGCTGCACTGTTATTGTTGGCATTTATATTGAAGTTCGTATTGTTTGTGTGCTCGGTCGACTGTCGCTGCGCTTCAATTTCAGCGAGCTTAATGCTTTTTTCTGTATTCTCTTTCTGAAGTTCTATGTCGCACTTCATCTTCAGAGCGATCAGATCTGCATGCTTAATGATAAGCTCAATGTTATCAGGATGCTTTAAGATAGCTTTTTCAAGAAACTCAATGCGTTTGATAAATTCTTCGTCGCTCATGATGGTCCTCGCCTCGGCATGCCCCGGTTACCTGAAATAGATCATAGCTAAGATGAAAAAATTCCAAGCGAAAATTTATAAAAGTCTTTGCTTGTTCGAAATGTTGTCGTATGCGCCATCTATTTTGTAGCTGTTTATAATCTCCGTATAGTTCGAAGGAGATTTCAAGGCCTCTTCAAGTAAACCTTTTTTTGATAGAGATACGTAAAGCGCTGCTGAATATGCTTGGCAGTTAATAGAGCGCTCGTGATTGAATTCTATATCCGTAAAGCAGTCATGTTGAAGTATACTGCTCGCAATAGTCTCGTTGTTGCTAAGGGCGTTTATATACAGCCAGTCATAAAATAGCGTCTTCGGTTCAAGAGGCCAGATTTTTTGATAAAACCTAAATTCCCTAAGACGGCCGCTAGTTTTTAAGCGCTCGTCTTTTTTGGCTTCTCTGGACGTTTTATCCAAGATGTCAACAAATGGGCCGCCATGTTCGAAAACTTTACTTGCTTGAAATGCACATTCGACACTAAACTTTCTATTATACTTTTTTGTTTCAATCATTAAATTGAATGCGCTAGCATTTACACCTTCTTCAGTGAGCGACTTGGAGGATATTTCTAATATATTGTCAATATTAAGTGTTTTTGAGATATTTTGGTGCAAAGAAGTGATGCTTCTTTGCTTTTGTGCAACTGAAAACCCCGGAAACCAGTTAAAAGTTATAAAGGTGGTTTTGACGAGATATTCGGAATTCGTCACTGGTATAAATACGGGTCTTTCAGCCATAGTCACCTCTGATAGAAATACTGTGCTCGAATTTTCCATGGAAACTGAGGAAAAGCTCCAGCCATTGCCTGTAGTGCAACCAAATTTTTGATCTTGTTTTGAGAAGTAAAGTTCAAATCAATAATGTAGTTTGGCGGTATTATACCAGAAACCATGACTTCCGCCTGCACGTCAGTAGTGTCGTAACTATTCAGTTGTAATTGTTGCCTCATCTCCTCGCCCGCGAATAATTTTTCGAGCGCTACGGCACCTCGTAACTCGTTATCAGGTGTGTCTTTTATGTATCTCGTAGCAGCGTTTGTCTCAGTGAATAAGCAGTCGAGTTCCCATAGAATGTTTGGGCTTAACCTAATTACAGCCCAATCATCTGCCGGATAGTTTAACCTCATAGGGTAAAACATTTTGTAATTTGGAGAAGTAATAGACAGACAAGTCCTGTCTTCACGGTCATCAAATCGATGGTCGTCATTATGTAAAAACTGAATGCGGTTGTTTTGCAGTGTGGAACGTGGAATTATCCCGTTCGTAAGAATACTAGTTAGGTTAGATACTCGGGTAAAATGAATTAAGTGTTCTATTTTACGTCTTCGAGCCACTTGCTGAACCATAAAACTTTCCTTGTTGTATAAGTGTGTCCAAGTTTCGACCAGCTTCGGAAACGAGTTTCCTCGGTCTCAACCTAATCCCGGCGAAAAGGAATGTCCATAGGCCACTACTATGGTCTTAGGAAAAATGGGTCCAATGCTAGCTTTAAAGAAGCAGGTTATGCGCGCCCGCCGCCGCGATCAGCAGCGCGCGTTTGGCCGCCAGCTGCCCTTGCACCTCACTCAAATCCGGATAGGGTTTGTTCAGGTACAGCAGCCCGTCGGACTTGTAGGGCTCAATCGGTACTTGCCCGTTCAGGTGCGCCACCACCTGCAGCAAGTGATCTACCGCAATCACCTTCAACCCCGACGCCAGGCACGCTTCCTCGGCATTGGCCCGAGACACTATCACGGTGCGCCCGGCCTTGCGTGCTGCCAGCGCCGCCGGCAACACGCCTTTTACTGCGCGCACCTCACCCGACAGCGCCAGCTCCCCCAGGCATTCCACGTCGTCCAGCATCAACGCCGGCACCTGCACGCTGGCTGCGAGAATCCCCAGGGCAATCGCCAAATCAAAACGCCCGCCGTCCTTGGGCAGGTCGGCAGGCGCGAGGTTGAGGGTGATGCGGCGGGCGGGGTATTGCAGCGCTGAGTTAAGGATGGCGCTGCGCACGCGGTCCTTGCTTTCCTTGACGGCAGTTTCCGGCAGGCCTACCAGCGTCAGGGAGGGCAGGCCGTTGGCCATATGTACTTCAACGCTGACGGCAGGGGCTTCGACGCCAATCTGGGCGCGGCTGTGGACGATAGCGAGGGACATGCTCGTTCCTTGAAAGAGAGGGCCGCTTCCTGCGGTTTTTCAAGGGTAGACGAGGGGGTGGAGAGCGAGGCGGGGGAGGTTTTACAGAACGTATCCGAGGTGCAGCGAAAAAGCCCATGTGGGAGCAGGCTTGCTCCCACCGTTGACTGAGTTGTGACCGTTACTCGGCAGTGGGTGCGAGCCGCGCTTCCAACTCCGCCACCTTCGCCTCCAGGCTCTCCAGCCGCGCACGGGTGCGGGTCAGCACGACCATCTGGCTGTCAAACTCTTCCCGGCTCACCAGGTCGAGCTTGCTGAAGCCGCTTTGCAGCAACGCTTTGAACTGGCTTTCGATTTCGTTGCGGGGCAACGGGGTGTCGCCGCTGAACAAGCGAGAGGCGTGGCCGCTCAGGGCGTCGAGGAGGTCTTTGGGCGCGAGCATGGGAAATATTCCGGAAAACTGTTGGCGGGCAGTGTATCACGCAGCGTCTATAGTCTTTTCACGGTCGCAGACGCACGCTTTTCGCGCAGGGGGCCGGGCGGCTATGCACTGTTTTTGTGCGCATTGGCGTCGCGATAAAGCCCCGCAGGTGGGCATAAGTGGGCAACGGACTGATTTCAGTGGTTTTTACGGAGCTGGCAAGCTTTCTGCTTAGACGATCATGACCCATGCACTGATGCAGTCGCTGTGACGAATGCAGTGCGCCGACGGATCAGGGGTACAGGTTTCGTCACCAGTGGTTCGCTGGCGTCGCAACGGCAAATGCCGAGGCGACGACGCGTTACAAAGCCAGGCACTGCGCTTAGACTTGAGACGGGTTTGTTTTCCTGGGGCAAGTCCACCAATTCGGGAGAGAGTTTTCATGAAGCTAGTCACTGCCATCATCAAGCCGTTCAAGTTGGACGATGTACGCGAGTCGTTGTCCGAGATCGGCGTGCAGGGCATTACCGTTACTGAGGTCAAAGGCTTCGGTCGGCAGAAGGGTCACACCGAGCTGTATCGCGGCGCGGAATACGTGGTCGATTTTCTGCCGAAGGTGAAGATTGATGTCGCCATTGACGACAAGGATCTTGACCGGGTTATCGAGGCGATAACCAAGGCGGCCAACACCGGCAAGATCGGTGACGGCAAGATCTTCGTGGTCAATCTGGAACAGGCTATTCGCATCCGTACCGGCGAAACCGATACCGACGCAATCTAAGCCGCCAAACCCCCAACGCCCCAGGAGAAAACAATATGACTCTGCGTAAATTCGCAGGGCTAGGAGCCCTGTTGTCCCTCGCAATGCCGGCCTTGGCATTGGCGGCGGACCCAGCCCCTGCTCCAGTCCTCAATTCCGGCGACACGGCGTGGATGCTCACATCCACCGCGCTGGTGCTGTTCATGACCATTCCAGGCCTGGCGCTGTTCTACGGCGGCATGGTTCGTTCCAAAAACATTCTTTCCGTGATGATGCAGTGCTTCGCCATCACCGGTCTGATCACCATTTTGTGGTTCGTTTACGGCTACAGCATGGCGTTCGACACTACGGGTGTGGAAGCCGGCGTCGTCAACCTCAACTCGTTCGTGGGCGGCCTGTCCAAACTGTTCCTGTCGGGTGTGACTCCGGCGAGCATCACCGGCCCTGCGGCGCTGTTCCCTGAGGCGGTGTTCGTCACCTTCCAGATGACGTTCGCGATCATTACACCTGCGCTGATCGTCGGTGCTTTCGCTGAGCGTATGAAGTTCTCCGCGATGCTGATTTTCATGGGCGTCTGGTTCACCCTGGTCTACGCACCAATCGCCCACATGGTGTGGGGCGGTCCGGGTTCGTTGCTGGGCGACTGGGGCGTGCTGGACTTCGCGGGCGGCACCGTGGTGCATATCAACGCCGGTGTGGCTGGCCTGGTGGCGTGCCTGGTACTCGGCAAGCGTAAAGGCTTCCCGACCACCCCAATGGCACCTCACAACCTCGGGTATACCCTGGTGGGTGCGGCCATGTTGTGGGTTGGCTGGTTCGGCTTCAACGCCGGTTCCGCTGCTGCGGCCAACGGCACTGCCGGTATGGCGATGCTGGTCACCCAGATTGCTACCGCTGCGGCGGCGCTGGGCTGGATGTTCGCCGAGTGGGTCACCCACGGTAAGCCAAGCGCACTGGGCATTGCCTCGGGCGTGGTCGCCGGCCTGGTTGCAATCACCCCGGCTGCCGGCACCGTGGGCCCGATGGGCGCTCTGGTTATCGGCCTGGCGGCAGGCGTGGTGTGCTTCTTCTGCGCAACTACCCTGAAACGCAAGCTGGGCTACGACGACTCCCTGGACGCCTTCGGCGTGCACGGTATCGGCGGTATCCTCGGCGCGATCCTGACCGGCGTATTCGCAGCCCCTTCCCTGGGCGGCTTCAACGCGGCGACCACTGACATCGCGGCGCAAGTCTGGATCCAGTGCAAAGGCGTCGGCTTCACCGTGATCTACACGGCCATCGTGACCTTCATCATCCTCAAGGTGCTGGATGCGGTCATGGGCCTGCGGGTCACCGACGAAGAAGAGGCTGTCGGCCTCGATCTGGCGCAACACAACGAACGCGGCTACAACTTGTAAGTACGCGAAAAAAAGATGCCCGGCTTGCCGGGCATTTTTTTGTCTGGTGTTTGTCAGTGATAGGACGCTGTACCGGTTTTTGCACAGAGTTTGTGATGGGGCGCACACAGTACTTTTCACCGTGCAAAAGTCTTACATGCATGTAGGCGTATTCGGCACTTTGTTTTTTTCCTGAGCGCGCTAGAATGCGCGCCGATGGGCGGAGAACTGTATGTGGCAACAGACCCTGATTACCCTGCGGGCCAAGCCCCGGGGCTTTCACCTGGTAACGGATGAATTGCTTGCCGGCTTGCCTGAATTGAAGGCTTGTCGCGTAGGCCTGTTGCATCTGTGGCTGCAGCACACCTCGGCCTCGTTGACGATCAACGAGAATGCCGACCCGGCGGTTCGCCGTGACTTCGAACGTTTTTTCAACTCGCTGGTGCCGCAAGGGCGTGCAGGGTTCGAACACAACGACGAAGGTCCGGATGATCTGCCGGCGCACTTCAAGGCCAGTCTCCTGGGCTGCCAGCTGAGTTTGCCGGTCAAGGCCGGCCGCTTGGCAATGGGGACCTGGCAAGGTGTTTATCTGGGCGAGCACCGTGATCATGGCGGTGCTCGTAAAGTCCTCGCCACCTTGCACGGTGATGGGGCATAAGCCACTGGTTATCCGGTGGATGTTGATTTTTTCCGGCGAACTCGACAGCGAGTGAGGCTGGGCTATAACTAATCTGCTTTTCGCAAGTCATGAGGTAGAACATGAGCGACGATGATCTGGAAAACGACGACCTTGAAGTAGGTGACGACGACGAGACCGAAGAAGGTCTTGAAGCGGCAGCTGAAGACGTTACTGACGACGACGGTGGCGATGATGCACCTGCCCCGGCGGCCAAAGGCAAAGCCAAGGCAGCGGTTTCGGTAGACGAACTGCCAAGCGTTGAAGCCAAGAACAAAGAGCGCGATGCGCTGGCCCGTGCGATGGAAGAATTCCTCGCAAAAGGCGGCAAAGTGCAGGAAGTCGAGGCGAACGTGGTGGCAGATCCACCGAAAAAACCGGATAACAAGTACGGCAGTCGACCTATTTGAGGTCAGTCACCTGCTTGTAAGAAAAAGCCCGCCGTCGCTGCGGGCTTTTTCATGCCTGTAATCAATCCTGCAGGTCACCACAGAACAAAAGGGCTGCCGCTATGGCATTACTGCCAACTGCGAAGCAACGGCGGCAACTCGTTTAAGCTACGAATTTCCGCGTCCGGCAGCTTATCCGCTTCCCACGCCTTGCCCGTCGGGTTAAACCACACCGCCCGAAGCCCTGCCTGCTGCGCCCCGGCGATGTCATCGCCAGGGTGATCGCCAATATGCACCGCCTGACTGGCACTCACCCCACCGCGTTGCAAGGCTTCCTGAAACAGGCGCGCATCAGGCTTTGCGATACCGATATCTTCGGCGCGCAGGGCAAAGTGAAAGTAGTCGGCCAGGCCCACACGCTGCACATCGGCATTGCCGTTGGTGATAACCCCGAGCAGGAAGTGCTCGCGCAGGGCTTGCAACATCGGTTCAGCTTCGGGAAACACCGTGAGCTGGTGGCGTGCGTGAATGAACGCTTCAAAGCACACATCAGCCATCTGCGTGGCTTCTGGCTGTGGATAACCGGCCTCTTCAAAGGCGTGCATCAGCACCCGATGGCGCAACACGCTGATCCGATATTTGAGTTCAGGATGGCGCTCCAGTACCTGCTGGCGAAGGCTCGCGAAGTGCTCGAGAGGTAAATCGCCGACCTTGGAAGCATGGGTCGCCAGCCATTCACGCATCGACGCTTCGGCGCTGATGATGACGGGTACGTTGTCCCAGAGCGTGTCGTCCAGGTCGAAGGTGATCAGCTTGATACTCATGAGTCGCCGCCCTTGATGCGTTTGGCCCGTGGATGGGCACTGTCATACACCGTCGCCAGGTGTTGGAAGTCGAGGTGGGTGTAGATCTGCGTGGTCTTGATGTCGGAGTGGCCGAGCAGTTCCTGCACGGCGCGCAGGTCCTGGGACGACTCCAGCATATGGCTGGCAAAGGAATGCCGCAGCATGTGTGGGTGCAGGTTCTGCCCCAGCTCACGCTCGCCGGCGGCCTTGACCCGCAATTGAATCGCGCGTGGCCCCAGGCGGCGGCCTTGTTGGCTGACAAACACCGCATCGTCCGCCGGGTTGGTCAAAAGGCGCAGCGGTAGCCACAATTGCAAGGCTTCACGGGCCTTCCTGCCCACCGGCAGTACGCGGGTTTTGCTGCCCTTGCCGAGCACCTGCACCAGGCCGTCCGCCAGGTCCAGCTGATCGAGGTTCAGGCCGGTCAGCTCCGACAGGCGCAGGCCAGAGGAATAGAACAGCTCCAGGATCGCCTGATCGCGGTGGGCGAGGAAGTCATCCTCCACCGCGCCATCGAGCAATTGCAGGGCGCGGTCGGTGTCCAGGGTCTTGGGCAGGCGTCGCTCGCCCTTGGGCGGGGCCAGGCCATTGGCCGGATCGTGGTCGCACAGGCCTTCGCGGTTGAGGTAATGATAGAGGCCGCGCACCGCCGACAGCAGACGGGACAGGCTGCGCGAGGATTGGCCTTGCTGGTGCAGGCGCGCAATCAGGCTGCGCAGGCTCTGGATATCCAGGGCCTTCCAGCTGGCGATCTGTTGCTTTTCGCAGTACGCCAGGACCTTGTTCAAGTCCCGTCGATAGGCTTCCAGGGTATGGGGCGACACCTGGCGCTCGTTGCGCAGGTGAGCGCAGTAAGCGTCCAGTTGCCTGTCCATGGCTAGCGCACCGCGCGCAAGGCAGTGGTAAAGCGCGGCAGGACCCGGCCCAGCACTTCAGCGATATAGGTCAAAAACAGCGTGCCCACCGAGCTTTTGTAGTGATGAGGGTCACGACTGGCGATGGCCAATACGCCATGCAGGCCTTGATGGCTGAGGGCAACCACAGCGGTCGAGCCGATCTGCTTGCGCTGTTCAGCGCCAAACAAAAAGTCCAGCTCATGCTCGCGCAGGGTGCCGCTGATGGTCTTGCCTTCGGAGAGCAGGCCGCCGATTGCCGTCTGTGCTTCGCCGCCGCTGACCCAGCGACCCACCGGCATCGGGTTGTCGCTGAACAGAATCAGGCTCACAAACGGCACCTGGAAGTCCTGGCGCAGGCTGTCTTCCACGGCAATGACCGTTTCTTCGAGGCTGGTGGCATCCATCAGGGTAAGAATCAGGCGACGGGTCTTGTCGAAAAGACGGTCGTTGTCGCGGGCCACGTCCATCAGGTGCGAGAGCTTGTGGCGCATTTCGATGTTGCGCTCGCGCAGGATCTTCATCTGGCGCTCCACCAGCGAGACGGTGTCGCCGCGCTGGTGGGGGATGCGCAGGGCGGGCAGCAGTTCTTCGTGTTCGACGAAGAAGTCCGGGTTAGCCTCAAGGTACGCCGCGACAGCAGCGGCCTCCAGACTTTCGCTCGGGGACGTTTCGGCGGGTACTTGAGGCTTATCGGTCATTAGCTTGGCTCACTCATAGACGGACCTGTCCTTCGTATACGCGCGAGGCCGGCCCGGTCATCATCACCGGGTGGCCAGGGCCTGCCCATTCGATGGACAAGCGTCCGCCGGGCAGGTCGATCAGCAGCGGCGAATCCATCCACCCCTGGCTGATCGCGGCGACGGCGGCGGCGCAAGCACCGGTGCCGCACGCTTGGGTTTCACCGGCGCCGCGTTCCCATACACGCAGTTGCGCGCGGGAACGGTCGATCACCTGCAGAAAGCCCACATTGACCCGTGCCGGAAAGCGCGGGTGATGTTCGATCTTTGGCCCCAGCTCATGCACGGGGGCGTTATTGATGTCGTTGACCCGCAGGACGGCGTGGGGGTTGCCCATGGACACGGCTGCCAGGTCGACAATCTTGCCATCGACATCCACTGCATAACGGGTGGCCTGCTCGGTGGCCAGGAACGGAATATCCGCCGGCACCAGGCGTGGTTCGCCCATGTTGACGCTGATTTGGCCGTCGCTGCGAATATCCAGCTCGATCACACCGCTCTTGGTCTCGACGCGAATCTGCCGCTTGGCGGTCAGGCGTTTGTCCAGCACAAAGCGCGCGAAGCAGCGCGCGCCGTTGCCGCACTGTTCCACTTCGGAACCGTCGGAGTTGAAGATCCGGTAACGGAAATCCACTTCCGGGTTGCTCGGCGCCTCAACGATCAGCAATTGGTCGAAGCCGATGCCGGTGTGACGGTCGCCCCATTGTTTAGCGTGCTTGGGCAGGATGTGCGCGTGCTGGCTGACCAGGTCGAGAACCATGAAATCATTGCCCAGCCCGTGCATCTTGGTAAAACGCAGCAGCATGGCTTACTCCGGCAGCAGGCTTTCGCCAGCATACAACTCGGCTACCGTCTCGCGGCGACGCACTTCAAACGCTTGATCACCGTCCACCAGCACCTCGGCGGCACGCCCGCGAGTGTTGTAGTTGGAACTCATGACAAACCCGTAGGCACCGGCCGAATGCACAGCCAGCAGGTCGCCTTCTTCCAGGGCCAGTTGACGATCCTTGGCCAGGAAGTCGCCGGTCTCGCAGATCGGGCCGACGATGTCGTAGTTGCGACCTTCGCCAGTACGTGGCTTGACCGCAGTCACATCCATCCAGGCCTGATAGAGCGCCGGGCGAATAAGGTCGTTCATCGCCGCATCGACGATGGCGAAATCCTTGTACTCGGTGTGCTTGAGGTATTCGACCTGGGTCAGCAGGACGCTGGCATTGGCGACGATATGACGGCCCGGCTCGAACATCAGGGTCAGGCCGCGGCCTTCGGTGCGCTCGCGCACGGCCTGGATGTAGTCGGCAATCAGCGGCGGCTCTTCATCGCGATAACGCACGCCCACACCACCACCGAGGTCGATGTGTTGCAGGTAGATGCCGCACTCGCCAAGGCGCTCGCTCAGCGCCAGCAGGCGGTCGAGGGCGTCCAGGAACGGAGGCAGGGTGGTCAGCTGCGAGCCGATATGGCAGTCGACGCCCAGCACTTCCAGGTTCGGCAATTGCGCGGCACGGATGTACACGTCCTCGGCGTCGGCAATGGCGATGCCGAACTTGTTCTCTTTGAGACCGGTGGAAATGTACGGGTGGGTGCCGGCATCGACGTCCGGGTTGACGCGCAGGGAGATCGGCGCGCGAACGCCCATCTCGGCCGCGACGACCTGCAGGCGCTCCAACTCGTCGGTGGACTCAACGTTGAAGCAATGCACGCCGACTTCAAGGGCGCGGCGCATGTCTTCGCGGCTCTTGCCGACGCCGGAGAACACGATTTTTTCAGGCTTGCCGCCGGCAGCCAGCACACGTTCCAGCTCGCCACGGGAGACGATGTCGAAACCAGCGCCCAAGCGCGCCAGGACATTCAATACGCCCAGGTTGGAGTTGGCCTTGACCGCGTAGCACACCATGTGTGGAACGCCGTTAAGAGCGTCGGTGAAAGAACGGTACTGGGCTTCGATGTGCGCACGGGAATACACATAGGTCGGGGTGCCAAAGCGCTCGGCAATCGCGGACAGCGCCACGCCTTCCGCGAACAGCTCGCCGTCCCGGTAGTTAAAAGCGTCCATGAGTTTCCCTTAATAGATGTTGTGCTTGTGCGCTTTGGATTGCGACGTTTGCGCTTGGTCATTGGGGTCTTTGCTGTCATCGGGCAGGTACAGCGGACCTTTTTGACCACAGGCACTAACGAGGCAAGCGACCGCGACGAGCGCAGCAAGGGAAGAGATCAGGCGCTTCATGGCGAAATCCTTGAATATGCATTAATTGCGCCCGAGTATACCGACCACCCGCCAGCTTGCCTATGCGCCGGAATACCCGTCCGGCGGGGGTTTGCCGAGATAGTTGGGAAGCAGGCTACGCTGGTCGAGGATATTTCATACTGTCATCGGTAATGAACTCGGTATCCTTTGCAATCAGCGGGGCTCGCCCGTATCGTGCGGCGCTTGAGCAAAACCAGACACTTTTGAGGTTGCCACAATGAGTTTGACCGAAGCCCGTTTTCACGACCTGGTGGATTCGACCCAGCAGACGCTGGAAGATATTTTCGACGACAGCGGCCTGGATGTGGACCTGGAAAACTCGGCCGGCGTGCTGACCGTCAAGTTTGAGAACGGCACTCAACTGATCTTCAGTCGCCAGGAACCGCTGCGTCAGTTGTGGCTGGCAGCCCGTTCGGGTGGTTTTCACTTCGACTTCAACGAAGAAGACAACAACTGGCAGTGCGATACCAGTGATGAGCTGCTCAGCGAAATGCTCGCGCGCCTCACGCAGGAGCAGGCCGGCGTCGAGCTGAGCTTCGATGAGCTGAACCCCGACGAGAATTGATTGTGACCCAGCCTGCACCTGTACGCCCGCCAAAGCCGTTGTTCAGCAATGTCAGCCCGGCGGTGCCGTCACCTTGTATCAGTTTGTGTCGTCTGGACGAGCAAAAAGTCTGCCTCGGCTGCTTCCGCCATGTGGAAGACATCCGTGAATGGCGCTCTGCCGACGACGCCCGGCGCCGCCTGATCTGTGCCGAGGCCGAGCAGCGCAGGGCGCGCGCTTGAGGCCGCCTTGTTTATTTGTGACGCTGTGGTAGTGTCCGGGTACACCTCAAATCATCGAGGTCCGTGAGAACCCCGCCTTTTCCTGGCGGGGTTTTGCTTTTTTGTGCAGAAAAAAGGAGTCTGCCTGAATCATGACCACCGCACCTTCCATCATCCTCACCCGTCTTGACGTGCAGCGTCTTGAGCAACTGATCGACCGCCTGGGCGATGAGTTTCCCGGCGTCGAAGCGTTGCAAGCCGAACTCGACCGCGCAGAAACAGTCGGCCACGATGAAGTGTCGGGAGACGTCGTGACTATGAACTCCCGTGTCCATTGCCGTGAAGAAAGCAGCGGCAAGGAGCGTCACCTGACCTTGGTGTATCCCAAGGATGCGAATGCCGATGAAGGCAAGATTTCGATTCTGGCTCCGGTCGGCAGCGCCTTGCTGGGTTTGCAGGTCGGTCAGCACATCGACTGGCCAGCTCCCGGTGGCAAGACCCTCAAGCTTGAATTGCTCAGCGTCGAAGGCCAGCCCAAAGATGGCGGCGCCTTCCCGCTCTAAACCTGGTTCAACGCTTTATTGAGCGACAGCTCCAGCTCGGCCTTGTAGCGCAGATACAAGTTGCTCGGGCTCTGCACATCACCGAGCAGGCCCGACAGGTCCAGGTCGGTGATGTAGCAGCGGTAGCGCTCGGTCTCCCGACGCTGCCCGACGATTTCCTGGGCGACCACTGCAAACAACTGGTCGCCAAACTCCAGTTCGCAAAACTCCCGCTGATTGCAGTACAGGGTGATACCTACCTGGCCGTGCGCCGCTTTGCCGATAATCGCCTGCACGTCATAAAACGGTTTATTGACCGGGTTTTGAGGGGCGGGCCGCGGCTCGATGCTGCGGGCGCGATGGCTGCCGGACGGCAACAGTTGGTAATACAAAGTTTGCACTTCACCCAGCGTCTGTGGCGTATCCAGCGGCGATAGCGCTTCACGGCGGTAGATGATCGATTGCAGAAAACGCTGCAACGGCGCCAACAGGCTTTGTTCGTCATGAAACGGCTGGCGCTGCTGCCACAGCGCATTGAACTCATCCAGCACATACAGCTCGGCGAAGCCTTCATTGACGCGGTAGAACACCTGCACACAATCGGCCAGGCCCATGGGTAACAGCAGCGCCAGGTCGTGGTCTTCCAGGGCCATGGCGTCCAGGTGCAGCGGGCTGTAGCTGGCCAGTTCTTCGCTGAGGTACGCGATCAGCGCGTCCTGGGTCGGCAGCGACACATGGGTGGCCTGGCCTGGGCTCAGCTCCATCACGTGATAGTGCTGCTGCACTTGCAGGAGGTAGCGGTGATTGGACTGACCCAGCAGCAGGCTCTGCGCCGTGTCGAAGATTTCTTCCACGCGCTGGGCAATGAACTGCGCACGGTTGTGACAGAAGCAGCGCACCCGCAGCCGTGGCAAATGGTCCGGCGGCAGTTGGTTGAGGTAGTCACGCAGGCAGTCGAGCAATGCGTGGGGGCCGTCGTAGCGGCTGACCATCACCTCGTTCCAGCTGTTGAGCGTCACTTGGTCCAGGGTCAGCACCAAATTGTCGCGCACGCCGGCGTAGCTCAAGGAGTCGGTACGCTCGGTGGTCATCACGATATTCAGGTCGCGGTGATGCTTGAGCGGGTCAACGCCGACGTTGATCAGCAACAACACGTCTTCCGGCACGGCCGGGCGCAACAGGCGATCTTCATCGACGCTGGTCAACGGCAGGGCGATGGTCTGTTGCAGGCTGCCCAACAGGTTGAACAGCTCGAATTCGGTCATGTCACTGACGCCCGGGTGCAGTGCCAGGCGCGTGCTGCTGTCGATCACGCCGTTGCGGTGGCACCAGGTGAGCATTTCCAGCAGGTCGCGGCTGCGTTTGATCGGCGCAAAGTGCTCCCATTCCAGTGCCGTCAGGTTGCCGTTGTACAGGCCCCAGTGGTGCTGGCCGGGCTCCTTGCGGTTGGGCGATTGCACCAGGGTCAGGGTGTCTTCGGCCAAGTCCGGGGCGATGCCGGGGTTGATGAACTCGACCTTGCCGGCCTTGCGCTCAAACGCCGCATACAAGCGCCGGCCCAGCACATTGAGGTCGCGCTTGTTAATCAGGCTGACAGTCTGCTCGGTGCGAGCGAACTGGGTGAGAAAGCGGTAGCTGTAATTGAGCTCATTGACCAGCGCGCGGCGTTCGGAGGCGACCTGGCGCACTTTCCACTGGCTGCGACTGTCCAGCAGGGCCAGTTGGCGCTGGTCCCAGCCCCATTCATGGGCCAGGCGTTCCAGTAACAAGCGCTGCCAACTGGTGCTGCGTTGGCCGGCGCTGAGCTTGAGGTTGACCTTCAGGTACAGCGCGCGCCGTACCAGTTCCAGGCGTTCGGGCTCGTTACGCGCCTTAAGGTGTTCCTCGATGCGGCGGTAGACCACGATGTACGGGTCCAACTCATCCAGATCCATCTGATTGGCGAACACCGCGCGTTTGAAGCGCAGGCTCAGGCAATGCACGTGCGGGTGTTCGCTGGCGTAAACCTCGGTCAGCAGCAGCTTGAGCACCGACTTGTAGGGCGACTCGATGCCTTTGAACAGTTGCCACAGCCCGGCGCCAATGAATTCGCCGGGGGGGATGTGGGCCAGGTGACCAAGGTCGAGGGTTTCATCGGCGCGGATAAAGCGCTTGGAAATCAGTGCGTGGGTGAACTCGGCGTAGCGACTTTCTTCGTAGACCGGCACCAGCCACCAGATCGGCGTGCGCCCGGCGAGCCAGATTGCGGTGCGGTAGAACTCGTCCAGCAGCAGGTAATGCTGCGTGGTGCCGCAGTCGTCGGAGCTCAATTGTGTGTCGCGTTCACCCAGCACAAAGCGTGTCGGCTCGATCAGAAAAAAATGCGCCTCGGCGCCCATGGTCAGGGCCCAGGCTTCCAGCAACTGACACTTTTTGCGCAGCTCAGCCAGCTCGTTTTCGCCCAGGTCGGGCGCGTGGCATACCCACACGTCCATATCGCTTTGGTCTGCCTGAGCCAGGGTGCCGAGGCTGCCCATCAAAAACAGCCCGTGGATCGGCTGCGGCGGGTTGCCATGGCGTGCCTTGTAGGAGAACGAGCGGGTCAGGCGTTGGGCTTCAGTGAGGGCTTGGGCGTCAGGTTCGAAGTTCGACAGCCCGGCCGGCGTGCTGCCCGACACATAACCGGGCAGCAGCGGATGATTGACGTGAAAAAACAGCGGCAGCAGGGTCAGCACGCTTTGTTGGCGTGGTGTCAGCCCCTCGACGGCCCGGGCCATGCGGCCTTCATTGAGGGCCATGAAGCGTGCGCGCAATTGAGCCAGCACCTTGCGGTCGATGCCTTCGTCCAGGTCGGGGCGGATCTCATGGGTGCGGGTCATGTAGAACTCGGTGGCTCGCAGGGCCCGACATGGGCGGCCGTGTAGGAGTTTACAGCCAGTAGCGTAGGAGTTTTAGAGGGAAATTGTTTTTGGCGTCAGAATTTTGAGCGGCTGAACAGCAGCGCCCTCGGAATCCGCAAAGGGCGGACTCCATGGGCGTCAAGAGGTGTCAGGCGGCTTCTTTGGTCGAGGCAGTGGTCAGAATGGTCAACAGGGTTTGGGCCTGTTCGGCAGCATCCCGGCCAAGGCTGGTCAGGTAGCCCCCGTCCGGCTGGTCGATCAGTTTTTTCTCGAACAGGCGTTTGGCGGCGGCGATGGCAGAGGGGGCGGCGGTCTGGTGGACTTTCAGACCTTCCTGGGAGCTGCCCAGGTTGAAGAGTGCAAGGATTTCCAGTTCGGCAACCAACTCAGGGGTATACGACATAAGGACTCCAGACTTTCTAAGAATTTATTAGAGGCTAGCAGGGCATAAGGTGAACGCACTTTGCCGGGCTGTCCAGTGAGAAAGTCGTGGGTCTTGATATGGCGCACCTTTGTGATGAGCACGCCTGCTGCTTCGCCACGAAGGTGCTCGATTCAGTCGTTTTCCGGTGGCAATTCCGGCAGTGCCCGCAGCGCTGTTTCGTACCATTCGGTATTGAATGCGCGGTCTTCGTCCAGCATCTTGTCGATTTCCACGGCCAATACGTGAGCCATGAGGTTCAGAATCTCTTCGCGTTCGTAACCCACCAGCGTCAGCTTGTTCAACGTGGCTTTGGCGGCAGGCGGATTGTCGCTTTCGATCTGGTTTTCGATGGCTTGGATCAGCGTGTTTTCGGTGAACTCTTCTTCGTCGCTGTCGATATCGGTCGGCTCGCTCATGGCAGGCTCCTCAAGGAAAGGGCGCCAGTCTACCCCCATTCAGGCAGGTGATGCTGCTGGTCAGGTCGGTCGCGACGCTCTATAACTTCTGCAGCCAACCCCACACCCGGCCTGGAGGCATTCGCAATGCTCAAGCTTTACGGATTTTCGGTCAGCAACTACTACAACATGGTCAAACTGGCGCTGATGGAGAAGGGCCTGCCGTTTGAAGAAGTACCGTTTTACCCGAGCCAGACGCCTGAAGCCCTTGCTGTCAGCCCCCGTGGCAAAGTGCCGATTCTTGGCGTGAAGCAGGGGTTTATCAACGAAACGAGCGTGATCCTCGAATACATCGAGCAGACCCAGGAGGGCCGTTCGTTGCTGCCGGCCGACCCGTATCAACGCGCCCAGGTGCTGGCGTTCTGCAGGGAAATCGAGCTGTACATCGAGCTGCCCGCGCGCGCCTGTTTCGCCGAGGCGTTCTTCGGTATGCCGGTGCCGGATGCGATCAAGGAAAAATCCAAGGCCGAGTTGCTGTTGGGGATCGCGTCTTTAGGTCGACACGCCAAGTTCGCGCCTTACGTGGCGGGGGAGAGCTTCACGATTGCCGATCTGTATTTCATGTACAGCGTGAACCTCGCCTGTGGCGTGGGCGAGAAGCTGTTTGGCGTGGATCTGCTGGCTGAGTTGCCGGCGGCCAAAGCGCTGCTGGAGCGATTGCATGCCTTGCCCAACGCACAAAAGGTGGCGGCGGACAGGGAAGCGGCGATGCCAGCGTTTATGGCGATGATTGCGGCGAAGAAATAGTGCGGTGACGCCTTCGCGCGCAAGCCCGCCCCCACATGCGACTGCATTCCACAAGTGGAACCTGGTCAGTGGTGGCGGCGGGCTTGCTCGTGAAGCGTTTAGCGGCTGGCCAGCAGCGCCTGGCCGCGCGCTACGGCTGCCTTGACCTGCGCCGGTGCAGTGCCGCCTACGTGGTTACGGGCATTCACCGAGCCTTCCAGGGTCAGCACCGCGAACACGTCCTGCTCGATCTGGTCGCTGAACTGACGCAGTTCTTCCAGGCTCATCTCTGCCAGGTCCTTGCCGGTGTCCACACCGTATTTGACGGCATGGCCGACGATTTCGTGGCAATCACGGAACGGCAGGCCGCGGCGCACCAGGTAATCCGCCAGGTCGGTCGCAGTAGAGAACCCACGCAAGGCCGCCTCACGCATGATCGCGTGCTTGGGCTTGATTGCAGGGATCATGTCGGCAAACGCACGCAGCGAATCGCGCAAGGTGTCGGCAGCGTCGAACAGCGGTTCTTTGTCTTCCTGATTGTCCTTGTTGTAGGCCAGCGGCTGGCCCTTCATCAACGTCAGCAGGCCCATCAGCGCGCCGAACACACGGCCGCTCTTGCCACGCACCAGCTCGGGCACGTCGGGGTTTTTCTTTTGCGGCATGATCGAGCTGCCAGTGCAGAAGCGATCCGGCAGGTCGATGAATTGGAATTGCGCGCTGGTCCACAGCACCAGTTCTTCGGAGAAACGCGACAGGTGCATCATCGCGATGCTGGCGGCGGCGCAGAATTCGATAGCGAAGTCGCGGTCCGATACGCCATCCAGGGAGTTGCCGCCCACGGCGTCAAAACCCAGCAGTTGAGCGGTGTACTCGCGGTCGATCGGGTAAGTGGTGCCCGCCAGTGCCGCGCTGCCCAACGGCATGCGATTGGCGCGTTTACGGCAATCCACCAGGCGCTCGTAGTCACGGCTGAGCATTTCGAACCAGGCCAGCAGGTGGTGGCCGAAGGTCACTGGCTGTGCGGTTTGCAGGTGGGTGAAGCCGGGCATGATGGTGTCCGATTGACGCTCGGCCTGCTCCAGCAGACCCTTTTGCAGGCGCGTGATTTCGGCGAGGATCAGGTCGATTTCATCGCGCAGCCACAGGCGAATATCGGTGGCCACCTGGTCGTTACGGCTGCGACCGGTATGCAGTTTTTTGCCGGTCACACCAATACGATCGGTGAGGCGGGCCTCGATGTTCATGTGCACGTCTTCCAGGTCGACGCGCCAGTCGAACGTGCCGGCCTCGATCTCACCGCGAATGGTGGTCAGGCCATCGATGATGCTGTCGCGCTCGGCGTCGGTCAGCACGCCGACCTTGGCCAGCATCGTGGCGTGGGCGATCGAGCCCATGATGTCGTGGCGGTACAGGCGCTGGTCGAAGGTGACGGAGGCGGTGAAGCGGGCGACGAAGGCGTCGACGGGTTCACTGAAGCGGCCGCCCCAGGACTGGTTGGTCTTGTCGGTGCTCATGGATTCGCTCGTGATCTGCTTAAAAGAGGCGTGGAGGTGTGCCGCCGATAATAACAGGGTTGCCCGTGGAGGCGGTGCTGCGGGTGGTCGGCATTTTTATTTGTGCGAAGGATGGCTAAGTGCCTTGCCGCCGAACGCATCCGGGACGAGACTGAAGGCAGGCGTTAATTGAAAGGATATTTGACGATCGAACAATATCGTCTCAGCGAGCGTCTACAGTTGCACTGATAGAGCATGAATGCACCAAAGTTTGGTGATGTGGTCATATCCCAGGCTATCCATTAAAAAAGGGGGGTATTCGGATTGTGTATCAGCAAACCCTACGGCAATGCCCATAGGCAGCAGGTTTTGGGCGCAACTGAACAGGTCCGGGTGAATTTGGGTGCCGCTCTCGGGGCACTTTTTACCGCTCGCGCTAGTCTTAGCGTGGATCGCTGTGACGCAAGTCACCGCACCTGTCTACGCTATCCTTGTGCGAGACTCACGCAGGAATCCAGCGCAATATGAATGTCCTGATCGTTGATGACGAACCCCAAGCCCGCGAGCGACTGAGCCGTTTGGTCAATGAGCTCGAGGGTTATACAGTCCTTGAACCGAGCGCCACCAGTGGTGAGGAGGCGTTGACGCTGATCGACAGCCTCAAGCCTGACGTGGTGCTGCTCGATATCCGCATGCCGGGCCTTGATGGCCTGCAAGTCGCCGCCCGCCTGAGTGAGCGAGAATCGCCGCCTGCCGTGGTGTTGTGTGCTGCGCAGGAAGAGTTTTCTGCGGAAACGCTGGAAGCCAGTGGTGTCAGTTTTCTCGCCAAGCCGGCGACTGGCGAAGCGTTGCTCAAGGCCCTGAAAAAGGCCGAGCGCCCCAACCGCGTCCAATTGGCTGCGCTGACCCAGCCAGCTGCCCAGAGCGGCAATGGGCCGCGCAGCCACATCAGCGCGCGGACCCGCAAAGGCATTGAGCTGATACCGCTGGGCCAGGTGGTCTATTTTATTGCCGACCACAAGTACGTGACCCTGCGTCACGAGGCAGGCGAAGTATTGCTCGATGAGCCGCTCAAGGCGTTGGAGGATGAGTTTGGCGACCGCTTCGTGCGCATTCACCGCAACGCACTGGTGGCTCGCGAGCGAATTGAGCGTTTGCAGCGCACGCCGCTGGGCCATTTTCAGCTATTCCTGAAAGGGCTCAATGGCGATGCCTTGATCGTCAGCCGCCGTCATGTCGCTGGCGTACGCAAGATGATGCAGCAGCTGTAGCCCGAGGGCTGTGGCGAAGTCTGCAGACCTTATCCCGGTGCGATGTGGCCAGGGAGGCCCCGCACTTGCTGATTCAAATCAAAGCGTGTTTGCCTGAGCTGTTATTATCTGCCGTATCTATTCAGTACGGATTGATCCATGTCCTCTCGCGAAATCCGCATCGCCACCCGTAAAAGCGCCCTGGCCTTGTGGCAGGCCGAATACGTCAAAGCACGCCTTGAGCTGGCCCACCCGGGCCTCAAAGTGACCCTCGTGCCCATGGTCAGTCGCGGCGACAAGCTGCTGGACTCGCCACTGTCGAAGATCGGCGGCAAGGGCTTGTTCGTCAAAGAGCTGGAAACCGCGCTGCTGGAAAACGAAGCCGACATCGCCGTGCACTCGATGAAAGACGTGCCGATGGACTTTCCTGAAGGCCTCGGCCTGTATTGCATCTGCGAGCGTGAAGACCCGCGCGATGCCTTCGTTTCCAACACCTACGCGTCCCTGGATGAGTTGCCACTGGGCAGTGTCGTCGGCACCTCCAGCCTGCGTCGTCAGGCGCAGTTGCTGACTCGGCGCCCGGATCTGCAGATCCGTTTCCTGCGTGGCAACGTCAACACGCGTCTGGCCAAGCTGGATGCCGGTGACTATGACGCGATCATTCTCGCAGCGGCCGGTCTGATCCGGCTCGGTTTCGAAGACCGTATCACCTCCGCCATCAGCGTCGAAGACAGTTTGCCCGCAGGCGGGCAGGGCGCAGTGGGCATCGAATGCCGCACGGCCGACAGTGAAATTCACGCCTTGCTCAAACCTTTGGATCACCCTGACACCGAAGTGCGTGTCACCGCCGAGCGCGCGCTGAACAAGCACCTCAACGGTGGCTGCCAGGTGCCAATTGCCTGCTACGCCGTGCTTGAAGGTGAAAACCTTTGGCTGCGTGGCCTGGTAGGCGATCCTGAAGGCGGCACGCTGCTCACTGCCGACGTGCGTGGGCCACAGCGTGACGCGACCGCCTTGGGTATCCAGGTCGCTGAAGAGCTGCTGGGCAAGGGCGCCGGCGCCATTCTGGAAAAAGTCTACGGCGAGGCCGGTCCGCAGTGACTGGCTGGCGTTTGCTGCTGACGCGGCCTGCCGAAGAGTCGGCTGCCCTGGCGGCATCGCTGTCTGACGCCGGCATTTTCAGCAGCAGCCTGCCTTTGCTCGACATCGAAGCCCTGCCGGTAACGCCTGAGCAACAGTCTGTGCTGCGTGACCTGGGCCGTTATTGCGCGGTGATTGTGGTCAGCAAACCGGCTGCACGCCTTGCTGTGCAGCAGTTGAATCAGCCTTGGCCGCAGTTGCCCTGGTTCAGCGTCGGGGCTGCCACTGCGCAGGTACTGGCCGATCACGGGCTCAACGTTCACTATCCGCAAACCGGCGACGACAGCGAAGCCTTGCTTGAATTGCCCGCCTTGCGCGAGGCTATCGCACGGCCCGATGCCCGGGTACTGATCCTGCGTGGCGAGGGTGGGCGCGAGTTGCTGGCTGAGCGTTTGCGTGAGCAAGGTGCTAGTGTCGATTATCTGGAGTTGTATCGCCGCTTGCTCCCGGCTTACGAGGCCGGGGTGTTGACGCAGCGCATCCAGTTGGAACGCTTGAACGGCCTGGTGGTCAGCAGTGGGCAGGGTTTTTTGCACCTGCAAGCCCTGGCCGGCCTCGATTGGCCGAAAGTGGCGCAGCTGCCGTTGTTCGTGCCCAGCCCGCGCGTTTATGAAATGGCGCGGGCCGCTGGCGCAGAAAAAGTTGTGGATTGTCGCGGCGCGAGTGCCGCGGCTTTGTTAGTGGCGTTGCGCAGCGCTGCCTCGTGAGGCATGCGGCGCCCACTCTCTGATACGCAAAGGACGGATACGTGAGCGAAACAGCCTTGCCTAAAGATGAAGCCCAGCCAGCACTTGATGCGCCGGTTGCACCGGCCACCGCGCCACGCCGCGGCAATGGCCTGGCTATTGTGGCCCTGTTGCTCGGTGCCGCAGGTGTTGCCGCCGGCGGTTGGGGGATATGGCAGGTCCGTGCCCTGCAAGCCAGTAGCCAGCAACAGCTGGGCCAGGTGCAGACCCTTGATGACCAATCCCAATCACTCAAGCAGAGTCAGCAGCAGCTGGCTGCGCGCCTGGCACAATTGCCAGCAGCCGATGAGCTGGAAGAGCGCCGCCGCCTGGTCTCGCAGTTGCAGGGTGATCAGCAGCGCTTGAGCCAACGTCTGGAAACCGTGCTGGGTGCCAGCCGCCAGGACTGGCGCCTGGCCGAAGCCGAGCACCTGATCCGTCTGGCCAGCTTGCGCTTGTCTGCCCTGCAGGACATCAACAGTGCCCAGTCGCTGGTCCAGGGCGCTGACGAAATTCTTCGCGAACAGAGCGATCCAGGTGCCTACGCTGCCCGTGAGCAATTGGCCAAAAGCCTGACCGCGCTGCGCAGCACTGAACAGCCAGACCGCACCGGGCTTTACCTGCAACTGGCGGCCCTGCGTGACCAGGTCGTGCAACTGGCGGCTATTGCCCCTGAATATCAACTCACCGAGCCCACTTCCGAGGGGCGCCCGACGACCGACACGGAAGGTCGCCTGCGCCAGTGGTGGGAGCAGATATCGCGTTACTTCCGCATCGACTTCAACCCGGATGACAACATTCGTCCGTTGCTGGCCGGTCAAGGTTTGAACCAGGTGCGCCTGGCACTGAGCCTGGCCCTGGAGCAGGCACAATGGGCCGCGCTCAACGGTGAGACGGCGGTGTACAGCCGCTCCCTGGGTGAAGCACGCAGCGTGCTGCAGGACAACTTCAACCAGGACAACCCGCAGAGCAAAGCGATGCTGGCACGTATTGCCGAACTCGAGCCCAAGGCCGTCTCCGTGGTGACCCCGGACCTGGCCGCCAGCCTGGCTGCCGTGCAGGCTTATCTTGAACGCCGCCATCTGTCTGCCGGTGAAGCCAAGGCGGCGGCGGGCACGCCGGCCAAGCAGGAGTAGAGCCGATGAAGCGTTTCTATGTGATCCTGGTACTGGCGATTGCAATTGCCTTGGCACTGGGTGTGGGTATTTCGAAACACACCGGCTACGTGCTGATTACCTATCCTCATCTGCTGCACTACGAGTCGAGCCTGTGGGCCACGCTGGTGGCAGTGTTTGTCGTCGGCCTGGCGATCTACCTGGTTCGCGTGCTGCTGAGCCTGATCACTACCTCCGGCGGTGTGGTCAACCCGTGGTCGCGACGCAACCGCAGCCGCCGCATACAGATTGCGATTGAGCAGGGCCAGTTGGACCTCGCCGAGGGCCGCTGGGCCAGCGCCGAACGCCACCTGCACCGTGCCGCCGAGGCCGAGCGCCAACCTTTGCTGTATTACCTTGGGGCTGCCCGTGCCGCCAATGAGCAGGGCCGTTATGAAGAGTCCGACGGCCTGCTGGAGCGCGCCATGGAGCGCCAGCCACAGGCAGAACTTGCCGTCGCCTTGAGCCACGCGCAGTTGCAGATGGATCGCGGCGATACTGAGGGGGCGCTGGTTACCTTGCAGGCGATGTACGAGCGCCATCCCCATAACGCACAGGTCTTGCGCCAGTTGCAGCGCTTGCATCAGCAGCGAGGCGATTGGGCATCGGTGATTCGCTTGTTGCCGGAACTGCGCAAAGACAAAGTGCTTCCTGCCTCCGAATTGGCAGAGCTTGAGCGACGCGCATGGGGCGAGAACCTTGGCCTTGCGGTGCAGCGTGAAGAGCAAGGCGAAGCGGGCTTGCAATCATTGGAGCGCGCGTGGGAGCAACTGACTTCAGCCCAGCGCCAGGAGCCGCAACTGGTCTTGGCTTATGCTGAGCAACTGCGTCGACTGGGTGCTGATGCCAAGGCTGAGGAAGTGCTGCGCGGCGCCATCAAGCGCGGTTATGACAGCCATCTGATCCGGCTTTATGGGTTGCTGCGCGGCAGCGATCCAGGCCGACAGTTGAAGTTTGCTGAAGGTTGGCTCAAGGATCATCCCGGTGACGCCAGCCTGCTGCTGACCCTGGGCCGCCTGTGTCTGCAAAACAGCTTGTGGGGCAAGGCGCGGGACTATTTGGAAAGCAGTCTGCAGGTACAGCGAAACCCCGAAGCCTGTGCTGAGCTGGCACGTTTACTGGCCCAGTTGGGTGACACCGAGCGCAGTAACCAATTGTTCCAGGAAGGCCTGGGCCTGTTGGACAGCCGTTTGCTGGCCTCACCGTTGCCAGTGCCTGCGCGGATTTGAAGTAGGAAAGAGTGAGAGGGTTGGCTCAGAAGTTTCTTAGGGCCAACCCTTTTTTATCGTGTAAAGGCTGGGTCTAAAGCGCGATGTAGCAAATTCCTACCGCTAACAGCTTGAAGTCATCCAGGTTCTGACGGTATATCCCCAGGCTCTCGCGGAATTGTCTGCTCTAGCACGTATTGAAAGGGGTCAGGCCTTTACTCTACCGTAACGACCTATCTTTTGCGGTACGGATAACAATGTCTTTGGCCCCTTCACGCTCCTTGTTTCTCCTGGCGTTCATGGCTGGTGCGATGACGTTGGGTGCGTCGTTCTATCTTGAGTTCGGCGCGCTTTTGCGCCCTTGCTTCCTTTGCCAGGTGCAACGCATCTTTTTGGCCGCCTTTACGCTGATCAATCTGGTTGCCGTGATTCACGGCCCAAGACGCTTTGCGGCTTATCTTTACGGGTTGGCCAGCATGGGGTGCGCGTTACTGGGCGCTATCACCGCCGTGCGCCAAGTACTGCTACAAAATGCCGCACTGGAGCAGGCCAGCGATTGCTGGCCCAGTCTGCAATACATGATTGAGAACCTGTCGCTTTGGCAATCACTGCAATTGACGATCAGAGGCACCGTCGATTGTGTGGAACTCAACTGGACGCTGTTCGACCTGAGCCTGCCCGAGTGGAGTTTGCTGTTCTTCGTGGCGATGCTGGTCCTGGGCATCATGCAGTTTTCGCGGCTGCTACTGAGCCGTCGTGTGGACCTTGTGAGGTACTGAAGGGCAGTCGCAGTTTGTACGACGGGATTAAACACTTGTATGAACTTTCTCTCCTGCGTACCTTGAAGCCATAGTCATGCGGGCATAATCTGGCCCGCATGCATTACTGAAACCGTTTGTCAGATGCGGCCTTGTCCGGCTGCCGCTTTTATCCTTGAAGTGTTGCGCGGGCACAGAGCGGCAGCGCCCCCTATAGGGAAGAGAGATCACCATGCTGGAAAGTTGTCAGAATGCTCAGGAACGCTGGGGTGGGGTGCACAAGCTGATCGACAGCTGGTTGAAAGCACGTCACGAACTGGTTCGGGCCTTTGATGCTCTTGGCGCCAAGCCCGAAGCATTGGCTCAGAATTGCGAGTCGCTGCAAGATTTCTGCGGTGTATTGGTGGACTATGTTTCTACCGGTCATTTCGAGATCTACGAGCAACTGACCAGCGAGGCGAAAGCGTTTAACGATAAGCGTGGTCTGGAGCTGGCCGAGACTATTTACCCGCGCATCGACGTCATCACTGAAAAGCTGCTGGCCTTTAACGACCTGTGTGACGCCGGCAAGTGTGTTGCTGAAAAATTTAAAGAGTTGGGTGGTCTGCTCCACGAGCGTTTCGAGCTGGAAGACTGCTTGATCGAAGTGTTGCACAACGCCCATAAGGAAGAGCCTGTCGCGCAGGTTTGATCCTGGGTGATACGTAAAAAACGGTGCGCATGGCGCACCGTTTTTTATTGGGTCAGTGGCGAGTACCGAGCAACTCGATCTCAAATACCAGCGGTGTATACGGCGGTATCAACTCGCCGGCACCGTCGGCGCCATAGGCCTGGGCCGATGGAATCACCAGGCGCCATTTTGCACCTGTCGGCATCTGTTGAAGTGCTTTGCTCCAGCCGCTGATCACACTGTCCAGACGAAACCATTGGGGCTGTGTGCTCTGATCGAAGATTGTCCCGTCGGGCAACTTCCCGGTGTATTTCACCTGCACCTCATCACTGGCCAACGGCTTGCTGCCAGTACCAGGCTTCAGCTCGGTGAGCAGAATGCCATCCGACAATTCACGCACGCCGCTTGCCGTTTTTTCCTGGGTTAAAAACTGCTGTTCGGCAGCGAGCGCTTTTTCGCTTTTTGGCGCCTCAGCGTCGGCCGCACTCTGTGCTTCGTGTTGGGCGAGGATCTGTTCGATACGAGCATTGTCCAGCGCCAGTGGTTTGCCTTGGTAGGCTTGCTTGAGGCCGTCAACCAGCGCCTGGATCTGCAGGTCGGGGACTTCCTGGCGCAAGCGCTCGCCGAGGCTTGCGCCCAAGCTGTACGCGAGATCGTGCGGGTCTTGAGCAGTGCTGCTGGACGGCGATTGCTCACCTGCATTGGCCACGCCAATCGCCAAGCCAAGCACTAAAAAAAGGTAACGCGACATGGGGTAGTCTCCCGCCGAAAGTGCGACGGATTATGCCAGCCTGAATGCGTAAAAAGTGCCGTGGTTTTTTGTTATATCGATAAGAATTTTCTCACCGTGCAACGCAAGGCCAACGATACTGTCAACATGCCCTAGCGGCGGTAAGAGCAGAGGGCTAGTATGAGCCGCACCCACGTCAGCCAGGAGGTAAACCATGTCGGCCAAACAGAAGCCTGTAAATACCCCGTTGCACTTACTCCAACAACTTTCGGGCAGCCTGCTCGAACATCTGGAAAGCGCATGTTCCCAAGCCTTGGCTGATGCAGAAAAACTGCTCGCCAAACTGGAAAAACAACGCGGTAAAGCACAAGAGAAGCTGCACAAGTCCCGCACCAAACTGCAAGACGCCGCGACTGCCGGCAAGGCCAAGGCACAAGCCAAAGCCAAAGACGCTGTTAAAGAACTTGAGGACCTGCTGGATGCCCTCAAGGATCGCCAAGCTGAAACCCGCACTTACATTTCCCAACTCAAGCGCGATGCCCAGGAAAGCCTGAAGCTGGCCCAGGGCGTAGGTCGTGTGAAAGAAGCCGTGGCCAAAGTGCTGGGCGCTCGCACACCAGCAAAAGCTGTTGCGTCGAAAGCTTCGGCTAAGACTGCTGCCAAGCCAGCGGCTAAAACCGCTGCTGCAAAACCAGCCGCCAAGCCAGTTGCTAAAACCGCTGCTGCGAAACCAGCTGCCAAGCCAGCGGCTAAAACCGCTGCTGCGAAACCAGCCGCCAAGCCAGCGGCTAAAACCGCTGCTGCGAAACCGGCCGCCAAGCCAGCGGCTAAAACCGCTGCTGCGAAACCAGCCGCCAAGCCAGTTGCTAAAACGGCTGCTGCAAAACCGGCCGCCAAGCCAGCGGCTAAAACCGCTGCTGCGAAACCGGCCGCCAAGCCAGCTGCTAAAACGGCTGCTGCAAAACCGGCCGCCAAGCCAGTTGCTAAAACTGCCGCTGCAAAACCAGCCGCCAAGCCAGCGGCTAAAACCGCTGCTGCAAAACCGGCCGCCAAGCCAGCAGCTAAAACCGCTGCTGCGAAACCAGCCGCTAAGCCAGCTGCTAAAGCGGCTGCTGCAAAACCGGCCGCCAAGCCGGTTGCTAAAACTGCCGCTGCAAAACCAGCCGCTAAGCCAGCTGCCAAGCCTGCTGCTGCGAAACCAGCCGCTAAGCCAGCCGCAAAACCTGCTGCTGCCAAACCTGCACCGGCCAAGCCAACTGCCCCGGCAGCTTCGCCTGCTACGCCGACGGCGTCCGCCGCGCCAACGGCATCGGCCAGCAGCACGTCTGCACCCGTAGCGCCAAGCACTACCCCAACCAGCGCTTCCTAAGTGCCGGAGGCCACGACGCGCAACTGCTGCAGCGCGTCGTGGTCAAGGTTGGCGGCTCCGGCCGCCAAGCTTTCAAGCCATCCCCGTTGATCCCCTTCTTCAGTCGGCCACGCCTGCGTTAACACTTCCAGGCGCGCCAACAGCTCCCGTTCGGCTTCCAGTTCCAGGGTTTTGACCCGCTCGCGTAATGCCGCCAAAGGCAAATCCAGTTGAGCCATGGCTCGCCATTGCAGGCGCACCTGTCGCAACGGTTCGACCACGTTTTTTTGCCAGGGCAGGGCAACCTGCTGCAGCGCATGAATGCGCTCGGGCGCAAGCGCCACACCTCGCCGCTCCAGCCAGGCAGCGCAGAGCAACAGGCACACATCCGCGCCTTGCTCCTGCAAGCGCAGGCAGGCGGCTTCGACGCCCGGTCGGGCGTAAGTCGAGAGGGCAAAGCTCCACAGGTCAGCGCACATATTCACACCCAAGCCAGCGGGCAACGAAGCTGGTAGACTCCGCCGCCATTATGATCCGACTTCAAAGCCTAACATTACAGCGTGGCCCGCAACGTCTTCTCGAAGACGCCGAGCTGACCCTGCACGCCGGTCACAAAGCCGGCCTGATCGGTGCCAACGGTGCCGGTAAATCCACGTTGTTCGCCCTGTTGCTGGGTGAGCTGACCCCGGATTCCGGGGACTGCTTGCTGCCGGCCGACTGGCGCATCGCCCATATGCGCCAGGAGATCGACACCCTCGACCGCATTGCGATCGACTACGTGCTCGATGGCGACCTGCGCCTGCGCCAGGTGCAACACGACCTGGCCGAGGCCGAGAAAGCCCAGGACGGTGCGGCTCAGGCCCGCCTGCACTCGGAACTCGACAGCGCCGACGGCTACACCGCCGACGCCCGTGCCCGCAAGATGCTGGCCGGTCTCGGCTTTACCAATGAGCAGATGGACCGCCCGGTCGCCGACTTCTCCGGTGGTTGGCGCATGCGCCTGAACCTGGCTCAGGCGCTGATGTGCCCGTCGGACCTGTTACTGCTCGACGAACCGACCAACCACTTGGACCTCGATGCGATCCTGTGGCTGGAAGACTTCCTCAAGAGCTACCCAGGTACCTTGCTGCTGATTTCCCACGACCGGGATTTCCTCGATGCCGTGGTCGACAACATCGCCCACGTCGAACAGAAGAAAATCACCCTTTACCGTGGCGGCTACACCGCGTTCGAACGCGCGCGTGCCGAGCGTTTGGCGCAGCAGCAGCAAGCTTTCGAGAAGCAGCAGGCGCAACGCGCGCACATGGAAAGCTACATCGCCCGGTTCAAGGCCCAGGCCACCAAGGCCCGTCAGGCCCAGAGCCGGATCAAGGCGCTGGAGCGCATGGAAGAGCTGTCGGCGGCCCACGTTGATTCGCCGTTCGACTTCGTATTTCGTGAGTCGGTGAAGATCTCCAGCCCGTTGCTGGACCTGTCGGATGCGCGTCTGGGGTATGGCGACAAAACCATTCTGGAGAAGGTCAAGCTGCAGCTCACGCCGGGCGCACGTATTGGTTTGCTCGGCCCTAACGGCGCCGGCAAGTCGACACTGATCAAGAACCTGTCGGGTGAACTGCAACCGCTGGCCGGCCGTCTGACCCGTGGCGAGAACCTGGTGGTGGGCTACTTTGCCCAGCATCAGCTGGACTCCCTCGATTCCAAGGCCAGCCCGTTGCTGCACCTGCAGCGTCTGGCGCCGACCGAGCGTGAGCAGACCCTGCGCGACTTCCTCGGTGGCTTTGACTTCCGTGGTGCGCGCATCGATGAGCCGGTATTGAATTTCTCCGGTGGCGAAAAAGCGCGTCTGGCCCTGGCATTGATCGCCTGGGACCGACCGAACCTGTTGCTGCTCGACGAACCCACCAACCACCTGGACCTGGAAATGCGCCTGGCGCTGACCATGGCTCTGCAGGAGTTCAGTGGTGCGGTATTGGTGGTGTCTCACGATCGCCACTTGCTCAAGAGCACCACCGACAACTTCCTGCTGGTGGCGGATGGCAAAGTCGAAGAGTTCGACGGCGATCTGGATGACTACGCACGCTGGCTGACGGATTATCGTCTGCGCAACGCGCCGGTCAGCAACACGCCGGTCAACCCGGATAAAACCGACAAAAAAGCCCAGCGCCAGGCCGCCGCCGCACTGCGTCAGCAGTTGGCGCCGCACAAGCGTGAAGCCGACAAGCTGGAAGCCGAGTTGGGCAAGGTGCATGAGCGCCTGGCCAAGATCGAAACCAGCCTGGGCGACAGCGCCGTCTACGAGGCGGCGCGCAAGGACGAGCTGCGCGACCTGCTGGCCGAACAGGCCAAGCTCAAGGTGCGTGAAGGGCAGTTGGAGGAAACCTGGATGGAGGCCCTCGAGCTGCTGGAAAGTCTGCAAGCGGAGCTGGAGGCGCTGTCCTGATGGAAGCGTTGCACCTGCCGTTACCGACGCAATGGGTGGAACCGGCCTGGATTGGCGTGCAAATCCTGCTGATTCTACTGGCCGGTTATCTGGCCCAGCGTTTTGTTGCCAAAGGTCTCACCCGCTTGGGTGAGCGCTACCCGTTCCCGCCGCAATTGCTGATGCCTCTACGTGGCGGCCTGCGCTGGCTGATCATGGGCAGTGCGTTGATTTTCGTGCTGGGCCGCCTGGGCGTGTCCGCCACGGTGTTGTGGACGGCGCTGTCAGGGTTTGTCGCGGTTGCCGCTGTGGCGTTCTTCGCCATGTGGTCGGTATTGTCCAACCTGCTGTGCGCTATCTTGATATTCACCGTCGGGCCGTTCCGCCTCGGTGATATCGTCGAGTTGGTGGACACCGTCGATAAGCCCGGCGTGAAGGGTCGGGTAGTGGCGATCAACCTGCTCTACACCACGCTGATCGAAGTGGAAGATGCCGGTACCGGCAGCGCGATGGTCCAAGTGCCTAACAGCTTGTTCTTCCAGCGCTCTGTGCGGCGTTGGCCGGGCACTCATGTGTTCCCGGGCGACCGCTAGCGCTCAGATCTTTTAAAAATCTATAGCCAGCCTCCGGTCGGCGGAGTTAGCTTAAGGCCTGACCGCAAACTCCCTTCTGAGGTGTGTAATGGCACTCGATACATGGCTGGCCTTTTTCCTGGCCAGTTGGATCATCTCCCTTTCCCCCGGTGCTGGCGCAATCGCGTCGATGTCCAGCGGCTTGCAATACGGTTTCCTGCGCGGTTACTGGAATGCCATTGGCCTGCAACTGGGCCTGGCGATGCAGATTGCCGTGGTAGCGGGCGGGCTGGGTGCCATTCTTGCGGCGTCTTCCACTGCGTTCTATGCGATCAAATGGTTTGGTGTGGCGTACCTGGTGTACCTGGCCATCAAGCAATGGCGTGCCCTGCCCATGGACATGAGTGATGACGCGGCGATACGCCCGATCGGCAAGCCGATGGCGATGATGTTCCGTGGGTTTCTGGTCAACGCGAGCAACCCCAAGGCCCTGGTGTTCATGCTGGCGGTGCTGCCGCAGTTCGTGAACCCGCAGGCGCCTTTGCTGATCCAGTATCTGATCCTCGGCGCGACCATGATCAGCGTCGATATGATTGTGATGGCGGGTTATACGGGGTTGGCGTCGAAAGTCTTGCGTGTGTTGCGCACGCCCAAGCAGCAAAAACGCATGAACCGCACGTTTGCCGGGTTATTCGTGGGGGCTGCGGGGTTCTTGGCCAGCTTGCATCGCGCAACGGCGTAAGGGAAGAAACGCAATTACAACGGTGGGAGCAGCAAACCTGCTCCCACATGGTTTATGGGTTGGCTTTGAAGTGGGGGCTCAGCGCAGAATCTTTGGCGCTTCATCCCTTGGCAGGTTATTGCGCAACGCAGGCTTGCCCGGGTCTTGATACCCGCCGCCCAACTGTTCCGCCAACTGTCTGGCCACATCCTCACCCAGTGCTTTCGAGACTTCCTTCACCACACGTGGCCGGTTCAGGCTGACGCGTACGTCACGGCTGTTCACCAGCTTGGTGTCCTGGCCTTCACCCATGGCGGTAAATGCCGAGGTGATTTCGAAAGTTCGGGTGTTGATCAGGCTGAAATCGACCACCAGCGTCAGGCCCAGCACCGCCGAATAGCTGTTGGTGTGGTCCAGGGCATTGATGTCCTGGGTGAAGTCGATGTCTGACAGTGTGCCGAACAGCACGTAGTCAGCCCCCTTGAAGTTACCGGCCTTGATGCGTTTGATCACGTCATAGACGTCGCCCTTGGCGTCGGCGGTGTAGGGCGTTCCCTGTACCAGTTGGAACTGGTGCGACTTGAGGATCTCGCCCTTGATATCACCGCTGAATTTACGCAGTTCGGTCTGTTCGATGTAGCTGGTACGGCTCTCGTACTCGCTGTAGTTCGACGCACCGCTGGCCTGATACGCGCTGGCCTGGAAGTTATTGCTGGCCGACACCGCGTGGATGTACTCCTCGACCCGCGCCTCGTAGGCCAGGTCGGTTACCGCGATCTTCGGGGCGGCCGAGGCGCCAAAGGCGCACAGCAGGCCGATCATGCCGATCCATGCACGCATTGTTCAGCGCTCCGTGGTTTTGCGGATTTCTTTTTCGTCCATCCATTCGGCCAGGCCGCTCTCGACGTCGATCAACTGCAGGCTGAACTTGTAGAACACGTCCTTGTAGTCCGAGCTGCGCTTGACGATGGAGCTGATGGAGCCTTCCAGGCGGTACTTGGCGGCCACCATATTGCCGGTCTTGCTCACTGTGGATTTTTTATACAGGCCGCTCTGGTTCTGCAGCTTGAGCTGGTCGACCTGGCTTTGCATTTCAGTGTTGTCGCTGGCGAAGCGCGCGGTGCCGGTCTTCATCAACTGGGTCTTGATCGACGTGGTGATCTCGCGGGTATCGATGTACTCGCTGGTCTTGTTCTTCACGTCATACACCTGCACCACCGGACGGCCTTGCAGAATGCCGGACTGCGCCAGAGAGCGGGTCATGCTTTCGGCGATCATCTGCAGGTCGGTGGAGCCGAACTCGTTGGTCACCAATTCCACGGCCTTGGTGTCGCCGTAGCTGATGTTCTTGCCGCCGAGTACCGGCGAGGTGTTGGAGCAACCGCTGGCCAGCAGGGCGACCACGGCGAGGAGCGAGAAGCGTACGAACATGGGGAAATCTCTCTGAAACAGGCTGTTAAGTTGAAGAGCAGGGGCGCGACTTAAGGCGTCTTCACTTCAAGACGGAAGTCCGCGGCCTGGGGCAAATTGGCAATGGCGGGCAGGAAGGTCGCCTGGTTGGCGTACAGGTTCAGCACTTTCCAGGTTTCTTCATCGCCCACGGGGAAGCCGTCGGCGCCCAGCCAGGCGAAGCGGTAATACATCATCTGGTTGCTGCTGGTGATGTTGCTCAGTTGCACCTTGGCCGTGAGGAAGCCGTTTTCACGGGCAACGCGAATGGCACCGACGGCGATGCCTTTGAATTTACCCATCACGACGATTTTGCTGGCGGCGCTGCCGGGCTCTGGTGGCGGTGGCGTGGCGCAGCCGGCGAGCAGGATCAGCGCGAGGGCGCCGAGGATGAAATGACGCATAACGTGCTCCTTAAGGTTGTTTGAGGGCGATGGCCTGGGTGGAAGTGCCTGGCACCACATGCGCGGCAAGGCCGCCGGCGAACACCTGGTTGCCGACTACGCGCAGAGTGATCACCTGATAGCGCTGGTCGGCCTTGACCGTCACCAGCGTCCCACCCAAGGCGTTGGGCAGGCTGACTTGGTGTTCGCCATGCTTGAGGCGCAGGCGCGTCACTTGGGTCATGTCCGGCAGGGTGCGCCAGGTGCGAGTGTCGGCGCCTTCGGTCACCGCCGAGGCGATGCCCAGCACCAGGCCTGCCATGGGGTTGGTCTTGTTCAGATTGTTTTGCGTCACGCCGCGGCTGACTGCACGCACGGTGGTGCGCAGGATGATCCCCGGCATGTCGTCACGCAGGGCGCGGCGGGACATGGCGGTGGTGCTATTGAGTGCGGTGAGGTTCTGCTGCTTGCCGTCGACGCCGATCTGGCCGAAGGTCGCGGTCGAGGTGTCTGCCTTGATGACCGGGAAGGACAACGGGGTGATGACCAAGTGGCCGTCGATCGGGATCGGCAGCGGTAGGCGGATCGAGTCACGCGCCGGGGCCAGGCCGCTCTGCACCACGATCAGCACATCGGTCTCGTCGGCGCCGACCCTGGATTTGTCCAGGTCCATCAACGCTTGCTCCAGCAACGGCGTGTTGGGGCGCAACTCGGCGGCTTTGCGATAACCCGGTGCGGCCAGGTCTTTCTCTCCCAGGGCCTCGTAGACAAAGCCTGCCAGGTAGTGGCTGAACGCACTCTGGTAGCTGTTCTTCAGGCCGACCACCTCCGGTGCGTCCAGTGCCTCTACCGGGTAGCCGCGCAGGTCTTTGATCTGGGTGGTTACGCCCTGGCGCTCGGCCTCGTTTTCGCGCTTGAGGTATTCCTTGTCGCGCAGGTCGGCGATAACGGCTTCGCGCTCGTGGGTCTTCTTGATTTCGGTGCGGGCGCCGTCGAAGTCATTCACGGCCAGCAGGTTCAGGGCCATCTGGGTGGTCAGCATGACCTTTTCGTAGTCGTAGCCTTCGTAGCGGCGCACCTTGTCGTTGACCAGGAAGCTGCCGAACTGGGCAAGGTACTTTTCGCTGTCGAACTTGACCGACTCTTCCCACTTGTAGACCTGCAGGTCGGCGCTGCGCCAGGCGGTCTGGCTGCCGGTGAGGTCACCCTTGGCGCGCAACAGCTCACCCTTTTCGAAGAAGTAGAGCAGGTCCTTGTCTTCGCCGGCATTGTTCTTTTCCAGCAGGGTCAGGGCGCCGTCGACGTTACCGGTGGCCAACTGCTGGTTAGTGGCTTGCAGCTCAGTGTCGTAGCTGCGAAACATCGAACAACCCGAGAGCAAGGTAACCGCCGCCAGCGTGAGCGGGGTCAAGGCGCGAAATGCCATGCAAACTTCTTCCTTGAAAGTGATAAGCAGATGTGCAAATTCCTCATAAAAACGAGGAAATAAATACCCTTTAGAAATAACAGGGCGCGGCATTATAGGCGCCATTACTGGCAAAACAATGGCTTTTTGTTATGGCTTTAAGCGCTGAATGCCATCAATCCGCGGGTGGTTTCCTAGCGCCAGATCACGAACGCCTTGAGTCAGAGCCTTTAAAGTTAAACAATGTGTTACTTCGTATTTACCTTTGAGATTCATTCATGATTGCCCCCATCCGTTTTCTCGCCTGGCTGGTGTTGCCGGCCTTGATGTCGTGCAGCTTCAATCTGCTGGCCGCGAATGCCGAGGGCGCCCCACAAGCCTTGCATTTGCTGGACTACATTGGCGCTGATTACCCACCGACGGTGGAGGCGGGCAAGGTTATCGATGAATCCGAATATCGCGAACAACTAGAGTTCCTCGGCGTGTTGCAAGGCCTGGTGGCTGAACTGCCGCAAAGGCCCGAGCGCGCGGAGTTGGTCAAAGGCGTCGACGAATTGCTAGCGGCCGTGACCGCCCACCAGGACGGCGCAGCTGTCGCTCGCCTGGCCCGTCAATTGGGCGCCAAGTTGGCGGTGGCGTATGAAGTCAGCCAGGCCCCGGTCATCACTCCCGACCCCGCGCGTGGCGCACCGCTTTACGCCCAGCATTGCTCGGTATGCCACGGCACTGCCGGTGCGGGTGATGGCCCGGCCAGTACGGGAATGACGCCGCCACCGGCCAACCTGCGAGATGCGGTGCGCCTGGACCGCCTGAGCCTCTATGCGATCTACAATACCCTCGGCCTGGGTGTTGAAGGCACTGACATGCCGTCCTTTGCCGATCAACTGGATGACCGTCAGCGCTGGGACCTGGCCACTTACATCGCGGGCTTCACGGCAGACCCGGCTGCGGCAAAAAGTGAACAACCCTTCAACCTCGCCGACCTGGCCCGCCAAACGCCTAATGAAGTGCTGGCTGCCAATGGTCCAGGCGCCGCCGCGACTTTCCGGGCCCAGCGCGCACAACCGCCACAGGTCAAGCGTGGCCCGGCACAGTTGCTCGATTACACCGCCACCACCCTGGACAAGAGCCTCGCCGCATTCCGTAACGGTGACCATGAGCAGGCTTATGACCTGTCGGTCGCCGCTTACCTTGAGGGCTTCGAGCTGGTGGAAAGCTCCCTGGATAACGTTGACGCCAACGTGCGCAAGGACACCGAGAAAGCGCTGATGGCCTACCGGCAGTCGTTGCAGGACGGCCTGCCGCTTGAGCAAGTGCAGCAGCGTCTGGACGTCGCCAAAGGCAAGCTCACCGAATCAGCTGGCTTGTTGGGCAGCGATGGCTTGAGCTGGTCGCTGAGCTATATCTCCGGGCTGTTGATTCTGTTGCGTGAAGGCCTGGAAGCCATCCTGGTGCTGGCGGCGATCCTGGCGTTCCTGCGTAACACTGGCCAGCAATCGGCGGTGCGCAGTGTGAACGTCGGCTGGGGCCTGGCGCTGTTGGCCGGTCTGGCAACGTGGGCGTTGGCGGCGTATGTGATTGACGTCAGCGGTGCCCAGCGCGAATTGCTGGAAGGCTGCACGGCGCTGTTCGCCAGTGTGATGGTGCTGTGGCTTGGCGTGTGGATGCATGACCGGCGCCATGCGGCAGCCTGGCAGGATTACATCAAGAGCAGCCTGGTCGGTGGCGGAGGGCGCTTTGGTTTTGCGCTGCTGGCGTTTTTCTCGGTATACCGTGAGCTATTCGAAGTGATCCTGTTCTACGAAACCCTGTGGCTGCAAGCCGGCCCGGCCGGGCACAACGCCGTACTGGCGGGTGGTGCTACGGCGCTGGTGCTGCTGGTGGGTCTGGCGTGGGTGATCCTGCGGGGTTCGGCGAAGCTGCCGTTGGCGCTGTTCTTTGGCATCAACGCGGCGTTGCTGTGTGCACTGTCGGTGGTGTTCGCCGGGCACGGCGTGAAGGCGTTGCAGGAAGCCGGCGTCTTCGGTACGCGGCCGGTGGCGTTTTTTGACTTCGACTGGCTGGGCATCCATGCCGATGCGTACTCGTTGAGTGCGCAGGCGTTGGCGGTGCTGGCGATTGTGGTGCTGTACGGCCGCAGCCGGCTGGCCGAAAAACGCCGTGTGGTCGCCTGATCGTGCGCGTCTGGATTGATGCAGACGCCTGCCCGCGGGCGGCCAAGGACCAAGTGGTGAAGTTCGCCCTCAAGCGCCAGTTCGAAGTGGTGCTGGTGGCAGGGCAGAGCCAGATCAAGCCGAGCTTTGCCTGTGTGAAGCTGATCGTTGTACCCAGCGGCCCGGATGCAGCGGATGACTACCTGGTGGAGCACGCGGTGCCCGGCGAGCTGGTGATCTGCAGCGATGTACCGTTGGCCGATCGCCTGGTGAAGAAGGGCGTCACCGCCCTCGACCCGCGGGGCAAGGAGTTCAGCCCGGCGAACATGAGTGAGCGGCTGGCGGTGCGCAACCTGTTCACGGATCTGCGCGAACAAGGCCAAATGGGCGGCGGCCCGCCGCCCCACGGTGATAAGGAAAAGCAGGCGTTCGCCAACTCGCTGGATCGCATCCTCACGCGGTTGATGCGAGTGGGTTAGTCGTTCTCGTGGGTCAGTTCCAGCACGCGATCCACGAGTTTGTTGATGCCTGAGGCGACCTCGCTGATGCTTTTGCCGAGCATGTAGGCGGGGGTGCTCACCAGCTTGCGAGCCTTGTCCTCGACGATATCCTCCACCGCGCAGTCGCGGTGGGTGGCGCCCATTTTATCCAGGGCGGCAGCGGTGGCGGCGTCGTTGCCGATGGTGCAGGTAACGCCGGGGCCATAGATCTTCGCGGCCAGGGCCGGCGAGATACAGATCAGACCCACCGGTTTGCCCGCTTCGGCAAAGGCTTCGGCCAGCGCCAGAACCTGCGGGTTGATGCTGCAACCGGCGCCTTCCACGGCAAAGGTCGAGAGGTTCTTCGCCGCGCCAAAACCGCCGGGCACGATCAGTGCGTCGAAGTCTTCGGCGTTGGCCTCACGGATGTCCTTCACTTCACCCCGGGCGATACGCGCCGACTCCACCAGCACATTGCGCGACTCAGGCATCTCTTCGCCGGTGAGGTGGTTGATCACGTGATGTTGCGCGATATCGGGTGCAAAACATTGGACCTGAGCGCCACGCTGGTCCAGGCGCAGCAAAGTGATGACGCTTTCGTGGATTTCTGCGCCGTCGTACACGCCACAGCCCGAAAGGATCACTGCAATCTTTTTGCTCATGAGTATTTCTCCCTATTTCGTGGCGTTAAATGTCTACTAATTTGTCACCTGTTGCCAATGGGATCTGGCGTTGCTACACCTAATCTTGATGTAACAAAAATAGACCGGACTAGCCCATGGACTTCGTGCCTTACGCGGTACCGTTTTTCATTGCCTTGATCGTGGTTGAGCTGTTGGCCGATCACTGGCGCGGCGAGCGCAACTATCGAGTGGCAGATGCCATCAACAGCCTCAGCACGGGTGTGCTGTCCACGACTACGGGGCTGTTGACCAAAGGCGTGGGGTTGCTGACCTACGCGTTTGCGCTCAAGCACTTGGCCCTGATCGAACTGTCGGTCCAGAGTGTCTGGACCTGGGTGTTCGCCTTTGTGTTTTATGACTTCTGCTACTACTGGCTGCATCGCTGCGGGCATGAGCGCAACATCCTGTGGGCCGCGCACTCGGTGCATCATCAAAGCGAGGACTACAACCTCACCACCGCCCTGCGCCAGACCAGTACCGGCTTTCTGCTGAGCTGGATCTTCTACCTGCCCCTGGCCGTGCTGGGCGTGCCGCTGGTGGTGTTTATCAGCGTGGCCTCGCTCAATCTTCTGTATCAATTCTGGGTGCACACCCGCCACGTGCCCAAGCTCGGCTGGGTCGAGTGGTTCTTCGTTACACCGTCCAATCATCGGGCCCACCATGCACAGAACGCTCTCTACATGGATCGCAACTACGGCGGGGTGTTCATTATTTGGGACCGGCTGTTCGGCAGCTTCCAGGAAGAAGACGACAACGAGCCGGTGATTTTTGGCGTGACCACGCCTTTGGCCAGCTGGAACCCGCTATGGGCCAACCTGCAGTTTTATGCGCAGCTGTGGAATGACGCACGAAGTACCGAAAGCGGGTGGGACAAGCTGCGCATCTGGTTCATGCGCACTGGCTGGCGCCCGGCGGACGTGAAGGCCAAGTACCCGATGGCCAAACCCGATTTGAGCCAGTTCCGCAAATTCGACGTGCCGCTGGATGCGCGTCAGCAGGTCTATATCGCGCTGCAGTTTGCCGCGTATGTGGGCTTTGGCAGCTATTTGATGAATTTCGCCGAGGGGCTGCCCACGGCGGCGCTGATCCTGGGATGGAGTGCGATGGCGGTGGGGCTGTTTACGTTGGGCGTCGCCCTGGAGAATCGCCCGTGGGCGCTGAAAGCTGAGCTGGTACGCCTGGGGCTGAATGTGCCACTGGTGTGGCTGGCACCGCTGGTCGGGTTATGGCCGGCCAGCAGTTTGGGCTGGCTGGGTCTGTTGAGTTACAGCTTGCTCAGCGTGATCGGCCTCTACTGTTGCAGAAGCCGGCTTACTCGGCTGGTGTCTTAGGCGTGTCGACGGGAGCCGGCTCGGCGGCGAGCCGGGCCCTTGCGTCCTCGCAGGCCTGGCGGGCAATACGGGCGTTCTTGAAGCGGCGGCGCAACCACAGGCCGAAGCCCAATAGCACCAACGCGCCCAGCACCCACAGCTCGTATTTCTTGACGCTGCCGAGCATGCCTTCCAGCACCGCGCCGAAGTGGTAAGCCGCAGCGCCCAGGGCTGCCGCCCAGACTGCAGCGCCAATCCCGTTAAGAATCAGGTAGCGCGCCGGCGGGTAGCCTGACAAACCAATCGCCACGGGCATCACAGTGCGCAGGCCGTAGACAAACCGGAAGCTCAGCACCCAGATATCCGGATGCTTACGGATATGTTCCAGGGCCTTGTCGCCCATCAATTGCCAGCGCGGCTTGCGCGCCAACAGTTTGCGGCCGTGCTTGCGCCCCAGGAAGTACCACAGCTGGTCGCCGGCGTAGCTGCCAAAGAAGGCAACGACCACCACCAGGTTGATATCCATGTAGCCACGGAACGCCAGGAAGCCTGCGAGAACCAAGATGGTCTCGCCTTCGAAGAACGTGCCTAGGAAGAGGGCAAAGTAGCCGAAGTCATGCAGAAATTGTTGAAGCATGGTCTGGGGTGCTGGCGAAATGAACGCGCAGCCTACGCCTTCGTGAACATTCATGAAAGTATCGAGATGTGTCACGAAGTGAACAATTCCTACATAAACGACGAATGCGACTGCAGGTCGCATCGATAAGCACAACTGTCATTCCTTCGTCATAATGGCCGCTTATAACTGCAACGCTCGCCCGTAAACGCGGGCTCAGGAGTCTGTCGTGAGCTTTACCCCTGCCAATCGCCTGTTCCCCGCCACTCGCCTGCGTCGCAATCGTCGTGATGATTTTTCTCGCCGCCTGGTGCGTGAAAACGTGCTGACGACGAACGATCTGATCCTGCCGGTGTTTGTGCTGGACGGTGAAAATCGCCGGGAAGCGGTGGCGTCGATGCCGGGTGTGGAGCGCTTGACCATTGATTTGCTGCTCGAAGAAGCGGCCAATTGGGTTGAGCTGGGGATTCCGGCGCTGGCGCTGTTTCCCGTGACACCCTCCGAACTCAAGTCGCTCGACGCTGCCGAAGCCTGGAACCCGCAAGGGATCGCCCAGCGCGCCACCCGTGCCCTGCGCGAGCGTTTCCCGCAGCTGGGTGTGATCACCGACGTGGCGCTGGACCCGTTCACCACCCACGGCCAGGATGGCATTCTCGACGAAGACGGCTATGTGCAGAACGACATCACCGTCGATGCACTGGTCAAGCAGGCGTTGTCCCACGCGGCAGCGGGTGCCCAAGTCGTGGCGCCGTCGGACATGATGGACGGCCGCATCCAGGCGATTCGCGAAGCCCTGGAGCTGGCGGGCCACGTCAATGTGCGGATCATGGCCTATTCGGCCAAGTACGCCAGCGCCTATTACGGCCCGTTCCGCGATGCGGTCGGTTCGGCGCTGAACCTGGGCAAGGCCAACAAGGCTTCCTATCAGATGGACCCGGCCAACAGCCATGAAGCCCTGCACGAAGTGGCGGCCGACCTGGCCGAAGGCGCCGACATGGTGATGGTCAAACCCGGGATGCCGTACCTGGACATCCTTTACCGGGTCAAAGAGGAATTCAAGGTGCCGACCTTTGTCTATCAGGTCAGCGGTGAATACGCCATGCACATGGCCGCGATCCAGAATGGTTGGTTGAGTGAAGGGGTGATCCTCGAATCCCTGACAGCCTTTAAACGTGCAGGCGCTGATGGCATTCTGACCTACTTCGCCGCCCGCGCTGCCCAATTGCTTAGAGAGCAACAATAGCCCTCACAGGAACACTCGATGAATACCGAAGGACTCTCAGAAGTTGCCGTAAAAGACGCTCACCCGGTGGTCGAACAAGTCACCGAGACCCCGCCGGAAATGGAGCCGGCTCCACCTGTCGTGGTGGTCGAGACGCCTGCGCCGGCCCCGGTGGCGGCGGTGACCAACCTGGATGACAGCAGCCTGTACATCCACCGCGAGCTGTCACAACTGCAATTCAACATCCGCGTGCTGGAGCAGGCGCTGGACGAGTCCTATCCGCTGCTGGAGCGGCTCAAGTTCCTGCTGATTTTCTCCAGCAACCTGGACGAGTTCTTCGAGATCCGCGTCGCCGGCCTCAAGAAGCAAATTACCTTCGCCCGCGAACAAGCCGGTGCCGACGGTCTGCAGCCGCATCAGGCCCTGGCGCGTATCAGTGAGCTGGTGCATGGCCACGTGGACCGCCAATACGCGATCCTCAACGATATTCTGTTGCCGGAGCTGGAAAAACATCAGGTCCGCTTCATTCGTCGCCGCCACTGGACCACCAAGATCAAGACCTGGGTGCGCCGGTACTTCCGTGACGAGATTTCACCGATCATCACCCCGATCGGCCTCGACCCTACGCACCCGTTCCCGCTGCTGGTAAACAAGAGCCTGAACTTCATCGTTGAACTGGAAGGTATCGACGCCTTCGGTCGCGATTCTGGCCTGGCCATCATCCCGGCACCGCGTCTGTTGCCACGGATCATCAAGGTACCGGAAGAGGTGGGGGGCGCTGGCGACAATTATGTATTCCTCTCGTCTATGATCCACGCGCATGCCGACGACCTGTTCCAGGGCATGAAGGTAAAAGGCTGCTACCAGTTCCGCCTGACCCGTAACGCCGACCTGGCGCTGGATTCCGAAGACGTCGAAGACTTGGCCCGAGCCCTGCGCGGCGAGCTGTTCTCGCGTCGCTACGGTGACGCGGTGCGCCTGGAAGTGGCTGATACTTGCCCGAAACACCTGTCGGACTACCTGCTCAAGCAGTTCAACCTCAGCGAGAGCGAGCTGTATCAGGTCAATGGCCCGGTGAACCTGACGCGCCTGTTCAGTATCACCGGCCTGGACAGCCATCCGGAGCTGCAATACACGCCGTTCACGCCGCAGATCCCGAAGTTGCTGCAAAACAGCGAGAACATCTTCAGTGTGGTGAGCAAGCAGGACATTCTGCTGCTGCACCCGTTCGAGTCCTTTACCCCGGTGGTCGACCTGCTGCGCCAGGCCGCCAAGGACCCGCATGTATTGGCGGTGCGCCAGACCCTGTACCGCAGCGGCGCCAACTCGGAAATCGTCGATGCGCTGGTAGACGCCGCGCGTAACGGCAAGGAAGTCACCGCGGTGATCGAGCTGCGTGCGCGGTTCGATGAAGAGTCCAACCTGCAACTGGCGAGCCGCCTGCAAGCGGCCGGTGCGGTGGTGATCTACGGCGTGGTGGGCTTCAAAACTCACGCCAAGATGATGCTGATCCTGCGCCGCGAAGCTGGCGAGATTGTGCGCTACGCCCACCTGGGCACCGGTAACTACCACGCCGGCAACGCCAAGCTCTACACCGACTACAGCTTGCTGACGTCCGACGACGCCTTGTGTGAAGACGTCGGCAAATTGTTCAGCCAGTTGATTGGCATGGGCAAGACCTTGCGCATGAAGAAGCTGCTGCACGCGCCGTTCACCCTGAAGAAGGGCATGCTCGACATGATTGCCCGGGAGACCCAGTTCGCCCTCGACGGCAAGCCGGCGCACATCATTGCCAAGTTCAACTCGCTGACTGATCCGAAGATCATCCGCGCGCTGTACAAGGCCAGCCAGTCCGGTGTGCGCATCGACCTGGTGGTGCGTGGCATGTGCTGCCTGCGCCCGGGCATTGTCGGCGTGTCGCATAACATCCATGTGCGCTCGATCATCGGCCGCTTCCTGGAGCACACGCGGGTGTTCTACTTCCTCAACGGCGGCGAGGAGCAGATGTTCCTTTCCAGTGCGGACTGGATGGAACGCAACCTCGACAAGCGTGTGGAGACCTGCTTCCCGGTGGAAGGCAAGAAGCTGATCATGCGGGTCAAGAAGGAGCTGGAAAGCTACCTCACCGACAACACTCACAGCTGGAGCCTGCAGTCGGACGGCCGATACGTGCGCAACACGCCGACCGGCAACCAGAACCCGCGCAGCGCGCAGGCGACGTTGCTGGAGAAGCTGGGTAGCCCGATTCTGGCGGTGAATTAATAGTCAATACGGACTAACAATGTGGGAGGGGGCTTGCTCCCGATTGCAGTGGGTCAGTTGATGAATAGGTCAACTGACACTTCGCTATCGGGAGCAAGCCCCCTCCCACATTTGTTTTGCAGTGCGCTTTAGCGCAGGTTCAGGCTGAACCCAACCCGCGTCAGCCACTCCGCTTCCTGGGCGAAGTCCGCCTGGGTCAGCTGGTTTTCGTCCAGCCAGCCTTTGGGGAACACCACGTCGAGGCTGTCGCCGTTGGCGCGCAGGGTGACCTGGGGCATTTCCTGTGTGCCACGGATGTGGTGGAACAGGATCGCAAAGCGCAGCAGCACGCACAGGCGGATCAGCTTGATGCCTTCATCGCCGAACTCGGCAAACTTGTCCTTTGGAATGTTGCGGCGATGGCCACGCACCAGCAGCGCGAGCATCTGTTGGTCTTCGCGGGAGAAACCGGCGAGGTCCGAGTGCTCGATCAGGTAGGCGCCATGTTTGTGGTAATGGTAGTGGGCGATGTCCAGGCCCACTTCATGCACCTTGGCTGCCCAGCCGAGCAGTTCGCGCCAGACGCCGTCTTCCAGGTCCCAGTCCTCGGCCACCTGGTCGAAGGCGTGCAGCGCTTTGCGCTCCACGCGGGCTGCCTGTTCCAGATCGACGTGATAACGCTCCATCAATGAGGTAAGGGTGCGCTCACGCACGTCTTCGTGATGATGGCGGCCCAGCAGGTCGTACAGCACGCCTTCACGCAGGGCGCCATCGCAGTGGTCCATGCGTTGCAGTTCGAGGGCGTCGAAGATCGCTTCGAGAATCGCCAGGCCTGCCGGGAAGATGGTGCGGCGATCAGGCTTGATGCCATCGAAGTCGATTTTCTCGGCATCGCCCAGTTTGAACAGCTTGCGCTTGAGCCACGCGAGACCTTCGGCGTTGACCTCGCCGGTGCCATGGCCGCCGGCCTTCAGCGCCAGGCCGATGGCACGGATGGTGCCGGATGAGCCGATGGCCTCATCCCAGGTCAGGCGGTGCAGGGCGTGCTCGATGCTCATGATCTCCAGTCGCGCGGCCGTGTAGGCCTGGGCATAGCGTGCCGGAGTGATCTTGCCGTCCTTGAAATAGCGCTGGGTAAAGCTGACGCAGCCCATTTGCAGGCTCTCGCGCAGCAGCGGCTCGAAACGCTGGCCGATAATGAACTCGGTACTGCCACCGCCGATATCCGCCACCAGGCGCTTGCCAGGCGTGTCAGCCAGGGTGTGGGAGACACCCAGGTAGATCAGGCGTGCTTCTTCACGGCCGGAAATGACTTCTACCGGGTGGCCGAGGATTTCCTCGGCGCGGCGGATGAATTCACCGCGGTTGCGCGCTTCACGCAGGGCGTTGGTCCCAACGATTCGCACGGCGCCCAAAGGCATGCCATTGATCAGCTGGGCAAAGCGCTTGAGGCAATCGAGCCCGCGTTGCATGGATTCTTCATTGAGCTGGCGCTCGTCGTCGATCCCGGCAGCCAGTTGTACTTTTTCGCCGAGCCGCTCGAGGATGCGGATTTCGCCGTTCTGGGCCTTGGCCACGACCATGTGAAAGCTGTTGGAGCCCAGGTCGATGGCGGCGATCAGGGACAGATTCTTGGCTTGGGATTGCGGCATGGTTTGGGGGTCTCGGTCGATAACCTCACCATCGTGCCACGATCGACCGCTGGCGCCAACGCGTTGTGCTTCAGTAATTTTCCTGAGGCTGTCTGTGGGGAATTCCTTTAGTAAAGGTAGGGCGGTTTTATAAGTGCGTGCCGACTAAGTTCTTCGACGTTGTAGTGTGTTTTTATTATCGGCGGTCATAAGGTGGTTTGTGAAATTTCCGACAGTGAGCGATTCGATATCTCCTTCATTATTTTATTGGGAACTACATTGTGGCTGGTTTAATGGAGGGTGTTTGTTTTTATCATTCCCACAGTTATTGTCGTGTTATCTGATTCTTTAATGAAGTGCCAAAGCGACACACTGTCATCCGGCAATTCTGCCGAGGTGGCATTTATTTATCGTTGTGCACGTCCCGGAAGATAAATCGTTGGGCGATGGAGTCGCCAAGACACAAATAAAGAACACCTGATAACTTTTTTAGTGACAGGATGAACATGAAAAAAATTGTTGGCTTGACTCTCGGTATTGCGTGCCTGGCTGCGGCCTTAACTGCCCAGGCGACTACCAATACCAGCGCCCAGTTGGTCGTCAGGGGGACGATCACACCGGCAGCCTGTAACCTCAGCCTGGCCGGCAGCGGTATCATCGATTACGGCACGATTCGCTCGGGCGAATTGTCCCAGACTGCATTCAATCCGCGCGAAGAGAGGAGCACTTCCCTGATCGTCAATTGTGGCACGACGCCTGCCAGGTTCGGCATCACCTTTACCGATCTGCAAGCAGGCAGCAAGGTGCCGGGCATCCTGGGTGCCGGCTTTACTGAAGCGCAGAATTTCGGGTTGGGGGCTGTAGGCGCCCGTCGCACCGGTGGCTATTCGGTCACCCTCAGGGATCTGCGATCGTCCAGCATAGCGCTGTATCCGATCATGCGTATCGGCGCTGGCGCCTGGAATAACAGCGATGGCAAGGTTGCCCAATCGCCCGCCCAGTACTCCTGGCGCAACGGCGCTACCTTTACACCCACCGCCGTTAACCAATTGACGGGCACACTTGCAGTCAAGGCTGTCATCAACCGAGCCCAGGACCTGGACCTGAGTCGAGACGTCTCTATTGATGGGCGCGCCACGCTTGTATTGAGTTACATCTAAGTAACGTTAAACAGCCAGCCAAGAAGCTTATTGTTTCTTGTTGGCTGTTTTTCTGTGGGCGCTTGACGGCCAATGGACAACTTTATTAGTTGCGGGGAATATAGAGTGCGTGGTTTTTTAGTGATGTGCAGTGCGCTATTGCGGGGTGCAAGCATTTGCCTGTTGTTTACCACTGCTGCTGTGGCGGATGGCATGTATCCGGAAACAACTGTGGTGGTGCTTTATGAGGAAGACGGCGAAGCCACAATCAACATCAAAAATACCGATGCAGGGCCGGCGCTGCTTCATTCGGTCGTGGAGGACGTGCCGGAGGACCTGGAGCCGCTATTGATCGTCACACCGCCCATCGCTCGTGTGGAGGCGGGCGACACGCAACTGGTGCGGTTCATCGCCACCTTGAAGGCGCCGCTTAAGACCCAACGGCTCAAGCGCGTGTCCTTCGAAGGTATTCCCCAAGCGCGCGCGGCGCAGGGGGCGACCATCGGTATCACCCTTCGACAGAATTTGCCGCTGATCCTGCACCCACAAGGCTTGCCTCGGCACCACACGCCTTGGGAATTGCTGAAGTGGAAGCGGGCGGGAGAACGTCTCACCGTCCATAACGACAGTGCCTATGTCGTGCGTCTGGCGCCGGATGTGCAAGTGTTTCCACAGGGTGTTCCGGCCATATTGCCGCGCACCTACATATTGCCGGGTGAGGTGCTGGCGGCAGAGGTCGGCAGTCCCTTGGGCAGCGTGACCGAGGTCGAGATACAGCCGGCGACGGTCTACGGGTTTACGGTCGACCACTACCGGGCTCCGATCGTTACCGACGGGGGGTGACCGACTCATGTCGAACCCTTCGAGTCAAAGCATCGCAGCGTATTTTTGGCCCTGCAGACCCACCCTGATCATAGGGTTTGCGACCCTGTGGAGTCTGCCCGTTCTTGTGTCGGCACTGGAGCTCGGGGAGGGTTTCGACCTCGCGTCACTCACCGCCCACGGTATCGACCCGAAGGTCTCCGACTACTTTCGCAACGCGGCGCGCTTTCGCGAAGGCGTCCAGGTGGTGGGGTTGCGGGTCAATGGAAACCCGCTGGGGCTGGTGGATGCACGCTTCGATCACGAGGGCCGCTTGTGCTTCACCCCGGGGTTACTGGAGAAAGCGGGGTTAGTGACGCCCGGCACCATCATTCAGGAAGGCGCTACGCCCGACCAGTCTTGCCATGATTTCTTGGGGGCATTTCCGACGACGATGGTGAAGCTGCGTCCCGGCACGGACGAGGTGACGCTGGTGGTGCCCACCCAGTCATTGCGTGATCCCCAGTGGGACGCCGGGCATTTTTCCAAAGGCGGGGCAGCGGCGTTGTTCAACTACGACGTGCTGGGTTTCGACAGCCGTTCGCGCAGCGCGCCCAGCCGGTTCGTTTCGGCTTATACCGAGGCAGGCTTCAACCTTGAGGACTGGATTGTTCGCAGTCGTCAATTCTATGTGTCCGATAACGGCAAGGCCCGTACCGAGCATGTATACGCCTATGCACAGCGGGACATTGCCGCGCTGCAATCGACTTTCCAGGTGGGGCAGATATCCAGCCATAACCCGCTGTTTGGTGGCGTCCAGTTATCTGGCCTGCAGTTTTTCCCCGATGGTCAATCACGCGTCGCTGTGGGCAGCAACAATGCCGTGGTCGAAGGGCTTGCCCAGAGCCAATCACGGATCGAAGTTCGCCAGTCCGGCGTGTTGATTCACAGCACGCTGGTGCCTGAAGGTCCCTTCCGGCTAACGGGATTGCCATTGCTCAATGGCACCAGTGACCTGGAGGTCAGCGTGATCGACGTGCGGGGTGCCAGGCGCAGCTTTGTGGTGCCGGCGGCCTCGTTTGCGGGGGCTGCCCCGGCGGCACCGGGTTACTATTTCTCGGTTGGCAAGCTGCGCAAGAGTGCGGGTGAAGAGGGGCCGTCACCGGTGGTCGCCATGGGGAGCGGCACCTGGGGTTTGGGGCGCAACTCGTCTGCGGGCTTTGGCTTGTTGAGTACGGATGAATACTGGTCGGCAGGTGGCACTCTGAGCAGTGTGTTTTTCCAGCGAGTTTCTGTGGCTGCGCGGCAAAACCTTTCCCGAGACGGCAAAAGTGCAGTGTCCGGGGCGCGCAGCAGCGTGTCTGTCAGCAGCCCGGTCTACGCCAATATCGACGTCAACCTCAGCGCAACCAGCCAAACCCGGGGGTATCGTGAGGTGCTTGAGGCCGGCCGCTCATACACGGCCGATGAATTGGGTTCGCGCTTCAAAAACCAATACACGGCAAGCCTGAGCTGGGCCGATCCCACGCTGGGCGTATTTTCTGCGGGCTATACCCACGGGTCTCAATTTGACGGCCGAACGACCGAGCATGTGTCTGCCTCCTGGAACAAGTCATTCAGCCACGCCGATGTCGCGTTGATTGCGGATTCGCAGGTGGGCGGTACGCGCATGGGCCGTGATGCCACGCTTGCCGGCGAGCGAAATGAAAGAGCTGTGGAGCATGATCTGTCCTTGCGTCTGCAGGTCAGTGTGCCCCTTGGGCGAGATCGTCGGCTTAATAGCTACGCCAGCCGGCGCGGGGACCGATTCACCGCTGGCACAGCGCTTAGCGAGCGGGTCAACGAGTCTGTGAATTACGAAGTGGGGGTCGAGCGCGACCTCAATGCCCGAGAGCAATCGGTGCGTGGCAATGTGGATCTATTGCCGCGTTATACCCGCGTTGGCCTGGGTGTCAGCCGTGACCCCCTGGGCACCAGCTACACAGGGCAGTTGCAGGGCGGCGTGGTGGCTCACGCGGGTGGCCTGACGTTCTCACCGTATGCCGTGCAAGACACGTTCGGCATCGTCTCGGTAGGGCAGATCGGCGCGGCAAAAGTCGAGACGCCCCAAGGCCCTGTGTGGACGGACTACCGCGGGCAAGCGGTGATCGCAGGCTTGCCGGCCTACACCAACAGCCGAGTCGAGGTGCAAACCCAGTCCTTGCCCAAACGCGTCGACCTGAAAAACGGCACCCAGATGCTCACCGCAGGCCGTGGGTCCTTCAATGCCGTGAATTTCGATGTGGTGAACGTGCGCCGCATGTTGCTTACCGCGCATGATCAGCACGGCCGGCCATTGCCTCAAGGCGCCACGGTATTCGGCAAGGGTGATCGCTTCCTGACCAGCGTGGTGGGTGACGGCATGATTTTCCTCAACGACGTCGATGAGGCGCAAAGCCTGCGGGTTTCATTGCCTGACTCTTCCAGCTGCGTGTTGCGTATTGATCTTGAGACCCAACCAGATAATGACAAATTCTATGCAACGACCTCGGCGGTGTGCCATGGCCGTTAAGTTTGAAAGGCTGCGTTTGGTGTTGCTCTGCACGGTACTGGCAGCACCTGACGTCCTGGCCGACAACTGTCGGTTATCGGTGAGCCAGCCACGCATCGACTATGGCGCCATCCGCACAGAGGCGCGTGTTGAAAGGGCCGCCTTGGTGCTTGCGACGCGTAGGTTGCGCGTGAACGTTTTTTGCACTGAGCCTGCAGCAATGGCATTGCGGTTTGTTGGTGTTGCAGCAGATGGGCAGGGGTTTGTGTTGGGTCGCCAAGGGCGATTTCGCTTGAGCCTCAAACACGCCCAAGTGGATGGGCGGGCTGTGGAGTGGGCGGCGAGCGACTTGGCCGGCGAGCCTGCCAGCGGGCAATTGCTGCCCGGCCAGACCTTGGTGGCGCGGGCGGCAGGGTTACCGATAGCAGGGCGCCGGCTGACAGCCCAGGTCGATATCGACACCGAACTGCCCGCTGAGGCCTTGGAGGTACGCGACGAGACGCACCTTGAGGGGCACGGCCGTTTCGAACTGATCAGCCCGGCTGTTCCACCGAACCAATGAAGTTGGCGAACTCGGGTGTCTTGGGGTTGGCGAACAATGTTTTGGGGTCGCCTACTTCATGCACCTTGCCTTGGTGCATAAACACCAGTTTGTCCCCGACTTCCCGGGCAAAGCGCATTTCGTGGGTCACCATGATCAAGGTCATGCCGTCCTTGGCCAGTTGGCGCACGACGCTGAGCACTTCATTGACCAACTCCGGGTCCAGGGCGGAGGTTATTTCGTCGCACAGCAGCACTTTGGGCGACATGGCCAATGCCCGCGCAATGGCGACGCGCTGCTGTTGCCCGCCGGACAGGCGATCAGGGAAAGCGTCGAACTTCTCGCCCAGCCCGACTCGCTCCAGCATCTGCCTGGCAAGCTGTGCGGCTTTGGCCTTGGGGACTTTCTGCACCACTTGTGGTGCGAGCATGACGTTTTCGCCCACGGTCAGGTGCGGGAACAAGTTGAACTGCTGGAACACCATGCCGACTTTCTGCCGCAAACTGCGCAGGTCGGCGCGGGCGGCGTCGAGGTATTCGCCATCGACCTCGATCACGCCATCATTGATCGACTCCAGGCCATTGAGGGTACGCAGCAAGGTTGATTTGCCCGAGCCGCTGCGGCCGATGATCGCCACCACCTGGCCTTCTTCAACCGTCAGGTCGATGCCCTTGAGTACATGGTGATCGCCGTAATACTTATGCAGGGCGGAAATTCTAAGCAGAGGCATGCAGTCTCCTTTCCAGATAGCGCGCACTGAGGGACAAGGGGTAGCAGAGCAGGAAGTAACCGAGGGCCACCAAGCCATAGACCATAAAGGGCTCGAAGGTGGCGTTGGCGAGCATGCCGCCGGTTTTGGTCAGTTCGGTAAAACCGATGATCGAGGTCACGGCGGTGCCTTTGACCACTTGCACCGAGAAGCCAACCGTAGGTGCTACGGCAATCCGCAGGGCCTGGGGCAGAATCACGTAACGCAGTTGTTCAAGCGGGTTAAGGGCCAGGCTGGCCGACGCTTCCCACTGCCCGTGGGCGATGGACTCGACGCAGCCGCGCCAGATCTCGGCCAGGTAGGCACTGGTAAACAAAGTCAGGGCAATCGCCGCTGCCAGCCAGGGCGAGATATCCACCCCCAGCAGGGCAATGCCGAAAAACACCAGAAACAGCTGCATCAACAGCGGCGTACCCTGAAACAGTTCAATGTAGGTGCGCGCGACATGGCGCGGGAAGGCTTTGCGGCTGATGCGCATCGTCATCACCAGCAAGCCGATCAGGCCACCGCCGACAAAGGCCACCAGCGACAGCAACAGGGTCCATTGCAGGCCGACAGCCAGGTTGCGCACGATGTCCCAGAACGAAAAATCACTCATCGGCTGTTCCTCATCACAAACCGTCGGCCAATCCAGTTGAGCAACTGGCGAATCATCAGCGCCATGCACAGGTACACCAGGGTGGTCAGTGCGTAGGTTTCAAAGGCGCGGAAGTTACGTGACTGAATGAAGTTGGCGGCAAAGCTCAGCTCTTCGGTGGCGATTTGCGAACACACCGCCGAACCCAGCATCACGATGATGATCTGGCTGCTCAGGGCCGGCCACACCTTGCCCAGAGCGGGCAGCAGCACCACATGGCGGAACGCTTCAAAACGCGTCATCGCTAATGCTGCCGCCGCTTCCAGCTGACCACGAGGGATCGCCTGGATGCCGGCCCGGATGATCTCGGTGGAGTAAGCCCCCAGGTTGATGACCATCGCCAGCACGGCCGCTTGCCACTCGGTGATTTTCAGCCCCAGTGACGGCAAGCCGAAAAAGATGAAAAACAACTGCACCAGAAACGGCGTGTTGCGGATCAACTCGACATACACGCCGAAGAACCAGGCGAACGGCTGGATCTTCCACGCCCGCACCACGGCACCGACGGTGCCCAGGGCAACCCCCAGAATCGCGCCGATGGCCGTCAGTTCAAGCGTGAACAAGGCGCCGCGCAACAGCAGGTCGGTATTGGCCAGTACGGGCACAAAGTCGAATTGATAGGCCATGAATCAGCTCCGTCGCGTCAAAGGTCGGCGGGCAGCGGCTCTTTGAGCCACTGCATCGCGTTCTTTTCCAGGCTGCCGTCGGCCTTGGCCGCCACCAGAATCTGGTTAACCTTCTCCAGCAATGCCGGCTCGTTCTTGTTCACGCCCACGTAGACCGGCGAGTCCTTGAGTTTCACTTTCAGGGCCGGTACACGTTTGGGGTTGCGCTCGCTGATCGCCACCATCACCACGTTGCCGCTGGCAATCAGGTCGACCTGGCCAGCCAGGTAGGCGGCGATGGTCGAGTTGTTGTCTTCGAAACGCTTGATGGTCGCTTCTTTGGGCGCCACGGCGGTCAGCTCGATGTCTTCGATGGCGCCGCGCGTCACGCTGATGGTTTTGCCCTTGAGGTCGTCGGTGGTGCTGATGGCTGCGTCAGGCGGACCGAACACCGCCAGGTAGAACGGCGCGTAAGCCCTGGAGAAGTCGATGACCTTTTCCCGCTCGGGGTTCTTGCCCAGGCTGGAAATCACCAGGTCGACCTTGCCGGTGGTAAGGAACGGGATGCGGTTGGTGCTGTTGACCGGCGTCAACTCCAGCTTGACCTTGAGTTGGTCGGCCAGCAGCTTGGCGGTGTCGATGTCCAGGCCGCGAGGTTTCATGTCAGGGCCGACCGAGCCGAATGGCGGGAAGTCTTGAGGGACGGCGACCTTCAGGGTGCCCCGGGCGACGATATCCTCCAGACCATTGGCCTGGGCGGGTGCCTGGCTCAGCATCAGGCTGGCAAACAGGGCAGTGAGCAGGGCGCTGTAGCGCTTGGTCATGGCAACTCTCCGAAAAGGGCGAAGGGGTTTTCTGAGTTTGCTCAGTGCACAGCCCATGCCATCACCTCTCTGATCGTCTGTAACGCTGGAATTTGTTGAGGTTCGGTGGTCTTACTGGTCTGAACAGTGATGGCGCTTTTCGCACCTTTTTCGAGCGTCGACAAAACCGCGCGAGCCCCTTTGGGGCGTGGCTTGCCGACGGGCGCGAATAGCTTTACAACTAGCCGCTCAGTTGTCTGGAACCTTGAGTTTTTTATGAATTCCATCGCCCAAGCCGTACCGGAAGCGGCCCTGCAGGCCATCCGCAAACTGATCAAGGAACAGGGCTTCGCAGCGGGCGATGCATTGCCGTCCCAGCGCGACTTGGCGGTGCAGTTGGGCGTGAGCCGGGCGTCGTTGCGCGAGGCTTTGTCGTCCTTGAGTGCCTTGGGTGTGGTCAGTGTGCAGCCCGGCAAAGGCGTGTTTGTGCAGGCGGCGGAAGATCCGCCGGGGTTTGCCTGGCCCTTTGCAGCCCAGGCCTCGCCGCTGGATATCTTCCAGTTGCGCTATGCCCTGGAAGGATTTGCAGCGGGGTTGGCGGCGGTGACGCTGACTATCGATGAGTTGGACCGCCTGCAAGACAATGTCGAGGCAATGCGTAAGGTATTGAAGGCCGGCGACTTTGAAACCGCCGCCCGACTGGACTTCGAATTTCACCAACGGATTCTGTTGGCCAGCGGTAACCAGGCGATGGTGAGCATTTTGAGTGCCAGCGCCGAGGTGTTCCTGGAGAGTCAGAAACTACCGTTCATCCGACCGGAGCGGGCCATGGAAACGTGGCAGGAGCATCGCAAGATCCTGCGTGCACTGGCCCGGCGTTCCAGTGCGGCGGCGCAGAAAACCATGCAGGAACACGTACGCAATGCGGCGTTGCGCACGGGCATAGCGTTCGTGACGCCCGTAACGCCCTGAGTGGCTATACCCAAACTCATGCGTCGTCATAGCAAGAGTCAATCAGAGGCGGCTTCCTGAACGAGGGAAGGGCGGCTATGATGGGCAACGTTTTTTTTGCTTACAATCCGGAGACATCCATGAGCAACGATCTTATCAAGCACGTCACCGACGCGACCTTTGAGGCCGAAGTACTCAAGGCTGCTGGCCCGGTGCTGGTTGACTACTGGGCTGAATGGTGCGGCCCTTGCAAAATGATCGCTCCTGTCCTGGACGACATTGCAACGACCTACGAAGGCAAACTGACCATTGCCAAACTGAACATCGACGACAACCAGGAAACCCCGGCCAAGCACGGCGTGCGCGGTATCCCGACCTTGATGCTGTTCAAGAACGGTAACGTCGAGGCCACTAAAGTGGGCGCGCTGTCGAAGTCGCAGCTGCAAGCTTTCCTCGACGCGAACATCTAAGCGTCGTCAAAAAAGCCCCGCAAATCGCGGGGCTTTTTCGTGAAACAGGGCTAGACGCTCCGAAACTCAGGTGGTACATTCGGCCCCGCACTGGTTTCTCCACTGCCCCCTGTAAGCCGTCGCCGACGCATTCCTTTTCGATTAGTACGCGATCCTGTCGCCTTCTCTGCGGCGCGGCCTCATTAAGCCAAAAGCTTAATTTCCCCCCTCCATAAATGATTACGTCATTCCTATATGAATCTGACTGAACTCAAGCAAAAGCCGATTACCGACCTGCTCCAATTGGCCGAAGAAATGGGCATAGAAAATATGGCCCGTTCGCGCAAGCAGGACGTGATTTTCTCCCTGCTCAAAAAGCACGCGAAAAGCGGCGAGGAAATCTCCGGTGATGGCGTGCTGGAGATTCTCCAGGACGGCTTCGGCTTCCTCCGCTCTGCAGACGCTTCCTATCTCGCCGGCCCCGATGACATCTATGTCTCGCCGAGCCAGATCCGTCGCTTCAACTTGCGTACCGGTGACACCATCGTTGGCAAGATCCGCCCTCCGAAGGAAGGCGAGCGTTATTTTGCCCTGCTCAAGGTCGACACGATCAACTTCGATCGTCCCGAGAACGCGAAAAACAAGATTCTCTTCGAGAACCTGACCCCGCTGTTCCCGACCGTGCGCATGAAGATGGAAGCCGGTAACGGTTCCACCGAAGACTTGACCGGTCGTGTTATCGACCTGTGCGCCCCGATCGGCAAAGGCCAGCGCGGCCTGATCGTCGCACCGCCGAAAGCCGGTAAGACCATCATGCTGCAGAACATTGCAGCGAACATCGCACGTAACAACCCTGAAGTTCACCTGATCGTGCTGCTGATCGATGAGCGTCCGGAAGAAGTAACCGAAATGCAGCGCACCGTGCGCGGCGAAGTGGTTGCCTCGACGTTCGATGAGCCGCCAACCCGCCACGTGCAGGTTGCCGAAATGGTGATCGAGAAGGCCAAGCGCCTGGTCGAACACAAGAAAGACGTGGTGATCCTGCTCGACTCCATCACCCGTCTGGCCCGTGCCTACAACACCGTGATCCCGAGCTCCGGCAAGGTACTCACCGGTGGTGTCGATGCTCACGCCCTGGAGAAACCAAAGCGTTTCTTTGGCGCCGCGCGGAACATCGAAGAAGGCGGCTCGCTGACCATTATCGCCACCGCGCTGGTTGAAACCGGCTCGAAGATGGACGAAGTGATCTACGAAGAGTTCAAGGGTACCGGCAACATGGAACTGCCTCTGGACCGCCGTATCGCGGAAAAGCGTGTGTTCCCTGCGATCAACATCAACCGTTCCGGCACCCGCCGCGAAGAGTTGCTGACCGCCGATGACGAACTGCAGCGCATGTGGATTTTGCGCAAGCTGCTGCACCCGATGGACGAAGTAGCCGCCATCGAGTTCCTGATCGACAAGCTGAAAACCACCAAGACCAACGATGAGTTCTTCTTGTCGATGAAGCGTAAGTAATACGACGCTTCAGGTCCAAAAAATGGCGCCCTTTGTGGCGCCATTTTTTTTGCATCGAAAAAGAGAGATTTGTGCGCTAATAGTGTCAGTTAAGAAACAAAAAGGTGGGTGCGGATACACTCACCTCCATCCGAATCAGGCTGATCGACGATTTATGACCGCTCTTGCTTACCGAAGGGACATTGATGGCTTGCGCGCCATCGCTGTCCTGGCTGTTGTGCTGTTTCATTTTGGAGTACCTGGCGTTACTGGCGGTTTTGTCGGCGTTGACGTGTTCTTCGTGATTTCAGGGTTCCTGATCACCTCGATCATCTGGCGCGAACGTCAAGCCGGGCATTTCAGTTTTGTGGAATTTTGGGCGCGGCGGGCCCGGCGTATCCTGCCGGCGTTGATTGTGATGATGTCCGCATCATTGGTCGTCGGCTGGTTTTTGATGGCGCCCAAAGACTACTCAGAGTTGGGGCGGTCGATACACAACCAGGTGATCTTCATCTCCAATCTGTTCTTCATGCGTCAGGACGGTTACTTCGACACGGCCTCCGACATGAAGCCCATGTTGCACACCTGGTCGCTGTCGGTTGAAGAGCAGTTCTACATTGCCTTTCCACTCTTGCTGGCGTTGCTGTCGAGCCGGCTGAAGCAATGGCGTGGCGCCTTGTTTGTGTTGCTGCTGGTGTCATTTGCGGCGAGCGTATGGGCGGTGTCTCGGGAACCGGACAAGGCGTTCTTCCTGCTGCCCATGCGAGCCTGGGAATTGTTGGCCGGTTCCATGCTGGCCGTCATGCCGGTGCCCGCTCGGCGGGCAAGCCCGATGCTGGCGCAAGGCGTCAGCCTGCTCAGCCTTGGCCTGATTATGGTGGCGGTATTTGGTTACGACGACCGCACCGCTTTCCCAGGGGCGGCCGCTTTGTTGCCCGTATTGGGGGTGGTGGGGCTGATTTGGGCCAACGGCCAGCAACCAACGTGGGCAGGGCGGTTGCTGGGCAGTCGCGTGCTGGTGGGTATTGGGCTGATTTCCTATTCCTGGTACCTGTGGCACTGGCCGGTGCTGGTGTTTGGCAAGTACGCCAGTATCTTTGGCCTGTCGTCCTGGGAGCTTGTGGCTCTGTTCGTTGTGAGCCTGGTGTTGGGTTATGCCTCCTGGCGGTTTGTCGAAGGGCCGTTCCGTGAGCGGCGCCTGCTGGCAGGCCGCAGGTCGATTCTGGTCGCGGGTTTCCTTGGGCTTGCCAGCCTGGGCCTGGTCGGCAAAAGCCTGGTTTGGTCGGATGGTTTTGCATCGCGGCTGCCGCCCCAGGCATTGCAATACGCCCAGGCGCGTACCTGGAGCCCCACACTCATGAGTTGCCTGTCGGACGACAAGAAAGACCCGCACCGTAAGCTGTGCCATTTTGGTCCACCGGCGAACTCGGCCCGTGCAATCGTCTGGGGTGACAGCCATGCCTCGGCGCTGATTCCGGCGTTGAAAGATGGGGCCAGCAAGTACGACTTCAGCATCACCCAGGCCGGTTATGCCGGCTGTCTGCCTTTTTACAGGAAAGAAAATACCCCAGGCTGCAGTGCGTTCAACGAGCGCGTCACCCGGTTGTTGAGCCAGGAACAGTTCAGTGATGTGGTGTTGGTCGCGCGCTGGAGCCTCTACGTTTATGGCCAGCACTCCGGTGATACAGGCGCGTCGATCCATGACCCGGAGACGGGCAAGTATGACCGTGCTATTGCCGAGCGATTGTTCTCCGAGGGGTTGAGGGCGTTGGTGCAGCAACTCCGTGCCGGCGGCCACCGAGTCTGGTTGGTCAAGGAGGTGCCGCTGCAGGATTTCAATGTGCCTTATCGACTCAGTCGCCTGGCGATGTTGGGTCGCCCGACCGACCGAGAAGGCTTGCCACTGGCCGAACACGTCCAGCGACAGGCCTATATCAGCAGCGTTTTTGCGCAAATCGCCGCGGCTGACTCGGGAGTCCAGCTCCTGGACCCGGCGCCGACGCTGTGTGCTGCCAACGGTTGGTGTCGGGTCGAACTGGGTGGCCAGTCGCTGTATACCGATGACAATCACCTTTCAAGCGTGGGCACGCGGTATGTGGAGGGGTTCCTTGAACCCCTCTTCCGCAGCTTGCGCCATGCATCCGTTGAGTCGGATGTGAGTCGCAATGACGTGCAATAAGCTGCCAGCGCTCGTAAGAGCAGGTAGGATGTACGCCTATTTTACGGGTGGCATGGTTAATGAAATTCAAGGATCTTCGGGATTTCGTGCAGCAACTTGAGCAGCGCGGAGAGTTGAAACGTATCCAGGTGCCGATTTCCCCGGTGCTGGAAATGACTGAGATTTGCGACCGTACCTTGCGTAACAAGGGCCCGGCGCTGCTCTTCGAAAACCCGACCGGCTTTGATATCCCGGTGCTCGGCAACCTGTTCGGCACCCCCGACCGCGTGGCCTTTGGCATGGGCGCCGAGTCGGTCAGCGAACTGCGCGAGATCGGCAAGCTGCTGGCCTTCCTCAAGGAGCCCGAGCCACCCAAGGGCTTGAAGGATGCCTGGTCGAAACTGCCGATCTTCCGCAAGATCATTGCCATGGCCCCTAAAGTGGTCAAGGACGCGGTGTGCCAGGAAGTGGTCATCGAGGGTGATGATGTCGACCTCGCCATGCTGCCGGTGCAGACCTGCTGGCCCGGCGATGTCGGCCCGCTGATCACCTGGGGCCTGACCGTCACCAAGGGCCCGAACAAAGATCGCCAGAACCTGGGCATCTACCGTCAGCAAGTGATCGGCCGTAACAAAGTGATCATGCGTTGGCTGAGCCACCGTGGCGGCGCACTGGACTTCCGTGAGTGGTGCGAAAAACATCCTGGCAAGCCGTTCCCGGTGTCCGTAGCCTTGGGCGCCGACCCGGCGACCATCCTCGGCGCCGTGACCCCGGTGCCCGATAGCCTGTCCGAATATGCCTTCGCCGGCCTGCTGCGTGGCAACCGCACCGAGCTGGTGAAGTGCCGTGGCAACGACCTGCAAGTGCCAGCCACCGCTGAAATCATCCTCGAAGGCGTGATTCATCCGGGCGAAATGGCCGATGAAGGCCCTTACGGCGACCACACCGGCTACTACAACGAAGTCGACAGCTTCCCGGTGTTCACCGTCGAGCGCATCACCCACCGGATCAAGCCGATCTACCACAGCACCTACACCGGCCGGCCGCCGGATGAGCCGGCCATTCTGGGTGTGGCGCTGAACGAAGTGTTCGTGCCGATCCTGCAAAAGCAGTTCCCTGAGATCACCGACTTCTACCTGCCGCCTGAAGGCTGCTCGTACCGCATGGCCATTGTGACCATGAAGAAGTCGTACCCAGGCCATGCCAAGCGGGTAATGCTCGGCGTGTGGTCGTTTTTGCGACAGTTCATGTACACCAAGTTCGTTATTGTCACCGACGACGACATCAATGCCCGGGACTGGAACGACGTGATCTGGGCCATTACCACGCGCATGGACCCCAAGCGCGACACGGTGATGATCGACAACACGCCGATCGACTACCTCGACTTTGCTTCGCCGGTGTCGGGCCTGGGCTCGAAGATGGGCCTGGATGCCACGCACAAATGGCCGGGTGAAACCACCCGCGAGTGGGGTCGGGTGATCGTCAAGGATGAAGCCGTGACCGCGCGCGTCGATGCGATCTGGAAAGAATTGGGAATAGATTGATGCGTGTAACCCTGCAACCTTCCGGCGCGGTACTGGAGCTGGTCCCTGGCGAACGAATCCTCGAAGGCGCTCGCCGCCTGGGCTACGAGTGCCCGCAGGCGTGCCGTAATGGCGTGTGCCATGTGTGCGCTGCGCTGCTGGTGGAGGGCCGGGTGCAGCAAGCCGGCGAAGTGCGCGACCATGGTGAGTTCTACACCTGTATCGCCGAACCGCTGGAAGATTGCGTTGTGCTGTGGGATGGCGTGTTGGCGCCGGGAGAGTTGCCGTTGCGCAAGTTGTCGTGCCAATTGAGTGAGTGCGTGGAAGTCGGTGGCGATGTGTGGCGCGTGCGCCTGCGCGCGCCGGCCGGTAAAGCGCTGCGTTACCACGCCGGGCAATACTTGATGATCGAACGGGACAACGGCGAGAAGTCGGCGTTTTCGCTGGCGTCGGCGCCCCACGCCGGGCGCGAGCTGGAACTGCATGTGCTGGTGCGCGAGGACAGTGCGCGCAACCTGATCGAGCAGTTGCAGCGCAACCAGATGGCCCGTATTGAACTGCCGTTTGGTGATACGCACTTGGCTGAACTGCCGGACGGGCCGCTGGTGCTGATCGCCGCCGGTACGGGCATGGCGCAGATGCACAGCCTGATCGAGCATTGCCGCGCCTCGGGCTTCAAGCACCCGGTGCACCTGTATTGGGGCGTGCGCCGCCCGGAAGACTTCTACGAAATCGAACACTGGGACCAATGGCAGCAACTGCCCAACCTGTTCCTGCACAAAGTGGTCAGCGACCTGTGCGGTTGGGAAGGGCGTTGCGGGCTGCTGCATGAGGCTGTGTGTGAAGACATCAGCGACCTCAAGGCCGTGCATGTCTACGCCAGTGGTTCGCCGGCGATGATCTACGGCACGCTGGACGCATTGGTCGACGCCGGCATGGATGCGCATCAGATGCGCGCTGATGTGTTTGCCTACGCGCCGCGCCCTTGAACCCTTGAGCTGAACCCGTGCGGGAGCAGGCAAGCCCGCTCCCACATAGGTAGGCGGCGTTCTTAGAAACGAACGCCTGCCGTCAGCATTGCCGCATTGAAGCCCAGCAACACCAGCTCGCTGGTCACCGGGCCGAAGTGGACTCCCACAGACGGAATGATCGCCGGTGCCACGCCGTAACGGTTGAGCGGGATTTTGTCCCGATACTTGCCGCGATAGCCCTGCAGTGCGCCTGCGGTCACTTTCACGTAAAACGGCGAATCGACAATATCGAAGCGCTTGCCGGCGTAGACGTAGTACGAACGCTGGCTGAACGAGTTGCGAAACGTCGCCCCGCCATACACCAGCCCTGACGCCTCGTTGCGCTCCAGGTTGATCAAATCCTGATTGTTATTGTGTTGTGAGTCCGGTGAAAAGTGCCGGGTGTAGAGGCTTGTCTGGGCGTACCAGAAGCCTTTGTCGTTTTCGGTGACAGCCTCAGAGGCCAAGGCGCTGGCGGCGTGTGCCAACAGCAGCAGGCCGCAATAAAAGTATTTCATGGTTCGACCTCGATAGTCGTTCGGATAGGCGGCTAATGTGGGGTCGCTAACGTCGTCAGTTTGGCGGTAAACGTCCTGCATGGCCTGAACCTGCGCTGAAAGCTCGGGCGCCTATGCTTATTCATTTACGGTATTACTGATGTAGGGAAAATCTCATTAAGCTATAAGCAACGGACTACCGACTATCTGCCGATAACCACTCACTGACCGCCACCGCCCGCCAGCCGGATCGATCGTACGAACTCAGAGCATTGAAGTTCTGATTGTTGATTCTTAGGGGAGCGGTATGGGGAGCAATCAAAAACACACGCTGTACTCAGCGATTTTGTCGGCCAATTTGCTGACCGCTGTGGGATTCAATCCAGTGCTTGCGAGCGAAACTGTTACCGCCGACGCACCAAAACTCGACACCGTGATCGTCACCGGCACCCGCACCCAAGAGCGCACCGCCAGTGCTTCGCTGTCACCCATCGACGTGATATCCGGCGATACCCTGCGCAGCACTGGCTCGGATGAACTGGGTGCGGTGTTGGCACGCCTGATTCCGTCGATCAATTTCCCGCGCCCAAGCCTGGTGGATGGCGCCGAACTGGTGCGCCCGGCGCAGTTGCGCGGCTTGTCGCCGGACCAGGTGTTGGTGCTGGTCAACGGCAAACGCCGCCACACCAGTGCTTTCGTCAACCTGGGCGGGGCGGTGGGGCGCGGTTCGGCGCCGGCGGATTTGAATGCCATCCCGCTGTCGGCGGTCGACCATATCGAAGTGCTGCGCGATGGCGCGTCGGCGCGTTATGGCTCGGACGCGATTGCCGGGGTGATCAACGTGATCCTCAAGCACGACGACCACGGCGGCTCAGTCTCGACCAAGTTCGGCGAGTACAAGAAGGGCGACGGCATCCAGCGCAACGTCAGCGGCAATACCGGGTTTGCCTTGGGTGACAACGGCTTTATCAACGTCTCGGGCGAGGGTGCCGACAACGACTACACCAACCGCGCCGGTGACGATTTCCGTCCTGGCAGCGTGGGTTCCACCACCTATGGCCAGCGCGTGTTCCGTCAGGGCGAGCCGGCCACCAATGAAGGCAAATTCCAGTTCAACTCCGAATATTCCTTCAACGATGCGGCCGAGTTCTACACCTTCGGCGGCTACAGCAAGCGCCGTGGCGAGACAGCAGCGTTCTATCGGGCGAGCAACGCGTCCAACAACATCCCGGCGCTGAACCCCAATGGCTATCTGCCGCTGATCAAGGGCAATCTGGAGGACACGTCCTTGGTGGTCGGTCTGCGCGGCTTGCTGGCCTACGATTGGCATTACGACCTGTCGGCCAACTACGGCAAGAACCAGTACGAACTGGGCACCGAAACCATCAACACCTCACTCGGCCTGGCCACGCCGCGCAAATTTAACAACGGCACCTTGAGCAACGATCAGCGCCAGGTCAGCCTGGACCTGTCCCGTGAGTTCGACGTGGGCTTCCTGCCTTACCCGGTGTCGGTGGCTTTTGGCGGCGAATACCTGCGCCAGGGTTATGAAATCGACGCCGGCGACCCGGCGTCCTACTACCAGACCGGCAGCTCGGGCCTGGGTGGTTTCCGTGATGCCGATGCCGGCAGCAGTTCACGGCATAACTGGGCCCAGTACCTGGACCTGGAAACCAACTTCACCGAAAAACTCAGCGCGTCGGCCGCCGTGCGTCATGAGGACTACAGCGACTTTGGCTCCAATGTCAGCGGCTCGCTGTCGGCCCGCTATGACTTCACCCCGCAAGTGGCCTTGCGCGGCAGCATCTCCAACGGCTTTCGTGCGCCTTCCCTGGCCCAGCAGAACTTTGCCTACACCTCGTCACAGTTGATCGGCAGCACCATTCAGGAGGCCGGCACCTTCCCGGCGAACAGCCAGGTGGCCCGCTTGCTGGGCGCCGAAGACCTGAAAGCCGAGAAGTCGCGTAACTACAGCCTTGGCCTGGTGCTCGAACCTGCCGATGACCTGACCGTGACACTCGACGTGTACCGCATCGACATCCGCGACCGCATCAGCCTGTCGTCCAACCTCAATCTCAACCCGGCCACCATTGCCTACCTGCAAGCCAACGGTGTCGGCAACATCAACTACACCAGTGCCCGCTATTTCACCAACGCCACCGACACCCGTACCGACGGCGTCGATCTGGTGGCCAACTACCGTTACTCGTTCGACAATGGCATCCGCTGGAACAGCACGGTTGGCTACAACTACAACCACACGAAGGTGACGGACGTGAAGGCCAACCCGGCCATTCTCGACAGCCTGGGCGCCAACCTGGTGCGGGTGGACCGCCGCGAGCGTATCGGTTTGCTCGGCGACACCACTCCTCAGCACAAGCTGAGCCTGGGTAACGATTTCACCTATGGCCGCTGGGCACTGCACAGCAATCTGGTGCGCTACGGCGAATTCACCAGTTACCAGGCGGACACAATCAACGACCAGACCTTCAAGGCGGCCTGGGTACTGGACCTGTCGGCGGACTACACGCTCAAGAGCTGGACCTTCACCCTGGGCGGCGACAACGTCACCGATAAATACCCGGAGAAGGTCAATGCCTACGCCAGCAGCGGTGGCAACCTCGCCTATAGCACTTTTTCGCCGTACGGTTACAGCGGCGCGTTTTATTACGGTAAAGTTGCTTACAACTGGTAACACGCAGGAGACCTAAGCGATCCGCCATGACCGTTATTGAAACCGATCTGTTGCAATTGGCTTACCCTCCGCGGCTCGATCTGGGGCCGCAACTGACTCACGAGCAATTAATGAGTTCGATGCAGGCCACCATGGCCAAGCATAAGGGGGGGCCGGTCTGGCTATTCGCTTATGGTTCGCTGATCTGGCGTCCGGAATGCTCGTCGACCCAGCGCATGCGTGCACGGGTTCACGGTTATCACCGGGGTTTGTACCTGTGGTCACACGAGCATCGAGGCACGCCGGAGTCACCGGGGTTGGTGTTCGGCCTGGATCGCGGCGGTTCTTGCAGCGGGTTTGCCTACCGTTTGCCGGAAGACCAGCTTGAGGCCTCGCTGTATGCCTTGTGGCAGCGTGAGATGCCTTACCCGTCGTACCGGCCGCACTGGCTCAGTTGCCGCTTGGAAGATGGCAGCCAGGTACAGGCGTTGGGGTTTGTGCTGGAGCGGCACTTGCCCAGCTATGCCGGCAACCTGCCCGATATCGTGCTTAATCACGTGTTGGAAAGCGCTTGCGGGCGTTACGGCACCACTCGCGATTATGTCGAGCAGACCGTGAACGCCCTGCGTAGCCACGCCATGCCAGATAAAAACCTGGAGGCGCGGCTCAAGCGTTGTGCCAAAGACTGCGGCGGGAATTAACGCGCCGAGCTGACGCTGTTGGTGTGCCACAGCGTTGGGATCAGGAACGCAATCGCCAGCAGGCATGCGCCCACCAGCAACACAAAACCACCGTCCCAGCCGAAGTGGTCCACGGTGTAGCCCATGGCCGCACTGGCTGCCACCGAACCACCCAGGTAACCGAACAGGCCCGTGAAGCCCGCAGCGGTGCCCGCCGCTTTTTTCGGTGCCAGCTCCAGCGCCTGCAGGCCGATCAGCATCACCGGGCCGTAGATCAGGAAGCCGATGGAGAACAGCGCGATCATGTCGACCATCGGGTTGCCTGGCGGGTTGAGCCAGTAAACCAGGGTCGCCACGGTGACCAACGCCATGAACACGATGCCGGTCAGGCCTCGGTTGCCACGGAAGATCTTGTCCGACATCCAGCCGCACAGCAGCGTGCCCGGAATGCCCGCCCACTCGTAGAAGAAGTACGCCCACGAGGTTTTATCCACGTCGAAGTGCTTGGCTTCCTTAAGGTAAGTCGGCGCCCAGTCCAATACGCCGTAGCGCAGCAGGTAAACGAAGACGTTGGCGAAGGCGATGTACCAGAGCATTTTGTTGCGCAGCACGTACTTGACGAAGATTTCCTTGGCGCTGAATTCGTCTTCGTGGCTGGCGTTGTAGCCTTCCGGGTAGTCGTTCTTGTATTGCTCGATAGGCGGCAGGCCGACCGATTGCGGGGTGTCGCGCATGGTGATGAAGGCAAACGCCGCCACTGCCAATGCCACGGTCGCCGGCACATAGAACGCTGCGTGCCAGTCGTTGAACCACGCCATGCCCAGCAGGAACAGCGGGCCGATCAGGCCGCCGCCGACGTTGTGCGCCACGTTCCACACCGACACCACACCGCCGCGTTCTTTCTGCGACCACCAGTGCACCATGGTGCGTCCACTTGGCGGCCAGCCCATGCCCTGAGCCCAGCCGTTGATGAACAGCAGAATGAACATCATGGTCACGCTGGACGTTGCCCAAGGTGCGAAACCGAAAATGAACATCACGCCCGCCGATATCAGCAGGCCGAAGGGCAGGAAATAGCGTGGGTTGGAGCGGTCGGACACCAGGCCCATCAAGAACTTGGACAAGCCGTAGGCGATCGCAATGGCCGACATCGCCAGGCCCAGCTCACCCCGGGTGTAACCCTCGTCGATCAAGTACGGCATGGCCAGCGAGAAGTTTTTGCGCAGCAGGTAATACCCGGCGTAACCGAAGAAAATACCGGCGAAGATCTGCCAGCGCAGTCGTCGGTAGGTACTGTCTATTTTTTCTTCAGGCAGGGGCGCCTGATGTGCGGCAGGACGAAAGAAAGCAAACATTCAAGAGCTCCAAATTTCTTGTTTTGACTGCGGATGCGAATGTTACAGTTTCGTTACCGAAAATAGCATTGCCTCTTATCCGCAAACACAGGAAATCCGAGCGATTGCATGTTCTCTTACGAACATGTCGCGAATAGATAAGTATGGGCCGTAATCAGCTTCTTCGAAGCACTGGAGATCAAAATGTGGGAGCTGGCTTGCATGCGATTGCGGTCTGTCAGCTGCATTTGTTGGAGCGGACTCACCGCAATCGCAGGCAAGCCAGCTCCCACATTGACCGCGTTTCAAATCATTACCGGATCTGAACGACGACCTTGCCCACCGTCTTGCGCTGCCCCAGGTCGTTGATCGCGTGGGCAGCCTGCTCCAGCGGATACACCTGCGACACCAACGGCTTCAACTTGCCCTCGGCGTACCACGTGAACAACTGCTGGAAGTTCGCCGCATTGTCCTGCGGCTGGCGCTGGGCGAACGAACCCCAGAACACTCCGACCACGGACGCACCCTTGAGCAGCGCCAGGTTCACCGGCAGCTCGGGAATGCGCCCGCTGGCAAAGCCCACCACCAACAGACGGCCGTTCCAGGCGATGCCACGCACCGCTTGGTCAAACAGATCGCCGCCGACCGGGTCGTAGATCACATCGACACCGTTGCCGTCGGTCAGGCGCTTGATTTCGTCCTTCAGGTTGGCTTCGCTGTAGTTGATCAACTCGTCCGCACCGGCGGCCTTGGCCACGGCCAGTTTGTCCGCACTGCTGGCAGCGGCGATTACCCGGGCGCCCATGGCTTTGCCGATTTCCACGGCCGCCAGGCCCACGCCACCGGAGGCACCGAGTACCAACAGGGTTTCGCCCGGTTGCAGGTTGGCCCTTTGTTTCAAGGCGTGCATCGAGGTGCCGTAGGTCATGCTGAAAGCCGCGGCGGTGTTGAAATCCATGCTCGGCGGGATTGGCAGCACGTTGTAGCCCGGCACGGCGACCTGCTCGGCAAAGCTGCCCCAGCCGGTCAGGGCCATGACCCGGTCGCCGACTTTCAAGTGGCTGACTTTTTCCCCGACTTCACTGACCACCCCGGCCGCTTCGCCACCCGGCGAGAACGGGAAGGGCGGTTTGAACTGGTATTTGCCCTCGATGATCAGGGTGTCCGGGAAATTGACCCCGGCCGCGTGCACGTCCAACAGGATTTCGTTCTTCTTGATCGCCGGGCTGGCGATCTCTTCCAGCACCAGGGTTTCGGCGGGGCCGAAGGCTTTGCACAGCACAGCTTTCATCGGACTATTCCTTTTGGCGTCGTGGCCGATAAGTGTAGGAGGGTACGCCCGTGGGTCAACGAGCATGCCCGGGCCTGATAAGTCGCCATAAGCTTGTGCTCAGCCTTGCTAGCGTTATGCTACCCGGCAACCGAATTTGAGGAATGAACTGTGAAAGCGTGGATCCTGTTGATGCTCGCCCTGACCTTGCCGATGGCAGCCCAGGCCGAAGAAGCGAAAGAAGGCGAGGCACCCAAGGTCAGCTATTACAGCTTGAACCCGCCCTTCGTGGGCAACTACGGCCTGGATGGCACAACAAAACTCAAGGTGTTCAAGGCCGATATCGCCTTGCGTGTGACCGGCCCCGAAGCCCTTGCCGCGGTCAAAGCCAACGAGCCATTGATTCGTAACCAACTGGTGGGGCTGTTCACCCAGCAGACCAACGAAGCGATGAGTACGGTCGAAGGCAAAGAAAAACTGCGCCAGCAAGCCCTGAAGCAAACCCAGCAAGTCATGAACGACGAAACCGGCAAGCCGGTGGTGGAAGACCTGTTGTTCAACAACTTGATCATCCAGTAACGGGTCCTTGTGGCGAGCGGGCTTGCCCAGCGTTGGGTGGCGAAGCCGCCCGAAAACCCTGCGCCTCGGTACACCTGAAACACTGTGGTGAATTTGAAGGGGGCTGCTGCGCAGCCCAACGCGGGGCAAGCCCGTTCGTCACCGTTAAGAAGCCAGGCTTTTGCGAAACCTGGCCAATGCCACCGCAAAAAACACCAGGCCAATCGCCGCCAGCGCGAGCAAATCCGGCCACACCACACTCACGCCCGCATCCCGGAACAGAATCGCGGCGCTCAGGCTCACAAAGTGGGTCGACGGTGAGCCCTGCATCACCCACTGTAACCACTCGGGCATGCTGTCCAGCGGCGTGCTGCCACCGGAAAGCAACAGCATTGGGATGATCACCGGAATCGCCAGCAAACCGAATTGCGGCGTCGAGCGAGCAAGGGTGGCGAGGAAGATCCCCAGTGCGGTACTCGCAAACAGATACAGCGCGGTCACGAACAGGAACAGGCTCATGGACCCGGCCAGCGGCACGCCGAGCAAACCCTTGACCACCAGCTCCAGAGACAGCCACGTGCACAGCACCACCACCAGCATGTTGCTCCAGATTTTCGCCAGCATGATTTCCAGTGCGGTCAGGGGCAGTACCAATAAATGGTCGAGCGTGCCGTGCTCGCGCTCGCGCAGCAGTGCGGTGCCGGTCAGCACGATGGCCAGGATGGTGATGTTGTTGACGATCTGGATTACCGCCAGGAACCAACCGCCTTCCAGGTTGGTGTTGAACAGCGCCCGGGTGGTCAGCTGCGCGGGTAACGTCTGGCTGGACTCGGCCTGGCCGCTGTAGCTGAGCAACTCACGCTGGAAAATCCTGCCGATGTAGCCGGCCCCCATGAACGCCTGGCTCATCGCCGTGGCATCGACGTTCACCTGCACGCCCGGCTGACGCCCGGCCAACAGGTCGGCCTGGAAATTTGCCGGCACGTTGATCACGAAGGTGTACTCGCCGCTGTCCATGACCTTATCCAGTTGGTCATAGGCCAGCGGCGCGGGTGGTTGAAATTCCGGTGGCAGTAATGCTTCGGCCATCTGCCGGGACAGCGCGCTGTGGTCTTCATCGACAAAGGCCACGCTGGCGTTGTGCACGCCAATCACCGAGCCGGCGGCAGGCATGTAGATCGCGACGGTAAAGGCGTAGGCCAGAAACAGCAGCAACACGCTGTCGTGGCGCAGGCTGGTGAGTTCCTTGATCCCCAGGCGCAGGATGTGAGCGAGCTTGTGCATCAGGCCTCCTGCTTTTTGAGCATGATTAAGCTCAGCCCGGTGAACCCGATAAAAAACCCGAACAGCGCCAGGCACTGCGGCCACAATTGGCGCAGGTCGAGGGCTTTGGTGAAGGTGCCTACGGCGATATCCAGAAAGTGGCCGGCGGGGAACAGCGTGCCCATCACTGCGGCCGCACCGTCCAGGGACGAGCGCGGCACGATCAGCCCGGAGAATTGGATGGTCGGCAGGCTGGTGATGATCATGGTGCCGAGGATCGCCGCAATCTGAGTGCGGGTGAACGCTGAGATCAGCAGGCCCATGCTGGTGGTGGCCAGCACGTACAGCAGGCCGCCAAATGCCAGGGTCAACCCGCTGCCTTTAAACGGTACACCGAACAGCCAGCGGTTCATCGCCACCAGCAGCGCGAGGTTCACGAGGCTCACGGCCAGGTACGGCGCCTGTTTGCCGAGCAGGAATTCCAGGCGGGTCAGGGGTGTGGCGTAGAAGTTGGTGATCGAGCCCAGCTCTTTCTCGCGCACGATGCCCAGCGCGGTGAGCATCGCGGGGATAAATGCCAGGATCAGCGCCATCACGCCCGGGCCGATGGCATTCACGCTGACCACGTCCTGGTTGTAGCGAAAGCGCGTTTCGAGCTTGGCGGCGGCTTGGGTGTTCACGGGCAGGCTGCTCAGCGCGGCCAGTTGCTGGAGGTTGCCCTGATGCACGGCTTCCACGTAGTTACGGCTGGTTTCCGCGCGAAACGGCATGCCGCCGTCGAGCCACGCGGCGACGGTGGGTTGGCGGCCGGCGTAGAGGTCGCGGCCAAAACCGGGCGGGATTTGCAGCGCCAGTTTGATTTCCGAACGCTGCAGGCGACGGTGCAGTTCGTTTGCGTCGCGGATGGGCGCTTGTTCGGCGAAGTAGCGCGAGCTGCGAAAGGCTTCCAGGTAGGCACGGCTTTGCGGCGTCTGGTCCTGGTCGTAGACGGCGAAGGCGAGGTTTTCCACATCCAGGGAAATCCCGTAGCCGAAGATCACCATCATGAACATCGCCCCCAGCAGGGCGAAGGCCATGCGCACTTTGTCGCGCAGCAGCTCCTTGCCTTCGCGGCTGGCCACGGCCAACAGCCGAGCCGGGCTGAACCCGTGTTTGCTGACCGGCGGCGCGCTGGTTTCGCTGACGGTCGCGGCGGGCGCGGCGGGTTCGGGCTCGCCTTGGGCTTGCTGCAGGCAGGTGACGAAGGCCGCTTCCAGCGTGTCGCCGTGGAATTGTTGTTGCAGGGCTGCGGGTGTGTCGCAGGCCAGTACTCGGCCGGCGTGCATCAGCGAGATGCGGTCGCAGCGCTCGGCCTCGTTCATGAAGTGGGTGGACAGGAAAATGGTCACGCCCTGTTCGCGGGACAGCTCGATCAGCAATCGCCAGAAATCATCCCGCGCCGCCGGGTCGACGCCCGAGGTGGGCTCATCAAGGATCAGCACTTCGGGGCGATGCAACACGGCCACGGCCAATGAGAGGCGCTGACGCAGGCCAAGGGGCAGCTCGCCTGACGGCTGCTCGGCCACGTCGCCCAGATCGAAACGCTGAATCAACTCATCTATTCGCGGGCCGCTGTCGGCCTTGGGCAAATCGAACAGTTGCGCATGCAGCACCAGGTTCTGGCGCACGCTGAGTTCGCCGTACAGCGAGAAACTTTGCGACATGAAACCCACGCGCTTACGGGTCGCGAGGTCCTTGGCATTCACCGGGTTGCCGAGCAGCGTGGCGCTGCCCTCGGTGGCCGGCATCAGCCCGGTGAGGACTTTCATGGTGGTGGTTTTGCCGCAGCCGTTAGAGCCGAGGAAGCCGAAAATCTCGCCCCGGCCGATGGCAAAGCTGACTTTATCCACCGCCGTGAAATCACCAAAGCGCAGCGTCAGGTCGTGGGCTTCGATAGCGATATCAGTGTTGCCGCTTTCACGCGGTGGAATCACCAGCGGTTGATTGTTGTGGGCGCTGTCGCCCTGGAAGTGGGTGAAGGCCTCGTCCAGTTTGCCGCTGGGTGTGGTGGCCGCCAGCTCGTGGCTCAAGCCGTCGGCGATCAGTTTGCCGCGATCCAGCATCAGGCAATGTTCGAACTGTTCGGCCTCTTCCATGTAGGCCGTGGCCACCAGCAGCGTGAGCTGCGGGCGTTCGTGGCGTACGGTTTCGACCAGTTCCCAGAAGCGTCGACGCGACAGCGGGTCGACGCCGGTGGTGGGCTCGTCGAGGATCAGCAGGTCCGGGTCGTGGATCAGCGCGCAGCACAGGCCAAGTTTCTGCTTCATGCCACCGGACAGCTTGCCGGCCGGGCGCTCGGCGAAGCGTGCGAGGTCAGTGGCCAGCAGCAGGTTGTGCATGCGCTGCTCGCAATCGGCTCTCGACAGGCCGAACAGCGTGGCGAAGAAGCGGATGTTTTCGCTGATGGATAGCTCGGGATACAAGTTGCCGCCCAGGCCTTGGGGCATGAAGGCGATGCGTGGGTACAGGCTGTTGCGGTGGCGGCGGTCTTCGATAGAGCCACCGAGCACTTCCAGTTGCCCCGCCTGAAGCTTTTTAACCCCGGCGATCAACCCCAGCAGGCTGGACTTGCCCGCGCCATCCGGGCCGATCAAGCCGCAGCGGGTGCCGGCCGGCAAGCTGAAGGCGATGTCGATGAGTGCCTGTTGCTTGCCGTAACGGTGGTTGATCCCCGTGGCGTGCAGCGCCAGGGCGGTCATTTCAGGTTGGCCGGCCAGTCGATATCAGCCGTGCGCACGTAGCCGGCGCCGGGCATGCCCGGTTTGGCTTGCGGTACGGCACTGGGTTGAGTCAGGCGCAGCTTGACGCGGAACACCAGCTTCTGACGCTCGTCGCGGGTCTCGACCTCCTTGGGCGTGAACTGCGATTTGTCGGCGACAAAACTGATTTTCGCCGGCAGCGGTTGCTGGGGCAGGGCGTCGAGCAGGATGCGCGCGTCACTGCCGACGGTCAGGCGGCCGGTGATGGACGCGGGCAGGTACAGGTTCATGTACTGATCATTGGGATCAATCAGCAACAACACACGCCCGCCCGCGCCGAGCACTTCACCCGGCTCGGCCAGGCGTAACTGGATGATGCCGTCGATGGGCGCCCGCAGGCTGCTGTCGTCGATTTCGCTGGTGAGCTGGGCCACTTGGGCCTGGGCCGCGCCAATGGCGGCTTTCACCGCATTGACCTGAGCTTGCGCGGCGACCACGGCGGCGTTGCCGGTGTTCTGACGCGCTTGCTGCTGGTCGATCAACTGGCTGCTGGCGAAGCCGCGCTTATACAGTTCCTGGGTGCGCCTGAGTTCCTGGCCGGCCAGCAGTTGTTCACTCTGGCGCAGTTGCACGTTGGCCTCGGCGGCGGCGAAGTTTTCCTTGGCGCGCAGCACTTCGGCTTCGGCCTGGGCACGTTGGGCTTCGAGGGTGCGGGTGTCCATGCGCGCGAGCAATTGGCCCTTGAGCACCTTGTCACCTTCATCCACGCGCACTTCGGCGAGGCGCCCGGGGATCTTGGCGGCGATCTGCACTTCGGTGGATTCCAGGCGCCCATTGCCCATGCTCAAGCCTTCTGGCAGGCGGTCCTGGGTGGAACGCCAGTAACCGAAGCCACCGGCACCCAGCAACAGGGCGATCAGGGCAATAGCGAAAAGGCGCGACATATGGCGGTTCGTAGACATGGCTGCATCCTGCGGCATTAGCGTTCCAGTGTGACCGGTTTTCCCTCTGGGGGTCTTGATATCGATCAGTTAAAGCAAATGGATGATTGCGGCCCACTGCTCAGGCGTGACCGCCATGACCGAAAGCCGGCTGCCCTTTTGCACCAGGGGCAGTTCGGCAAGGGCGGTTTGTTGCTTCAGGTAGCCCAGGCCCAGCACGTTGGGGAAGGTTTTAACGTGTGCCACGTTGATCGCGCTCCACGGATTTTTTTCCGGGCTGGCCTTGGCGTCGAAATAATGGCTGTCCGGCTCCAGTGCGGTCGGGTCCGGGTAGGCAGCCTCGATGATTTTGCCGATTCCGGCGATGCCGGGCTCGGGACAGCTGGAGTGGTAAAAGAAGAACTCGTCACCCACCGCCATGGCGCGTAGAAAATTGCGCGCCTGGTAGTTACGAACCCCGTCCCAGCGCGCTTCGCCGAGCTTTTCCAGGCCGTTGATGGAGAGTTCGTCGGGCTCGGATTTCATCAGCCAGTAGGCCATTTTTACGCTCCAAAAAAAGGCATTGGATAAGTTGTCGGGCAATTCCATGACAAACCGACAGTCGGTTGGCGTCAAGGTTTGCGTGTTGGTTCACGTTACCGCAGAATGCCCGCTTTTAAGCTTGACGCAGCTGCAACGGACTACTTTGGAACGTTGTTGTCATCGTGTACGAGGTGCCTGAAGGGGGGCAATCGATGCAACGTAAACCGGATTTACTATGGATTTTGGTCATTTTGTTTGGTCTGGGCGTCGTGACCACCGGGTATGCGCAGAGCTTGTGGTCGAACAAGACCGATGCGCCCGTTGAACTGGCTCAGCAGCAGCCACACCCGTTCAAGCGTTAACACCTTTTCAAGGCGTCGTTGACTCCAGCGACGCTTCTGCGACATACCACTGCTTATCGGTGACGGTGCCCGCCAGTGGCACGTCCCAGCTCGCCTGCGCCAAGCGCTCGACTTTCTGACATTCATGGGCCAGCCCCAGCAGCGTCGGCTTGCGCCAGCTTTGGCGCCTGGCGAGGTAGGCCAGGCTGCGGTCATAAAACCCGCCGCCCATGCCCAGGCGCCCACCCACATCATCGAAGCCTACCAGCGGCAGCAGCACGAGATCGAGTGCCCATACCGGGCGCTGGCGATTGGCATTCACGCGCGGTTCAAGAATGCGAAAGCGGTTGGGCAACAACTTATCCCCAGGCCGCACACGCTGAAATACCATCTTGGTGCGCGGCCAGGCACTCAGCACCGGCAGGTAAGTGGCCTTGCCCCGCCGCTGAGCGGCGCGCAGCAGCAAGCGCGGATCGATTTCACCGTCCGTCGGTAGATACAAAGAGATATGTTTGGCGCGGCGAAACAGCGGTTGCTGTGCCAGTTGCCGATACAAGCCTTGGGCTGCCTTACGCTGTTCGCTCGGGGTCAGCTCGCGGCGGGCCTTGCGCAACATGCGTCGAAGTTGCGGGCGGGAAAGCGGCGCAGGTTCGGTCATGGTTTTTCGGCTCATAAAACAATGCCAGTCCTGGGACTGGCATTGAGTTTGGGAATTCAGGCTCCCCGACAGAGCCGCTGTCGACTTAGCCCTTGAACCCGAAAGTTCAAGGTGGAAGATGCAGTAGGCTTTAAGGCTTTCCGTCTAGCGGACATGCACACCAGCCCAACGTGCAACTTCCAGGGTAGTGCGAATCGGCTCAGGGACATCGCCGACTGGCAAACACGCCAGGGAGTGGGGCGAGTATACCTTAAACAGCGTTGGCAATCAGCCCTTGGGTGCGTCCGAATCAGTGGAAAGCACCAGATCCACGCGTTCCAGCAGGTCACGCACTTGCTCGCGCGTTGAGCCGCTGGCCTGAACGTCAGGCCGTTCCTGCTTATGCAGCAGATCGTGGGTGATGTTCAGCGCGGCCATCACGGCGATGCGGTCGGCACCGATGACTTTGCCGCTGCTGCGGATTTCACGCATTTTGCCATCCAGGTAGCGGGCAGCGCTCACCAGGTTGCTGCGTTCTTCCTGGGGGCAGATGATCGAATATTCTTTGTCGAGGATCTGCACGGTAACGCTATTGCTTGAACTCATGAGTCTTGCTCCAGGGCCTTCAGGCGCGAAATCATCGATTCGACCTTACGCCGGGCGATTTCGTTTTTTTCAATGAGGTGAGCGCGTTCCTCGCGCCAGGTCTTTTCCTGAGCTAATAGGAGTCCGTTTTGACTCTTAAGTTGCTCGACCCGATCAATTAGCAATTCGAGTCTGGCCATCAGCGCTTGCAGGTCGGTGTCTTCCATTGGGTTCCACTGGATTTGTCTGATGAATGGCAACTGCAGGATAAACGATCTGACGCCCTTGATAGTCTTGGTACGTCTGCCGGTGCTAGGATACAGCGCTTCATTCTAGACATTGCGCCGTCTGGCGCCTAGCTCACCATGCCTATTCAGAACTCCCCGTACGACGCTTTTTCCAAACTGCTGAGCTCCAGCGGTCATCCTTGCTCGCCTGCCGAACTGCACGGCGTGTTGTTGGGCCGCAGCTGCACGGGTGTTGGCTTCGATGCCGACAACTGGCTGGCTGATGTGGCCGAGCTGCTGGAAACCGAACCGACCGAGAACGTGCGTAACGCGCTGATTGGCCTGCAAGAGATGGTCAAAGGCGAGCTGACCGGTGATGACGTCACCGTGGTCCTGCTGCTGCCGACCGACGACGCACCGCTTACCGAGCGCGCTGCCGCACTGGGCCAATGGTGCCAGGGTTTCCTCCACGGTTTCGGCGTGAACGCCAGCGGCCTGGAACTGAGCACTGATGCCAAAGAAGTGTTGCAAGACTTGGCGGCGATCTCCCAGGTGCAAGATGCCCTGGAAGAGTCCGAAGACGGCGAAGGCGACTATATGGAAGTAATGGAATACCTGCGCGTCGCGCCGCTGCTGCTGTTCACCGAGACCAAGAAGTCCGCTGAACCGGCTGCACCCAAGCCTTCGCTGCACTAAGAAAGGAAGCCCATCTGCCCATGATCCATATCCCGAAAGCGGAATACACCCGTCGCCGCAAGGCGCTCATGGCGCAGATGGAACCCAACAGCATCGCGATTCTGCCGGCCGCCGCCGTGGCCATTCGCAATCGTGATGTCGAGCACGTCTACCGCCAGGACAGCGACTTCCAGTACCTGAGCGGGTTTCCCGAGCCCGAAGCGGTGATCGTGCTGATGCCCGGTCGCCAGCATGGCGAGTACGTGCTGTTCTGCCGCGAACGCAACGCCGAGCGCGAATTGTGGGACGGCCTGCGTGCCGGCACCGAAGGCGCGATTCGTGACTTTGGCGCCGACGATGCATTCCCCATCACCGATATCGACGACATCCTGCCGGGCCTGATCGAAGGCCGCGACCGGGTCTACTCGGCCATGGGCAGCAACGCCGAGTTCGACCGGCATGTGATGGAGTGGATCAACGTGATCCGCTCTAAAGCGCACCTGGGCGCCCAGCCGCCGAACGAATTTGTTGCCCTGGATCATCTGCTTCACGACATGCGCCTGTATAAATCGGCGGCAGAAGTGAAGGTGATGCGCGAGGCCGCACGAATTTCCTGTGCGGCCCACGTGAAGGCCATGCAGGCCAGTCGCGCGGGGTTGTATGAGTTCAGCCTGGAAGCCGAGCTGGATTACGAGTTTCGCAAGGGCGGCGCGAAAATGCCGGCCTATGGCTCCATCGTCGCCGCCGGGCGCAACAGCTGCATTCTGCATTACCAGCAGAATGACGCAGTGCTCAAGGATGGCGACCTGGTGCTGATCGACGCCGGTTGTGAGATTGACTGCTACGCCAGCGACATCACTCGCACCTGGCCGGTCAACGGTACGTTTTCGCCCGAGCAAAAAGCGATTTACGAGATTGTGCTGGCGTCCCAGGAAGCGGCCTTTGCCGAAATTGCGCCGAACAAACATTGGAACCAGGCCCATGAGGCGACGGTAAAAGTCATTACCACCGGGCTGGTGAAACTGGGCCTGTTGCAGGGCGATGTCGACGAATTGATCGCCAGCGAAGCGTACCGGACCTTCTATATGCACCGTGCCGGACACTGGTTGGGCATGGATGTACACGATGTGGGCGAGTACAAGGTCGGTGGCGAATGGCGCGTGTTGGAAGTCGGCATGGCGTTGACCGTGGAACCCGGCATCTATATATCGCCGGACAACCAGAATGTGGCAAAGAAATGGCGTGGCATTGGCGTGCGCATCGAGGACGACGTGGTGGTGACCAAGCAAGGCTGTGAAATCCTGACCGGCGGCGTGCCCAAGACGGTTGTCGAGATCGAAGCGCTGATGGCGGCTGCCCGATGAGCCGCGTTAACCTGGCGATCATCGGCGGCGGCCTGGTGGGTGCGAGCCTGGCGCTGGCGTTGCAAGCGGGCGCCAAGGCGCGGGGTTGGAACATTGTGCTGATCGAACCGTTTGCGCCGGGTGACACGTATCAGCCGAGCTACGATGCGCGTTCCTCGGCGTTGTCTTACGGCGCTCGTCAGATTTATCAGCGCTTGGGCCTGTGGCAAGCCATCTCCCGCCGCGCCGAGCCGATCAAGCAGATTCATGTGTCGGACCGTGGGCGTTTCTCCACTGCGCGGTTATCCGCGATGGAGGAGGGCGTGCCTGCCCTCGGTTATGTGGTGGAAAACGCCTGGCTCGGCCAATGCCTGTGGCAAGGTTTGGACAAAGAAGTGGTGAGCTGGCGCTGCCCGGCCGAAGTCACGCGCATGGAGCCGCTGCCCGATGGCTATCGCCTGACCCTCAATGATGAAACCGTATTGGAGTGCGACCTTGCGGTGCTGGCCGATGGGGGCCGCTCCGGTCTGCGCGAGCAATTAGGCATCGGTGTAAAAACACGCCCGTACAACCAGAGTGCGCTGATCGCCAACATCACCCCAAGCGAAGCGCACAACGGCGAAGCCTTCGAGCGCTTCACCGATGAAGGCCCGATGGCCTTGCTGCCGCTGCCGGACAATCGTTGCGCCCTGGTCTGGACCCGCATCGGCATGGACGCACAGCGCCTGGCCAACCTTGATGAACGCAGTTTCTTGAGCGAATTGCAGGGCGTGTTCGGCTACCGCCTGGGCACCCTGAAGCAAGTGGGCGCCCGTCATTTGTACCCGCTGACTCTGGTGGAGGCGGAAGAACAAGTCCGCTCTCACCTGGCGGTCCTCGGCAATGCGGCTCACAGCCTGCACCCGATTGCCGGGCAGGGTTTCAACCTGTCCCTGCGCGATGCGAATGCCTTGGCCGAAGCCTTGCTGGCTGGGCCGGCGGTGCCGGGTGACCTGGCGACGTTGCAGCGTTATCGCGAGCGCCAGCACCTGGATCAGAAGCTCACGGTGGGGTTCTCCGATCAAGTCACGCGCCTGTTTGGCAGCGCTCAACCCTTGGTGGCCATGGGGCGCAATATGGGCCTGCTGGGCCTGGACCTGCTCCCGCCGGCCAAACGCTGGTTCGCCCGTCAGGCCATGGGCTTGGGTACGCGCCCCGATGCGTAAGTGGTTGGTCCAACGGTTGGGTAGAGCGCGGCTGTTGCGTTGGGTCATGACCCTTTATCCGCCCTATCTCGGGGCGGGGATCAGCGTGCAGCACATGAGCGCTGACTTTCGTCATGTCAAAGTGCGCATGGGGCTGGGCTGGTACAACCGTAATTACGTCGGCACGCAATTTGGCGGTAGCTTGTACTCGATGGTCGATCCGTTCTACATGTTGCTGTTGATGGAGAACCTGGGCCGCGACTACATCGTCTGGGACAAGGCTGCGAGCATCGATTTCATCTCGCCGGGCAAAGGCCCGGTGTACGCCGAATTTTCCATCGACGACGCCTTGCTGGACGAGATTCGTCGACAGACTGAAGGGGGTGAGAAGTACTTGCCCCAGCTTCAGGTGCAGATTCATGACGGCTCCGGCACCCTGGTGGCGCGGGTCGACAAAACCCTTTACGTGCGGCGCAAGCCGCCAGCGAGACAGGCTTAAAGCATGGACATGCGCGCAGATGTGCTGATTGTCGGGGCCGGAATGGTCGGGAGCGCCTTGGCGCTGGCGTTGCAGGGCAGTGGCCTGCAAGTGCTGCTGCTCGATGGCAGCCCGCTGAGCGTCAAGCCGTTCGATCAGGACGCAGCCTTCGAGCCCCGCGTGAGTGCCTTGTCGGCCGCCAGCCAGCGCATCCTCGAGCGCCTGGGCGTGTGGGACGGCATTGTGTCGCGGCGCGCCAGCCCCTATGGCGAGATGCAGGTGTGGGACGGCAGCGGCACGGGGCAAATCCACTTTTCAGCGGCCAGCGTGCACGCCGAAGTGCTGGGGCATATCGTCGAGAACCGCGTGGTTCAGGACGCGTTGCTGGACCGTCTGCACGATTGCGACTTGGGCTTGCTGGCCAATGCGCGCCTGGAACAGATGCGTCGCTCCGGTGATGACTGGCTGCTGACCTTGGCCGACGGCCGCAAATTGCGTGCACCGCTGGTGGTTGCCGCCGACGGTGCCAACTCCGCTGTGCGCCGCCTGACCGGCACCGCGACGCGCGAGTGGGATTACCTGCATAACGCCATCGTCACCAGCGTGCGCAGCAGCCAGGCTCACCAGCGCACGGCATGGCAACGCTTCACCGATAGCGGCCCGCTGGCATTTTTACCGCTGGTACGGGAGGGGCAAGAGGAGTGGTGTTCGATCGTCTGGTCGACCACCCCGGCGGAATCCGAGCGCTTGATGGCGCTGGATGACGACAGCTTTTGCCGTGAACTGGAGCGCGCCTTTGAAGGGCGGCTCGGCACAGTGATCAGCGCCGACCCGCGCGTTTGTGTGCCCTTGCGTCAACGCCACGCCAAGCGCTATGTGGCCGAAGGCCTGGCGTTGATCGGCGATGCCGCGCATGTGATCCACCCGTTGGCGGGGCAAGGCGTGAACCTGGGGTTTCTCGATGCAGCAGTGCTGGCCGAAGTGTTGTTGGCGGCCACCGAGCGCGGCGAGCGCCTGGCCGATGTGAAGGTGCTGAGCCGCTATGAGCGCCGGCGCATGCCGCACAACCTGGCGCTGATGGCGGCGATGGAAGGTTTTGAGCGGTTGTTCCAGGCCGATCAACTGCCTTTACGCTGGCTGCGCAACGCCGGGTTGAAAATGGTCGACCAGATGCCCGAAGCCAAAGCGGTTTTTGTACGTCAGGCCCTGGGGTTGACGGGCGATCTGCCGGAGCTGGCCAAGCCCTGACTTGAAATGCAGTCGCTGTGGGAGCCGGGCTTGCCCGCGATGAGGCCATCAGCGCTCGCGCCAATCCGGCCATGCAACATCTGGTAACGCCTCCACCGAGCGCTACCAAATGTGAGTCCTTATCATTTGCCTTCTTTTTGCAAATGAGAGACCGCACCCATGTTGGCACCCAAGCGCCTCCTGACTGCCCTGGCACTCACCCTTATCGGCAGCACCACCGTGCAGGCGGCCGACGAAGTCGTGGTCTACTCCTCGCGTATCGACGAACTGATCAAGCCGGTGTTCGACGCCTACACCCAGAAAACCGGGGTGCAGGTGAAGTTCATCACCGACAAGGAAGCCCCGCTGATGCAGCGGATCAAGGCCGAAGGCGAAAACGCCACCGCTGACCTGCTGCTGACCGTCGACGCCGGCAACCTCTGGCAGGCCGAGCAAATGGGCATCCTGCAACCGTTCACCTCTGCGGTGATCGACAAGAACATTCCCCTGCAATACCGCGCCTCCAGCCACGCATGGACTGGCCTTAGCCTGCGTGCGCGGACCATCGCCTATTCCACTGACCGCGTAAAACCGGGCGACTTGACCACCTATGAAGCCCTGGCCGACAAGCAGTGGGAAGGTCGACTGTGCCTGCGCACAGCGAAAAAGGTCTACAACCAGTCGCTGACGGCCACCCTGATCGAAACCCATGGCGCGGCCAAGACTGAAGAAATCGTCAAAGGCTGGGTCAACAACCTGTCCACCGACGTGTTCTCCGATGACATCGCAGTGCTCGAAGCCATCAACGCCGGGCAGTGCGACGTGGGTATCGTCAACACCTACTACTATGGTCGCCTGCACAAGCAGAAGCCGGACCTGGCGGTGAAGCTGTTCTGGCCGAACCAGGGCGACCGTGGCGTACACGTCAACCTGTCGGGCATTGGCCTGACCAAGCACGCACCGCACCCGGAGGCTGCCAAGGCCCTGGTGGAGTGGATGACTACGGCTGAGGCGCAGAAGATTTTTGCCGATGTGAACCAGGAGTTCCCGGCTAACCCCGCCGTGCCGCCATCAGCGGAAGTAGCGACCTGGGGCAAGTTCATCGCCGATACCTTGCCGGTGGAGGTGGCAGGCAAGCGCCAGGCTGAGGCCATTCGCCTGATGGACCGCGCCGGCTGGAACTAAAATTTTAGAACGCCGCTGATCAACATGTGGGAGCGGGTGTGCTCGCGAAGGCGTCGTGTCAGTCGATACATGTGTGACTGATACACCTCTTTCGCGAGCACGCCCGTTCCTGCATGGGTTGGTGGTGTTTTCAAGACAACTGACATTCTGAGAATTTTTCATTGGCCCACCCCGCCCAACGCCGCTGGTACCTGCCGGTCTTCACCGTCGCCGCTCTGGTACTGCTGCCGCTGAGCGTGCTGTTGCTGTCCTGGCAAAGCATCGACACACAGATCTGGGCGCACCTGTGGGACACGCAGATGCCACGTCTGCTGGGCAACACGCTGACCCTGGTGTTGGGCGTCGGTGTCGGTGTGACGCTGCTGGGCGTGAGCCTGGCGTGGCTGACCAGCCTCTGCGAATTTCCCGGGCGGCGCTGGCTCGACTGGGCGCTGATGTTGCCCTTCGCTATTCCCGCCTACGTGCTGGCCTTTGTGTTTGTCGGCCTGCTCGATTTCGCAGGCCCGGTACAAACCCTGCTGCGCGATTGGTGGGGCAGCAGTCTGCGTCTGCCGCGCGTGCGTTCCACTGGCGGTGTGATCATCGTGTTGGTGCTGGTGTTCTACCCCTATGTCTATCTTCTCGCGCGCACCGCGTTTTTGGCTCAGGGCAAAGGCCTGATGGAGGCGGCGCGCGTGCTTGGCCAGTCACCCTGGCAAGCGTTCTGGCACGTCGCGCTGCCCATGGCGCGCCCGGCGATTGGTGCTGGCGTAGCATTGGCGTTGATGGAGACCCTGGCAGATTTCGGCGCAGTCTCGGTATTCAATTTCGACACCTTTACCACCGCTATCTACAAGACGTGGTACGGCTTTTTCAGCCTTTCCAGCGCTGCCCAACTCGCCAGCCTGTTGCTGCTGGTGGTCATGCTGGTGTTGTACGGCGAACGACGTGCCCGAGGTGCCAGCCGCGCGGGCAATGAGCGGCCGCGCGGCAAGGCGCTGTATCACCTGCGCGGGTTAAAGGCCGCAGCGGCCAGTGCTTGGTGTGGTTTGGTGTTTGCCTGTGCCTTTGTTATCCCGATGCTGCAACTGGTCGCCTGGTTCTGGCAGCACGGTCGGTTCGATCTGGATGAGCGTTATACCGGCTTGATCGTTCACACCCTCTACCTGGGCGGTATCGCTGCCCTGATCACGGTCAGCGTTGCGTTGATATTGGCCTTTGCCAATCGCCTGGCGCCTACGCGCGCGATTCGCTCCGGAATCAGCTTGGCCAACGTCGGCTATGCCTTGCCGGGCTCGGTACTGGCGGTGTCGATCATGCTGGCGTTCAGCTACTTGGACCGTGAGCTGGTAGTGCCGTTGTCAGGTTGGCTCGGCGGCGCTGGCAAGCCTTTGTTGCTTGGCAGCCTGTCGGCGCTGGTCCTGGCGTATCTGGTGCGTTTTCTGGCGGTGGCCTATGGGCCGCTGGAAAACAGCCTGGCGCGAATCCGACCGTCTTTACCGGAAGCGGCGCGCAGCCTCGGCGTCAGTGGGCCACGACTGTTTTGCAAAGTGTATCTGCCGCTATTGCTGCCGGGGACATTGAGCGCGGCGCTGCTGGTGTTCGTCGATGTGCTCAAGGAAATGCCGGCGACCCTGCTGATGCGCCCGTTTGGCTGGGACACGCTGGCGGTACGGATCTTTGAAATGACCAGTGAAGGGGAATGGGCGCGGGCGTCGTTGCCGGCGCTGACACTGGTGTTGGTGGGCCTGTTGCCGGTGATCGGCCTGATCCGACGCTCTGCACGACAAATCGGTTAGGTGCCAGTCCTACGGCTTGCGGCTACAATGCGCGGCATTCGGTGCGCTCCGTCTTTCGGGGCGAGTCGCTAAATGTCGCTGCAGGCCTGGTAATACAAGGTGTTCAGCGCAAATGGTAACTCTGCGCATCTTCGCCAAGCCCGGAAGGAGAAACCCATGGGACAGCGTACGCCTCTGTATGACCTGCATCTCGCCCTCGGCGCGAAAATGGTCGATTTTGGCGGTTGGGATATGCCTCTGCATTACGGCTCGCAAGTTGAAGAACACCATCAGGTGCGACGCGACTGCGGGGTGTTCGATGTATCTCATATGACCGTGATTGATGTCACAGGCCTTCAGGCCAAGGAATGGCTCCAGCACCTGCTGGCCAATGATGTCGATCGTTTGCATGGCTGCGGCCGTGCGCTTTACAGCGCCATGCTCAATGAGCAAGGCGGCGTAGTGGACGACATGATCGTCTACCGCACCGAGACGGGTTACCGGTTGGTGGTCAACGCAGCCACCCGTGATCAGGATATGGCCTGGATGCAGGCACAGTTGGGCAGCTACGCGGTGCAACTGCATGAGCGGTCCGAGTTGGCGATGCTTGCCATTCAAGGGCCGCATGCCCGGCAGAAAATCGCCGAATTGGTCACCCAGTCTCGCGGCACGCTGATCCATCAGCTCAAGCCGTTTGAAGGCCAGGTCGACGGCGATTGGTTTATCGCGCGTACGGGTTACACCGGTGAAGATGGCTTGGAAATTGTCCTGCCTGCCGCTCAGGCTCCGGGTTTTTTCAATGACCTGGTCGGCGCCGGCATTTCACCCATTGGCCTTGGCGCCCGCGATACCCTGCGCCTGGAGGCCGGCATGAATCTGTATGGCCAGGATATTCACCAGGCGGTTTCGCCCCTGGCGGCCAATATGGCCTGGAGTATTGCCTGGGAGCCTGCCGACCGCCAATTCATCGGCCGTGCCGCCCTCGAGGCGGAAAAAGCAGGCGGTGTGCGCTACAAATTGGTCGGTCTGGTGCTGGAGGAGCGTGGGGTTTTACGTGCTCACCAAGTGGTTCGTATCGCCAATGTTGGCGAAGGAGAGATCACCAGTGGTAGTTTCTCTCCTACGCTGAGCAAATCCATTGCACTGGCGCGTGTACCGACGGCCACTGCCGATCGGGCCGAAGTGGAAATCCGCGGTAAGTGGTACCCGGTTCGAGTGGTCAAACCGACCTTCGTGCGCCATGGCAAAACCCTGATCTAACTATTCCGGCAGGCCAAAGGCCGCTGACATTTCATCTTGAGGACACAGACTATGAGCGATATCCCTGCCGACCTGCGTTTTGCCGAAAGTCACGAATGGGCCCGTCTGGAAGCTGACGGCACTGTGACCGTCGGTATCTCCGACCATGCTCAGGAAGCGTTGGGTGATGTGGTGTTTGTTGAACTGGCGGAAGTTGGCGCCCAGTTTAAAGCTGAAGGCCAGGCTGGCGTGGTTGAGTCGGTGAAGGCTGCTTCGGATATCTACGCCCCGATTGCTGGCGAAGTGATCGCCGTCAACGAGGAATTGAGTGGCAGCCCTGAGCTGTTGAACTCCGACCCTTACGGCGCCTGGATCTTCAAGCTCAAGCCAAGCAACTCGGCTGATCTGGAAAAACTGCTGGATGCCGCCGGCTACAAAGCCGCCATCGGCGAGTAACCGCGAGCCGTTGGACCCGCGCACATCAATGTGGGAGCTGGCTTGCCTGCGATAGCATCACGGCGGTGTGGTTGAATCACCGCAGTGCCTGTATCGCAGGCAAGCCAGCTCCCACAGTTGATTGCGGACAGCTGGCAGTTTGTCTTTAGCTCGCTTTCAGTACCGCTTTAACCGCCGCGACCGACCGTTCCACGTCCGCTTCTGTCATCGCCGTGAACATCGGCAACGACACGATCAAACGCCCAACACGCTCCGACACCGGGAACATGCCTTCCTTGAAGCCCTGTGCCCGATACAGGCTCAGCAGGTGGATCGGCGGGTAGTGATAGCCAATGCCGACGCCGTGGGCTTGCATTTGCTCCATGAAGGTCGCGCGCGCGGGCAGACCGTCCTGGCGCTCCGGCAGTACCAGCTGGAACAGGTGCCAGTTGCTGTTTTCGAAATCCGCTGGCGGCAGTTGCGCGCCGTATCTCTCTTCAAAGTCACTGCCGAAGCACTTGAAGTAGTGCCGTGCCAGATTCTGGCGATGGGCAGTGATCTTCTCGATATGGGCAAATTGCCCCAGGCCGATGGCGGCGGCGATGTCGGTCATGTTGAACTTGCCGCCCAACACATCCACGTCCAGCCCGTCAAAACCGGTACGGGTAACGCCCTGCAGACGATATTTTTCTGCCAGACGGGCTTCCTCGGCATTGTTCAACACCAGGCAACCGCCCTCGGAAGAGGTGATGTTCTTGTTCGCCTGGAAGCTGAACGACACGAAGTCACCGGTTGCACCGATACGTTCGCCATCCCAGCTGGAACCCAAGGCCTGGGCGGCGTCTTCGACGATACGCAGGTTGTACTTGTTGGCCAGTGCATACAGCATCGGCATATCCAGGGGCAGGCCGGCCAGGTAGACCGGGATGATCGCCTTGGTGCGTGGGGTGATCGCTGCTTCTACCTGGGCCAGGTCGATGTTGCGGGTGACCGGGTCGATATCGGCAAATACCGGCGTGGCGCCCACTTCCAGAATGACGTTGGCGGTGGCGACCCAAGAGATAGGGGTGGTGATGACTTCGTCACCAGGGCCGATCCCGGCGATGCGCAGGGCAATCTCCATGGTGCAGGTGCCGGAGTTGAAAGTCCGTACCGGACGGCCGCCAAAGTATTCCGACAGTTGTGCTTCGAACGCCTGTACTTTTGGCCCGCTGGTGATCCAGCCTGAGCGCAGGACGTCGCCGACCGCCGAGATGGTGGCTTCATCAATGGTAGGTTTGGAAAACGGCAGAAAGGGCTGTTGGCTCATAACGACGAAGGCATCCGTTTCAGATAGGCGATGAGTAAAAGACGTATCAGTACCGCATGGTTGCACGGTTTGACTGAATATAGCCTGTCATGCGTGAACGAATCGTCATGTTATGGACAAAAAAATGCCGCTTGGGAAAGCGGCATTTTTTATCGGGCGCGGTTACTCGGTAACAGCGTTTTTCGCGAGGATGGCGTTGGCCAACTCCATATCTGTGGCCTTGAGGCCAGGGTTGTCAGCGCGCACTTTCTGCATGGCAGCTTCCAGGTACGGGCCGCGGATGCCGCCGTCGCTGGCAACAAAGCTGCCTGCGTCATCCTGGGCGGCGACCACCAGCTTGTGGTCCTTGAAGGTCAGGTACGTCGAGCCGGTAGTGGCGCCCGATGAGATGACGTTGCGCCAGAAACTGTCGGCCATGGCTGAGCCGACAGGGAGGGAAAGCACAGCAAGGGTTGCGACAGCATATTTGAGACGCATGATGGGTGACTCCGACTGGGTTATCTGAACAGTTTGATTGTAGTTAGCCCAATCGAGTTCCATCACTGACTAAACAGTTTCGACCTGTAAAACCACGCCATGCTGACCAATGACACGCACTTGAGCGCCTACGGGGCTGTCCGGACCGGTCACCATCCACACGCCATCGCCGACTTTTATCTTGCCCCGGCCATCGACGATCGCCTGATGCACCACAAATGTGCGACCAATCAGTTCCGAGCCGCGCATGTTCAGCCCCGGCTGGTCGCTGACCTTGGCGCTGCTGCGCTGGCGTCTCCACCAGTACACGGCGGTCAGGATCGACAAGACAGCGAATAGCAGCAGCTGCCATTCCAACCCGAGCGGTGGGACCAGAAACTTGATAACGCCTACGGCCGCGGCGGCGATCCCCATCCACAGCAGGTAGCCACCGGCGCCGAACACTTCAAGAATCAACAGCACCGTACCCAGTGCCAGCCAATCCCAGAACGACAGATGCTGCAGGAATTCCCACATGGCGACTGCCTCAGCCTTTCTTGTTGTCGAAGGTTGCCTTGACGATTTCGCCGATGCCACCGACTGCGCCAATCACCTGGCTGGCCTCCAGCGGCATCAGGATGACTTTGCTGTTGTTGGCCGAAGCCAGCTTGCCCAAGGCATCGATGTATTTTTGCGCGACGAAGTAGTTAACCGCCTGCACGTTGCCCGAGGCGATTGCCTCGGAAACCACTTGGGTGGCGCGGGCTTCGGCTTCGGCCTGACGCTCGCGGGCTTCAGACTCCAGGAAAGCCGCCTGACGGCTGCCCTCGGCCTCAAGGATCTGCGCCTGCTTCTTGCCTTCGGCAGTCAGGATCGCCGATGCGCGCAGGCCTTCGGCCTCCAGAATCTGCGCACGCTTGATCCGCTCGGCTTTCATCTGGCCGGACATGGCGGCCATCAGGTCGGCAGGCGGGCTGATGTCCTTGATCTCGATCCGGGTGATCTTGATGCCCCACGGTGCCGTCGCTTCATCCACGGTACGCAGCAGTTTCTCATTGATGCCGTCACGCTGGCTCAACATCGCATCCAGTTCCATGGAGCCGAGCACGGTGCGGATATTGGTTTGCAGCAAGTTACGAATAGCATGTTCGAGGTTGTTGACCTCATAGGCGGCCTGGGCAGTGTTGACCACCTGGAAGAAGCACACGGCGTCAATCTGCACAGTGGCGTTATCGGCGGTGATGACTTCCTGAGGCGGGATATCCAGCACGCTTTCCATCACGTTCATCTTGCGACCAATGCGGTCCATGATCGGAATGATGATGTTGAGGCCGGGTTTGAGGGTGTTGGTGTAGCGGCCGAAGCGCTCGACGGTCCATTGGTAGCCCTGGGGCACCACTTTAAAACCCATGAACAGGATGGCCACGGCCAAACCCACGAATAGAAGCAGTACGGTTCCGATCTGCATAGCGATTCCCTATCTGATGGTGTCAGTGAAGCGGATGTGCGATCGAGTGTAACGGTCTGCTCACGGATAGGGACGGTTTCACGGCGCAACCACCCAATCATTTGTTTCTGAATCCCCAGGCGTTACCCGTAATACTTCTGCGAGGGTGGTCAGCCCGGCGTGCACTTTGTCGATACCGGCCATTCGCAGCGTGCGCATGCCTTGCCCAAGTGATGCCCGGCGTAGAGCCTGCACATCGGCGCCGGGCGTGATCAGCGCCTTGAGCGTCTCGTCCATCACCATGATTTCGTAGAGCCCGGCACGGCCTTGGTAGCCGCTGTCGCGACACTCCCCGCAGCCAATCGCTTCGTGAACCGGTTCCGGCGCATTCACCGCGCGTTTGCAATGAGGGCACAAAAGCCTTACCAAACGCTGTGCCATTACGCCTATCAGCGTAGCCTTGATCAAATAATGAGCAATGCCCAGTTCCTGCAAACGACTGATGGCGCTGGGAGCATCGTTGGTGTGGAGAGTCGATAGCACCAGATGTCCGGTCAGTGCGGCCTGGATCGCCATTTCGGCCGTTTCCTGGTCGCGAATCTCACCGATCATGATGATGTCCGGGTCTTGACGCAGCAGCGCGCGGATACCGCTGGCGAAGGTCAGGTCGATGTTGTGGTGCACTTGCATCTGGTTGAAGGCGGGCTCAATCATTTCGATCGGATCTTCCACCGTGCACAGGTTGACCTCGCGGGTCGCCAGTTGCTTGAGCGTGGTGTAGAGGGTGCTGGTCTTGCCCGAGCCGGTAGGCCCGGTAACCAGGATGATGCCGTTGGCCTGGCGGGTCATGGCGTGCCACCGTTGTTGGTCCTCGACGGATAAGCCCAGTTGGTCAAAATCCTTGATCAGCACCTGTGGATCGAAAATACGCATCACCAGTTTTTCGCCAAACGCGGTCGGCAGGGTTGAAAGGCGCAGTTCCACCTCAGCGCCCTCCGGGCTTTTGGTCTTGACCCGGCCGTCCTGGGGTTGGCGCTTTTGCGCGACATTCATCCGGCCCAGGCTTTTCAGGCGGCTGACGACCGCCATCGTGACCTGAGGCGGAAATTGATACACATCGTGCAACAGCCCGTCGATGCGAAAACGCACCCGGCCCTGGTCGCGACACGGTTCTATGTGGATATCGCTGGCCCTTTGGCCAAAGGCGTACTGCAACAGCCAGTCGACGATATTGACGATATGCGCGTCATTGGCATCCGGCTCCTGCTCGCTGGCGCCGAGGTTGAGCAGTTCGAAGTTGCTGGCCACCGTTACCTTTTGATCTGCGCCGCTGACGGACTGGGCCAGCCGGTAAAACTCGCCAATGCAGCGCTGAATGTCCTTGGGGTTGGCGACCACGCGCTTGATCGAGCGTTTCAGCACCTGCGCCAGCCCGGCTTCCCATCCGCTGACATGGGGCTGGGCGCTGGCGACGGTGACGGTTTGCGCATCCACGGCTACCGCAAGGATCGCGTGGCGCTGCGCGAAGGCGTGGGACATCAAGGGCACTACCGTCGCCACGTCGATCTTGAGCGGGTCGATGCGCAGATAAGGCTGCCCGACATGCCGGGCCAGCCATTGGGTCAGTGTTTCCAGGCAAAACCCTTCGGTTGCGATGCATTCAAGCGGGTGCAGTGAGGATGGCGTCGCCGATAACCTTTGCGCCACCTCCGCTGAAATCAGCTTTTGCTCGACCAGCGCAGGCAGCAATTGCTGCAGTTCCAATCGGTGATCGTGCAAGGCAGCGGGCATGGGCATTTCCTGGGCAGTGTCGGGTGTAATTCCAGGCTAGCCAGTCGCTGAACATCCACCGCCCAGTGTGTATTGCAGGCTTTTACAGACTGGCCGCCGTCACCGCCTGAGGCCGCAGGGAATCGGCCGGCCACACGTCCAGCGAGCACACGCTGATCAGGTTTCTAATCTTTTCACCGATCACCTGGGCCCGATGCCAGCTCAAACCGTCCATCACGATGTCGATGTTCAGCAGGTCGTCCTCCCGGTTCACATTGACCTGCTGTGGCGTCAGGAACTGCAGTGCGAAGTAATTGAGCACGCGGCACAGCACATCCGGTTCGGCCTCGGCAACGATCTGATAATGCGCCTGGCAATGGGCGCAGTTGACGGCCCACGCATCGACGCGGGCAGAGGGCGGTGTGGTTTCGACGGCGTGCATGCTGATTCTCCAGATTCGACTGAAGAAATTTTTACATTCGCTGCGGGAGATTTCTTATCTAAGATGGGGCGTATTTGCGATTTGTTGAATAAAACAATTCGAGATAAGCGCTATTAAAGGTATTTCTATGCACAGTGAGTTGGACGTCTACGACCGCCGTATCCTGGCCTTGCTGCAAGAGGACGCCTCACTGTCCAGCGCGCAGATCGCCGAGCAGGTGGGGCTGTCGCAGTCGCCGTGCTGGCGGCGTATTCAACGGCTGAAGGAAGAAGGCGTGATTCGCGGTCAGGTAACGCTGCTCGACCGCAAGAAAATCGGCCTCAACACGCAGATTTTTGCCGAGGTAAAACTCAACGCCCACGGCCGATCCAACTTCACCGAGTTCACCGAGGCGATCCGTGGGTTTCCGGAAGTGTTGGAGTGTTACGTGCTGATGGGGGCGGTGGATTTTCTGCTGCGCATCGTCACCTCGGACATTGAGGCGTACGAGCGGTTTTTCTTCGAGAAGCTGTCGATGGTGCCGGGGATTCAGGAGGTCAACTCGATCGTGGCTTTATCCGAGATCAAGTCCACTACCAGCCTGCCTGTATTGCGCTGACCGTGTGGGAGCGGGCTTGCTCGCGAATGCGGCGTGTCAGCCACCAAGAAGTTGACTGATCCACCGCTTTCGCGAGCAAGCCCGCTCCCACATTTGACCGAATTGCTCGGTTTTACAGGCGCAGCAACGTTTTCCAGGCACGGTTTTGATACACCGCAATCGCCTGATGCATGCGCGCATCCAGCGACTCGTCGGTGATCGGCTGGTTGGCCAGCAGCGCCAGCTTGTTCAGCTCGCCGTACAAACGGTCCAGTTCCGGAATATCCACCACGTGGCGCGCGTGATGCAGCCAGGCCTGGATGCGCTCGATACGCGGCAGTTGCTCGGCCAGGTCTTCCGGTTGCTGCTGATAGCGCGGCAGTTGCAGGGCGACGGCATCGTCAGCCAGCAGGCGCGGTAGCCAGTTGGTGATTTGCGCGGCGCCCTGGCGGTTGCCACGCACGTTGCGGTCGGTGGTCCAGGTGCGTGCCAGCAGCCAGCGCGAGGTGTTCAGCGAGAACAAGCCCCAGCGCACGTCTTCCAGCTCTTCAGCGAATTGTTCCGGTGCGGCTTTGCGAATGTCTTCGTCGTCATCACCGGCCTGGACCAGCGGGCGCCAGTCTTCCAGCAACGCATCCAGCGCGCTGCGCAGTTCACTGGTGGATTGACGCGGAGCGGCCTGGCCGAGGCTGCCGATCAGGGCGCGCAGTTCGCCGAGGTTGTCGACCCAGTCCTGCAGCAGGCGCCAGTGGCCGTTGAAACGGTATTGTTCGGCCAGGCGCTGGCTGCTGCCCAGCAGGTGCCACATGATGGCGGCGAAAGCGTCGTCCAACGGCATTTCGGCTTGGATCTGCGGCGCCGGCAGGCTCAGCGAGTAGCTGTTGGCGTCGTACAAGCGGTAACCACGCTCGGCTTTGCTGATATCGCAGGGCATCAGTGCCAGGGTGGCGGCCAGTTCGGCGGCGAGTTCCAGCAGGGCAGCCGGTTCACCTTCGCGCAGTTCCAGTTCCAGCTCGCAGATTTCTTCTTTCTGCTTGCCGACGACCACATGGCCCAAGTCCAGGGCGGCTTCGATGACCACCTTGGTCTTGCCACGTCCCCAGGCGATTTCAGCGCGCTCACGCACGAAATCGGTGGTGAAAATCGGCTTCAGGGTCTTTTTGTCCAGCTCGGCCAGTTGCTCGGGCCAGCACTCGCCGTCGAGTTTCTTCACGTCGAGCTTGGCTTTGGGCAGGTCCCAGTTGAACTCGTTGCGTTCCGACAAACCGGCGACGCTTTGGCCACGGGTCTTGAGGGTCTGGATGATTTCGTCACCGTCCTTGCGCAGGCGCAGGGCGACTTTGGCCTGGGCCAGGTCGCGCTCGGGGGTGTCGAAATACTGGTTCATCAACTCACGGCGTTCCCAGCCACTTTTGTTGCGTTTTTTCAGTAGCGGGTGCTCACGCAGCGCGGCGAGGGTTTCGCGGCTGACGCGGAGCTTGATTTCGGTTTCTTTCTGCATGGCCGGAAAATCCAGGATCGGGAGCGCAGCCGGGGAAAAGAGTGGCTGCCAAGGTCGTGCAGTGTACAGGACTGAGCCCGGCAACGCGCCGCAACGGTTTATTGTGTCGTGCAGATGGTTCTATAGTGGGGCTCATCCGGGAAGTTGAGAGGCCGCGCATGCCGTTACCGTCCATGAAAGAGCAATTCGCCGCGTTGGTTGCCGCGCCGTCGGTCAGTTGCACCCAAGCGTCTCTCGACCAGACCAACCGCCCGGTGATCGACCTGCTCGCCAGTTGGCTGGGCGACCTGGGTTTTGCCATCGATATCCAGCAAGTCAGCCCTGGCAAGTTCAACCTGCTCGCCAGTTTTGGCAGCGGCCCTGGCGGCCTGGTGCTGGCCGGTCATAGCGACACCGTTCCTTATGATGCTGCGCTGTGGAAAACCGACCCGCTCAAACTGACGGAAGTCGACGGCCGTTGGGTGGGGTTGGGCAGCTGCGACATGAAGGGCTTTTTTGCACTGGCCATTGAAGCGGTGTTGCCATTGTTGGATCAGCCGTTCAAGCAACCGTTGCTGATCCTCGCCACCTGCGACGAAGAAAGCTCCATGTCCGGCGCTCGCGCGCTGGCCGAGGCGGGGCGCCCGTTGGGTCGCGCGGCGGTGATCGGTGAGCCGACGGGGCTTAAGCCGATCCGCCTGCACAAAGGCGTGATGATGGAGCGTATTGATATTTTGGGCCAAAGCGGCCATTCGTCGGACCCAAGCCTGGGCCACAGCGCTCTTGAAGCCATGCACGACGCCATCGGCGAACTGCGTGGCCTGCGCCTGGCCTGGCAGCGTGAGTACCGCAACCCGCAATTCAGCGTGCCGCAACCGACCATGAACTTCGGCTGCATCCACGGTGGCGACAATCCCAACCGCATTTGCGGTCAATGTTCCCTGGAATTCGACCTGCGGCCCTTGCCGGGCATGGACCCGCAAGTACTGCGCGACGCTATCCGGCAGAAGCTCGAACCCTTGGCCGAGCGCCACAAAGTCAAGATCGACTACGCGCCGCTGTTCCCCGAAGTGCCGCCGTTCGAGCAGGCCGAAGACGCCGAGCTGGTGCGGGTGGCGGAGCGATTGACCGGTCATCGTGCCGAAGCAGTAGCGTTCGGCACCGAAGCGCCTTATCTTCAGCGCCTTGGTTGTGAAACCCTGGTGCTCGGCCCTGGCGATATTGCCTGCGCTCACCAGCCAGGCGAGTACCTCGAAATGTCACGCTTGACGCCTACAGTGCGTCTATTGCGAGAACTGATCGAACATTACTGCCTCAAACCTGCATAAATTAACCCCAGCCCATTCGTACATAAGGAGAGTGAGCGTGTCGCCAAGCCTGTTCCGACGATAACCATCAGCCCGCTGTGCGCTTTCACGATTCATCCTTTTTTGGCTGCTTTTTATTACAGGCCCAGGTGTTATGCCCGAATACGTCAATTGGCTTCGTCACGCTTCGCCTTACATCAACGCCCACCGCGACTGCACCTTTGTGGTCATGCTGCCCGGCGACGGTGTGGAACATCCCAACTTCGGCAATATCGTTCACGACCTGGTGCTGCTTCACAGCCTGGGCGTGCGGCTGGTGCTGGTCCACGGTTCGCGCCCACAAATCGAAGCGCGCCTTGAAGCGCGCGGCCTGACCCCGGTTTACCACGAAGGCTTGCGCATCACCGATGCCGCGACGCTGGAGTGTGTGATCGACGCGGTCGGCCAGCTGCGTATTGCGATCGAAGCGCGCCTGTCCATGGACATGGCCTCGTCGCCGATGCAAGGCTCGCGCCTGCGGGTGGCCAGCGGCAACCTGGTCACCGCGCGGCCGATCGGTGTGCTGGAAGGCGTGGATTACCACCACACCGGCGAAGTGCGCCGGGTCGACCGCAAGGGCATCAACCGTCTGTTGGATGAGCGCTCCATCGTACTGCTGTCGCCGTTGGGTTACTCGCCCACCGGGGAGATCTTCAACCTGGCCTGCGAAGACGTTGCCACCCGCGCCGCCATCGACCTGGGTGCGGACAAGCTGCTGCTGTTTGGCGCCGACCTGGGGCTGATCGATGAACACGGTCGCCTGGTTCGTGAGCTGCGCCCGCAACAAGTGCCGGCGCACCTGCAGCGCCTGGGCAACAACTATCAGGCTGAACTGCTCGACGCCGCCGCCGAAGCCTGCCGTGGCGGCGTAGGGCGCAGCCATATCGTCAGCTACGCCGAAGACGGCGCATTGCTCACCGAACTGTTTACCCGGGATGGCGGCGGTACGCTGGTGGCCCAGGAGCAATTTGAACTGGTGCGCGAAGCGGCGATTGAAGATGTCGGCGGTTTGCTCGACCTGATCAGCCCGCTGGAAGAGCAGGGCATTCTGGTACGGCGTTCGCGCGAAGTGCTGGAGCGTGAGATCGAGCAGTTCAGTGTGGTCGAACGCGAAGGCATGATCATCGCCTGTGCGGCGCTGTATCAAATCGCAGACTCGGACGCCGGTGAGTTGGCATGCCTGGCCGTGAACCCGGAATACCGCCACGGTGCGCGCGGTGATGTGTTGCTGGAGCGCATCGAAACCCGAGCCCGAGCGCAGGGGTTGAAGACGCTGTTTGTCCTCACCACGCGTACCGCCCACTGGTTCCGTGAGCGTGGTTTTGTACCGAGCAGCGTTGATCGTCTGCCTTCGGCGCGAGCCTCGCTGTACAACTACCAGCGTAATTCGAAGATTTTCGAGAAGGCCCTCTAACGCCGATTTTCCTGCCTGATAAAAAGCCGGCTCCTGCAGGAGCTGGCTTACGGGTTGATGAACTTGTCGGTCACGTACGCTGAGTAATCCGGCAACACCGCTTCGATCTTCCCCTGTTCCTGCAAAAACGTCGCTGTCTCTCCAATCGCCTTCGCTGTGCCCCCTTTAAGCAGGGCTTCGGTTTGCTGCGCCTGGGCATCCGGGAAGGTGGTGCCGGCCAAGAGCTCAGGAATATCCACGGCATTCGAACCTGTCAATTTGGCGATTTTCTGCACCGGTTCAGAGTCTACCGTCCAGCCGTTTTTATGGGCGGCATAGTCGGCGAAAGAATCCAGCGTGACCTTGGCAAACTTGGCCACTACGTCAGGATGTTTTTCCGCGAAATCCTTGCGTGCCACCCACACTTCGAATGTCGGCGCTCCCCACTGGCCCACCTGGGCCGCATCTGTCAGGGTTTTTCCGGTCTTGCGGATCTCGCCCAGGGCTGGCGACCACACGAACGCACCGTCGATATCGCCACGTTTCCACGCGGCGGCAATCTCTGCGGGCTGCAGGTTCACCACGTTGACTTTTTGGGCGTCCAGGCCCCAATGCTTCAGCGCGCCGAGCAGGCTGTAATGAGAGGTTGAGACGAAGGGGGTGGCGATGGTTTTGCCGACCAGGTCCTCTGGTGTGTCGATGCCGCTGCCATTACGCACCACCAGCGCTTCAGAAGCATTGATCTGCGCCGATACCATAAAGGCTACGATCGGTAGATTGCGTGAAGCCGCCGCTGCTAGAGGGCTGGAACCCAGGTTACCGATTTGTACATCGCCGGATGCGATAGCCGTGACGACTTGCGGCCCACTGTTGAATCGGCGCCAGGCAATCTTCTCGCCAAACGCCTTTTCGTAGAGCCCATCGGCCTGGGCGACTTTGCTGGGGTCGATGCCGGTTTGATAGCCGATGGTTAAATCGGCCGCTTGGACACCAAAAGAAATTATTAGTGACACAAAAACTGTAACAAATTGACGAGAGGATGTGCCTTTGGCCATGATGGCGTCGCCTTTTTGATCGTGGGTGACGTATGCAACTGTACGGCAACACTAATCGATCTAAAAAAAGGCTAGTAAATACCATTTAGGAATTAGCTTATGGGGCGGTTGGTCTATGCTGACCGGCTTGCTGCATGCAAAGTCTTATTCCTGAATCGTATGAAAAAGAATGAAACAATTCTTTTTGGGTGTATGAAAAACTCATTACCCTGCAGGGACCAAATCAACAGCGTTTAGACCAAGGTAGTAGACATACAAAGTTACGATTGACTTGGTAGTCACTATCTGGCGCTAATCGCGCATCTGTGGATCCAGGGCGTCAGATCCGGGACCAAAGAAATACAAAAATTAGAAATGAGAGGAGCGGTACATGAAGAAGTCAACATTGGCGTTGGCTGTGACCCTGGGCGCAATCGCTCAGCAAGCAGGCGCTGCCGGTTTCATCGAAGACAGCAAGGCCACTCTGGGTCTGCGTAACTTCTACATCAACACTGACAACCGTGACGGCGCGCCTACGGCGAGCAGCCGTAGCAAGAACGCAGAATGGGGCCAAGGCTTCGACCTGCGTTTCATCTCGGGTTACACCCAAGGTACCGTTCAGTTTGGTGTTGACGCTATCGGCCTGTACGGCATGCGTCTGGACTCCAGCCGCGATAACCACGGCAACTACAGCGGCACCTCTTCGGGCGGCACTGTGTTCCCAAGCGACGGCAACAAGGCTGTCAGTGATTTCGCCAGCCTGGGCGTGACCGGTAAGGTCAAAGTCTCCCAGACCGAACTGAAGCTGGGCACTTTGCAGCCTAAGCTGCCAGTTATCGTGACCAACGACGGTCGTCTGCTGCCGCAAACCTTCCAAGGTGGCCAGATCACTACCAACGACATCAAGGATTTGACCTTGGTTGGTGGTCAGATTGAGCATGCCAAGGGCCGTAACTCCAGCAACAACGAAGGCTTGTCGCTGGGCGGTGCCAACGGTAGCTCTAACTACAGCGCCGGCAAGTTCGTCAATAAGTTCTACTACGCAGGTGGTGACTACAAGATCAACAAGGATCTGACTGCCCAGTACTACTACGGCAACCTGGAAGACTTCTACAAGCAACACTTCCTGGGTCTGACCCACAACTGGTCGATCGGCCCGGGCGTATTGAAGTCTGACTTGCGTTACTTCCACAGCACCGACGACGGTCTGAACGGTAACACGCCTGCCTATTACACCACCGGCAACTACAACACCTTCAACGCCGGCAAGGGTAAGGTTGACAACAACCTGTACAGCGGCCTGTTCCTGTACACCGTTGCAGGTCACACGTTTGGTGGTGGTTACCAGGTCAGCAACGGCAGCAGCGACTTCCCGTGGCTGAACCAAGGTGACGGTTCGTCGGCGTACCTGACTACTGACATGCAAATCCAGAAGTTCGCCCGCGCAGGCGAGCGTACCTGGCAAGCACGTTACGCTTACGATTTCGCCAAGGTTGGCCTGCCAGGCCTGACGGCCGGTGTTGTGTACCTCAAAGGTAGCGACATCGACACCATCGCCAACAACGCTGGTCGCGCTGAAACCACCGGTCAGTCCGAGTGGGAACGCGACATCACCGTTGCCTACGTGATTCCAGAAGGCCCGCTGAAAAACCTCGGCGTTGCCTGGAAAAACGCTATGTGGCGTACCGATCTGGCGAACACCCGTTCCCAGGACGAAAACCGTTTGATCGTCAGCTACTCGCTGCCACTGTTCTAGTAGCGTGAAGCTGTTGTAAGACTGTAAACCTTGCCCGGCGCAATGCCGGGCAAGGTGTCTTTCTTTTCAAGTCGGGCTCAACCCCCGCAAGCCCTTCCTGAAACCCCTCTTGGTACAGCGTCTCAAGGCCTTCTCGAACCTTGTGTTGGATGTTGATCCTCAGCGTTTCCCGCGTCCAATGAATTGATTTTTAATATTCGTTTATCATCTAAATAAAGCGATATTTATTCTTTTTAAATAATCTATAACCCATGCACAGTAGGCTCCATAAGCACTCACCAGGAGCCACACCATGAGCCTAAGATTGGGCGACATCGCCCCCGACTTTGAACAGGATTCCAGCGCCGGCAAGATTCGCTTCCATGAATGGCTGGGCGATAGCTGGGGCGTGCTGTTTTCCCATCCGGCGGACTTCACTCCGGTGTGCACCACCGAGTTGGGCTTTACCGCCAAGCTCAAGGACGAATTCGCCAAGCGCGGCGTCAAGGCGATTGCGCTGTCGGTAGACCCGGTGGACTCGCACCACAAGTGGATCGAAGACATCAACGAAACCCAGAACACGGTCGTTAACTTCCCGATCCTGGCGGATGCCGATCGCACGGTGTCGGACCTGTACGACCTGATCCACCCGAATGCCAGTGACACCCTCACCGTGCGCTCCTTGTTCGTGATCGACCCGAACAAGAAGATTCGCCTGACCATTACCTACCCGGCCAGTACCGGCCGCAACTTCCACGAAATCCTGCGGGTTATCGACTCGCTGCAGCTGACCGACAGCCACAAGGTCGCCACACCCGCCAATTGGCAGGACGGCGATGACGTGGTGATTGTGCCGTCGCTCAAGGACGAGGAAGAAATCAAGCAACGCTTTCCCAAAGGCTATCGCGCGGTGAAGCCGTATCTGCGGCTGACCCCACAGCCTAATCGCTGACACATAATCCAGTGTGGGAGGGGCTGTCAGTTGATGCACCTTTGAATGACACACCGCCTTCGCGAACAAGCCCGCTCCCACATTTTGAGCGCATTTCAAGTTGTAGACCGTCTCACACAGCAGGGGTTTTCAGGCCGTTTCGACGGCCTTTTTTTTCGTCTGAAGATTCATAAATCTCATATATTTTTAGGGAATAAACAAATGAAAAAATAAGATTTATAGATATATAAATCAGCTGATATGGTCTGTCCCATCTTGGCGCCACCGCACACAGCGAACCGCCGACACTTGCTCAAGGAATACCTGCATGCTGGTCGTAACACTTGGAGGCAGTCCCAGCCAGCGTTCCCGCTCCGGGGTCTTGCTGGAAAAAACCCGTCAGTGGCTGCAAGACAAAGGCGTGGAAGTGGTGAGTTATCAGATACGGGACTTCCCGGCCGAAGACTTGCTGCACGCCCGCTTCGACAGCCCCAAAGTTATCGATCTGTTGCAGCAAGTCGCCAACGCCGACGGCCTGGTCATCGCCACGCCGGTCTACAAGGCCTCGTTCTCGGGTGCGTTGAAAACCGTGCTCGATCTGCTGCCTGAGCGCGCCCTGGCCCACAAGATCGTCTTGCCGATGGCCACCGGCGGCAGCATCGCCCACATGCTGGCAGTGGACTACGCCTTGAAGCCGGTGTTGTCGGCGCTCAAAGCCCAGGAGCTGCTCCACGGCATCTTTGCCGAAGACAGCCAGATCGCTTACGGCGAGGGCAGTGCCCAGGCGCAACTGGTGCCAGTGCTTGAACAGCGTTTGCACGAGGCCCTGGAGACCCTCTACAGCGCCATGGCCCGTCGCCCGAAACCCCTTGATCCCAATGTGTTGAATGACCGTTTGTTGAGTGCTCGCTGGAGCATTTAAGCCTTACCGGATTTTGTAGTACTCACCTTACTCAGCCGCCAACGGCCAAGCAGGTGCAGCCAACCCCCCAATCGCATTTTTTGGAGAGAGCGCCATGCGCACTGTCATCTTGCGTCGTGGTCTGGTCGCACTGTTTGCTGCGGCTGTGTCCTTCGGCGCCATGGTTCAAGCCCACGCCGCCGAAACCCTGCGGATCGGTTATCAAAAGTACGGCACCCTGGTGTTGCTCAAAGCCAAGGGCACGCTGGAAAAACGCCTGGCCGCCCAAGGCGTGCAGGTGCAGTGGACGGAATTCCCCGGTGGCCCGCAACTGCTCGAAGGCCTGAACGTCGGTTCCATCGACTTCGGCGTCACCGGCGAAACCCCGCCGGTATTTGCCCAGGCAGCCGGCGCCGATCTGCTTTATGTCGCCTACGAACCGCCTGCGCCGACCAGTGAAGCGATCCTGGTGCCCAAAGACTCGACGATCAACTCCGTGGCCGAGCTCAAAGGCAAGAAAATCGTGCTCAACAAAGGCTCCAACGTGCACTACCTGCTGGTACGCGCCCTGGAGGATGCCGGCCTGAAATACACCGACGTGCACACCGTGTTCCTGCCGCCCGCCGATGCCCGCGCCGCGTTCGAGCGTGGCAGCGTCGACGCCTGGGTGATCTGGGACCCGTACCAGGCCGCCGCCGAAAAACAACTGCAAGCGCGCACCCTGCGTGATGGCACCGGCATCGCCGACAACCACCAGTTCTACCTGGCCACCAAACCGTACGCCACACAGCACCCGGATGTGATCAAGGCGCTGGTGGAAGAAGTGCGTGCGGTAGGTGAGTGGTCCAAAGCCAACCCGCAGGAAGTCACGGAACAAGTCGCACCGCTGCTCGGCCTACCGGCTGACATCACCCTGATCTCGGTGAAGCGCCAAGGCTACGGCGCGCTGTTCCTGACCCCGGAAGTGGTCGCCGCCCAGCAGAAAATCGCCGACAGCTTCTACCAGCTCAAATTGATCCCCAAACCCTTGAGCATCAAGGACGTGATCTGGACGCCACCCGCCGCCGTTGCCAAAGCGCCGTAATTCGACTTCTTCAGGAGACAACTCCATGAGCCTCACTATTTTCTGGTTCCTGCCTACCCACGGCGACGGCCATTACCTGGGTACCGCCGAAGGCGCTCGCGCCGTTGACCACGGTTACCTGCAACAAGTGGCACAGGCGGCCGACCGCCTGGGTTTCGGCGGGGTGCTGATCCCGACCGGCCGCTCCTGCGAAGACTCGTGGCTGGTGGCCGCCTCGCTGATCCCGGTGACCCAGCGTCTGAAATTCCTCGTCGCCCTGCGCCCCGGGATCATTTCCCCGACGGTGGCTGCGCGTCAGGCGGCGACCCTGGACCGCCTGTCCGGTGGCCGTGCGCTGTTTAACCTGGTGACCGGCGGTGATCCGGAAGAGCTGGCCGGCGACGGTTTGTTCCTCAGCCACGAAGAGCGCTATCAGGCCTCCGTGGAGTTCACCCGCATCTGGCGTCGTGTGCTGGAAGGTGAAACCGTGGATTACGACGGCGAACACATCAGCGTCAAAGGCGCCAAATTGCTCTACCCGCCGATCCAGCAGCCGCGTCCGCCGCTGTACTTCGGCGGCTCCTCCGAAGCCGCCCAGGACCTGGCCGCTGAACAAGTGGAAATGGTGCTGACCTGGGGCGAGCCTCCGGCCGCGGTCGCGGAAAAAATTGAACAGGTGCGGGCCAAGGCCGCGAAACTGGGGCGCACGGTGCGTTTCGGCATCCGTCTGCATGTGATCGTGCGGGAAACCAACGATGAGGCGTGGAAAGCCGCCGACAAACTGATCTCCCACCTGGATGACGAGACCATCGCCCGCGCCCAGGCGTCCCTGGCGCGCTTCGACTCCGTCGGCCAGCAACGCATGGCGGCCTTGCACGGCGGCAACCGTGACAACCTCGAAGTCAGCCCCAACCTGTGGGCCGGTGTCGGCCTGGTACGCGGTGGTGCCGGTACGGCGCTGGTAGGTGATGGCCCCACCGTGGCGGCACGCGTCAATGAGTACGCTGCGCTGGGCATCGATACCTTCATCTTCTCCGGTTATCCACACCTGGAAGAGTCGTACCGCGTGGCTGAGCTGCTGTTTCCGCACCTGGACATTGAACGTCCCGCGTTGCCGAAAAGTGCCGGTTACGTCAGCCCGTTCGGCGAGATGGTCGCCAACGACATCCTTCCCAAAGCTGCGTCGCAGAGCTGAGGCGCCGTCATGAACGTTGAAAAATTAAGCCATCGTGTCGCGCCTTGGGTGCTACCGGTCTTATTGCTCGCGGTGTGGCAGTTGTCGGTGTCGGCGGGTTGGTTGTCGACACGCATTCTGCCGGCGCCGAGTGCGGTCATCGAAGCCGGGGTTAACCTGGTGCGCAGCGGCGAAATCTGGACGCACCTGGCCATCAGCGGCTGGCGTGCCGGCCTGGGCTTTGTGATCGGTGGCAGCATCGGCCTGGCCCTGGGCTTTATCACCGGCCTGTCGAAATGGGGCGAGCGCCTGTTGGACAGCTCGGTACAGATGATCCGCAACGTGCCCCACCTGGCGCTGATTCCGCTGGTGATCCTGTGGTTCGGGATTGACGAGACCGCGAAGATTTTCCTGGTCGCCCTTGGCACGTTGTTCCCGATTTACCTGAATACCTACCACGGCATTCGCAACGTCGACCCGGCGTTGGTGGAAATGGCGCGCAGCTACGGCTTGTCCGGCTTCAGCCTGTTCCGTCAGGTGATCCTGCCGGGCGCGTTGCCTTCGATTCTGGTCGGCGTGCGTTTTGCGCTGGGCTTTATGTGGCTGACGCTGATCGTGGCGGAAACCATCTCGGCCAGCTCCGGCATTGGTTACCTGGCGATGAATGCCCGTGAATTCCTGCAAACCGACGTGGTGGTATTGGCCATCGTCATGTACGCCATCCTCGGCAAACTCGCCGACTTGGCTGCGCGCGGTCTGGAACGTGTGTGGCTGCGCTGGCACCCGGCTTACCAAGTGAACAAAGTAGGTGCGGCATGACCGCTCAACAACCTCCGCGCCTGCTCAAGGGTATCCCGCTGGCGGTGCGCAAATTGCGCAAGGCCTTTGGTACGCGCGAAGTCCTTAAGGACATCGACCTGCACATCCCCGCTGGGCAGTTTGTGGCCGTGGTCGGGCGCAGTGGCTGTGGCAAAAGTACCTTGCTGCGCTTGCTGGCCGGCCTCGACAAAGCCAGCGGCGGCGAGCTGTTGGCCGGCTCCGCAGCGCTGAGCGAAGCGATTGAAGACACGCGGTTGATGTTCCAGGAAGCACGCCTGCTGCCGTGGAAAAAGATCATCGACAACGTGGGCCTGGGTCTCAACGGTAACTGGCGCCCCAAAGCGCTGGAGGCGCTGGAGGCGGTTGGCCTGGCCGAGCGTGCCAATGAGTGGCCGGCGGCCTTGTCCGGTGGCCAGAAGCAACGGGTGGCCTTGGCGCGTGCGCTGATTCACCAACCGCGCCTGCTGCTCCTCGATGAACCCCTGGGCGCCCTGGACGCCCTGACCCGCATCGAGATGCAGCAACTGATCGAAAACCTGTGGCAGAAGCACGGCTTCACCGTGTTGCTGGTGACCCACGACGTCAGCGAGGCCGTGGCGATTGCCGACCGGGTCATCCTGATCGAAGACGGCGAAATCGGCCTGGACCTGATTGTCGATCTGCCGCGCCCCCGCGCCCGTGGCTCGCATCGCCTGGCTGCGCTGGAAGCCCAAGTGCTTAACCGTGTGCTGTCGCTGCCCGGCACGCCGCCGGAGCCCGAACCTGTTTCACCGCTGCCGACGCAATTGCGTTGGGCTCAATAACTCACTTGTCCCTCGAAGGAAGTACACCATGACTATTAAAGCCATCAACGTGCGTAACCAGTTCAAAGGCACCATCAAGGAAATCGTCGAAGGTGACGTGCTATCGGAAATCGACGTGCAGACGGCGTCCGGTATCGTGACGTCTGTGATCACTACCCGTTCGGTCAAAGAGCTGGAGTTGGTGATTGGCAGCGAAGTGATTGCCTTCGTTAAGTCCACCGAGGTGTCGATCGCCAAGTTGTGATCGGGATTTGCGGTGCTTTTAAGGCCGCTTTCGCGAGCAAGCCCGCTCCCACATTTGACCGAGTTCCAACAGTGGAATGCCTTCAAATGTGGGCGCGGGCTTGCTCGCGAAGAGGCCGGCGCAGTCAACCCAATACTTGGCGCTTGGGCAGATATGCCGGCAAATAAAGCCCCACATACGCATCAAATACCCGCATGCCTTCCTCAGCCATGCGCGGCGTAATCTGCCCATGCTGATGCACCGAGCGCGCATAGACGCGGTCGCTCAGCTCCAGCGCCAACGCGAACACATCCACATCCTCAGGCAGCGTCGGCACTTCGAAGTGGCGGTTGAACACGGCCAGCATCAAGTCCCCCAATTCCAGATCATGCTGGCGGTCGGCCTGGGTCACTTCGGTGAGCCCATGCTGAGCGAGGATCAGCTGGCGTGCGGCGGCGTCGTGCTCGTAGACCGTGAGCATGCGCTGTTCGACGATGCAGGACAGGTCGCGCCAGTGCTTGAGTGACGCGTGCTCGATAGGTGCCTGAATGGCTGCACGAAAGGCTGCATGCACATCGGCGGTCAACGCTTCGAGGAGCGCCGGCACGCTGGCGAAAAAGTGATACACCGACGACGGTGGAATCTGTGCCCGTTCCGCCACGCTGTAGATCGACAAACTGGCCACGCCTTCGGTCGCCAGCAAGGTGCGGGCGGCGTCGAGGATCGCGTCGATCCGGGCCTGGCTGCGGGCGCGGGGTTTGCGAGGGGCGGCGGGGCGGGTGGTCATGGAAGTCTCCTACAAGGCAGCGGGCATTGTATGAGCAGGAACCGGTGTTGTCTGCCAAGGCGCCATCGGGAGCACCCCTCCCACAGTTGACTGAGTTCCAACCTTGCAATGCAGTCAACTGTGGGAGGGGGCTTGCTCCCGATGAGGCCGACTCGGTCCACCGGAAGAAACCCATAAAAAAACGCCACAGACCAAAGGCCGGAGGCGTTTTTCAGTGCAACCACTGCTTACACAGTATGCAGGTACCAGTTGTACTCAAGGTCGGAGATGGAGTGTTCGAACTCTTCCAGCTCACTTTCCTTACAGGCGACGAAGATATCGATGTATTTAGGATCGATGTACTTGGCCATCACCTCGCTGTCGTCCAACTCGCGCAAGGCATCGCGCAGGTTGTTCGGCAGGCTCTGTTCGTTTTGCTCGTAGCTGTTGCCTTCCACGGGTGCGCCCGGTTCGATCTTGTTGGTCAGACCGTGGTGCACACCTGCCAGGACCGAAGCCATCAGCAGGTAAGGGTTGGCGTCGGCACCGGCTACGCGGTGCTCGATACGGACGGCATCCGAGGAGCCGGTCGGTACGCGAATCGCCACAGTCCGGTTGTCCAGGCCCCAGCACGGCGAGTTCGGCACGTAGAACTGTGCGCCGAAACGACGGTAGGAGTTGACGTTGGGGCACAGGAACGCCATTTGGGCGGGTAGGGTCTCCAGCACACCGCCGATCGCGTGACGCAATGCGGCGTTCTGCTCGGGATCCTCGCTGGCAAAGATGTTCTTGCCTTCCTTGTCCAGGATCGAAATGTGTACGTGCAAACCATTGCCTGCCTGGCCTGGGTAAGGCTTGGCCATGAAGGTGGTGTCCATCTCATGGTCGTAGGCGATGTTCTTGATCAGGCGCTTGAGCAGTACTGCGTAATCGCAAGCCTTGATCGGGTCGGCCACGTGGTGCAGGTTCACTTCGAACTGCGCCGGGGCACTTTCCTTGACGATCGCGTCAGCCGGGATGCCTTGCTCTTTGGCACCTTCCAGAATGTCCTGGAGGCAGTCGACGTATTCGTCGAGGTCGTCGATCAGGTAGACCTGAGTCGAGTGCGGGCGTTTGCCGGAGATCGGCGAGCGGGGCGGTTGTGGGCGGCCGTTCACGTTCTCCTGGTCGATCAGGTAGAACTCAAGCTCGAAGGCTGCGCAGATGGTCAAACCGAGGTCGTCAAACTTGCTGACAACTTGGCGGAGCACTTCGCGAGGATCGGCGAAGAAAGGTTCACCTTCAAGTTCGTGCATGGTCATCAGCAGTTGCGCGGTTGGGCGCTTTTGCCACGGCTCATTGCACAGGGTGTCAGGGATCGGATAACAGATTCGGTCAGCATCACCGATGTCCAGACCCAGGCCAGTGCTTTCCACCGTCGAGCCGTTGATATCCAGGGCAAATAAAGAGGCAGGCAGGTTAATGCCCTTCTCGTAAACCTTGTGGAGGCTGGTGCGTTCGATGCGCTTGCCGCGCACCACACCATTCATATCCGCAATTAGAAGGTCTACGTACAGAACCTCAGGATGATCCTTAAGGAACGCGTTCGCTTCGTTAAGCTGAACGGCACGCGGGGGTACCGACATGATGCAACACCTTTGTTGTTAAAAATATCAATCATTGATCTTTTCTGGTTTCAGTCAACCCGAACGGCTAGCCGAAGTCAAGCGAGGCCTTTTTTGCCCTAAAAAAGCGCCTCCAGGCCTTTTTTGGGGCTTTTTGGGGCGGTTTTTTGGGTTTGATGGCCTTGGGACTAGCAGGCTTGAGCGGGCCGTGTTGTATTTTTTACGGGGGTGTTGTGTAAAAAAATGAACAAGGCTAAGCTCGATTCAAACCCATAACAGCAATAATACCGGGGTGCTTCATGTCTCGCCTGCCGTTAATCGGCGTCACCGCCTGCTCCAAACAGGTCGGTCTGCATGCTTATCACATCAGTGGCGACAAATACGTCCGTGCAGTGGCCACCGCTGCCAAGGGCTTGCCATTGATCATTCCATCCTTGGGCGATCTGCTCGAACCGGCCAATATTCTTGACGGCCTGGATGGCATCCTGTTTACCGGCTCCCCCTCCAATATCGAACCTTTTCTCTACGACGGTCCGGCCAGCACGCCCGGGACTGCTCATGATTCTGCACGGGACCAGACCACGCTGCCGTTGCTGCGTGCCGCGATTGCGGCAGGCGTGCCGGTGCTGGGCATCTGCCGTGGGTTCCAGGAAATGAACGTGGCGTTGGGCGGCAGCCTGCACCAGAAGGTTCATGAAGTGCCGGGCATGATGGATCACCGCGAAGATGACACCCAGCCGGTTGAAATTCAGTACGGCCCGGCGCACAGCGTCGCGATCGCCCCGAATGGCGTCTTGGCAAGCCTGGGGTTGCCGCAGACCATTCAGGTCAACTCGATTCACGGCCAAGGTGTCGATCGCCTGGCGCCGGGGCTGCAGGTCGAAGCCACTGCGCCGGATGGGTTGATCGAAGCTTTTTCTTACACCGCGGGCAAGGCTTTTGCTTTAGGAGTGCAATGGCACCCCGAATGGCAGGTAAGCTCTAACCCGCACTACCTCGCGATCTTCCAGGCTTTTGGCTCGGCCTGTCGAAAGCGGGCGATGCAACGCGACGCGGATGCTGCGTCAAACAACGCCTGACCTTTAATGGATGTCAGGAAACACAGCCCAGAGGCATTTATGAGTAACAACCTCGACCAGCTCACCGATTGGTTGAAAGACCACAAGATCACAGAAGTCGAATGCATGATTGGCGACCTCACCGGTATCACCCGGGGCAAGATCTCGCCGACCAACAAGTTCATTGCCGAAAAAGGCATGCGCCTGCCCGAGAGCGTTCTGTTGCAGACCGTGACCGGCGACTATGTCGAAGACGACATCTATTACGAATTGCTCGACCCGGCCGACATCGACATGATCTGCCGCCCCGACCAGAACGCCGTATTCCTGGTGCCCTGGGCCATCGAGCCTACCGCCCAGGTGATTCACGACACCTACGACAAGCAAGGCAACCCGATCGAGCTGTCGCCGCGCAACGTGCTTAAGAAAGTCCTCCAGCTCTACGCCGACCGAGGCTGGCAGCCCATTGTGGCGCCGGAGATGGAGTTCTACCTGACCAAACGCTGCGAAGACCCGGACTTCCCGCTGCAACCGCCGATCGGCCGTTCCGGGCGCCCGGAGACCGGTCGCCAGTCCTTCTCTATAGAAGCGGCCAACGAGTTCGACCCGTTGTTCGAAGACGTCTACGACTGGTGTGAACTCCAGGAGCTGGACCTCGATACCCTGATCCATGAAGACGGCACCGCGCAGATGGAAATCAACTTCCGTCATGGCGATGCGCTGTCCCTGGCCGACCAGATCCTGGTGTTCAAACGCACCATGCGCGAGGCCGCACTCAAGCACAACGTGGCCGCCACCTTCATGGCCAAGCCCATGACCGGCGAGCCCGGCAGCGCGATGCACCTGCACCAGAGCATCATCGACATCGCCACCGGCAAGAACGTCTTCTCTAATGAAGACGGGACCATGAGCCAGCTGTTCCTCAACCACATCGGTGGCCTGCAGAAATTCATCCCTGAATTGCTGCCGCTGTTTGCCCCCAACGTGAACTCGTTCCGCCGCTTCCTGCCCGACACCTCGGCGCCGGTGAACGTGGAATGGGGCGAAGAAAACCGCACCGTCGGCCTGCGCGTACCGGATGCCGGCCCGCAGAACCGTCGCGTGGAAAACCGCCTGCCGGGCGCCGACGCCAATCCGTACCTGGCGATTGCCGCCAGCCTGCTGTGCGGCTACATCGGTATGGTCGAAGGTCATAACCCAAGCGCGCCGGTGGTGGGCCGCGGATATGAGCGCCGCAACCTGCGCCTGCCGCTGACCATCGAAGACGCCCTTGAGCGTATGGAAAACAGCAAGACCATCGAAAAATATTTGGGTCAAAAATTCATCACAGGCTACGTCGCGGTCAAGCGGGCCGAGCATGAAAACTTCAAGCGCGTGATCAGTTCGTGGGAGCGGGAATTCCTGCTCTTCGCCGTCTGATGCGTCGGGCGCGCCTCAGGATTGGCGCGCCCTCACCTGAAAAGTCTAGGAGATTGGTATGTCCAGCAACAACCCGCAAACCCGTGAATGGCAAGCCTTGAGCAATGATCACCACCTGGCGCCGTTCAGCGATTTCAAGCAATTGAAAGTGAAAGGCCCACGGATTATCACCAAAGCCCACGGCGTTTACCTGTGGGACAGCGAAGGCAACAAGATCCTCGACGGCATGGCCGGCCTGTGGTGCGTGGCGATCGGTTACGGTCGCGATGAACTGGCTGACGCCGCCGCCAAGCAGATGAAAGAGCTGCCGTACTACAACCTGTTCTTCCAGACCGCTCACCCGCCGGTGCTGGAACTGGCCAAGGTGATTTCCGAGATCGCACCGGCCGGCATGAACCACGTGTTCTTTACCGGCTCCGGCTCTGAAGGCAACGACACCATGTTGCGCATGGTCCGCCACTATTGGGCGATCAAGGGCCAGCCGAACAAGAAGATCATCATCAGCCGCAAGAATGGCTATCACGGCTCCACGGTGGCCGGCGCCAGCCTGGGCGGCATGACGTACATGCATGAACAGGGTGACTTGCCGATCCCGGGTATTACCCACATCGCCCAGCCGTACTGGTATGGCGAAGGCGGCGACATGAGCCCGGAAGAATTCGGGATCTGGGCCGCCAACCAGCTGGAAGAGAAGATCCTCGAACTGGGCGTGGACAACGTCGGTGCCTTTATTGCCGAGCCGATCCAGGGGGCCGGTGGCGTGATCGTACCGCCAGAGACCTACTGGCCGCGCATCAAGGAAATCCTCGCCAAGTACGACATCCTGTTCGTCGCCGATGAAGTGATCTGCGGTTTCGGCCGTACCGGTGAGTGGTTCGGTAGCGACTTCTATGACCTCAAGCCACACATGATGACCATCGCCAAGGGCCTGACCTCGGGTTACATCCCGATGGGCGGCCTGATCGTGCGCGACGACGTGGTTGCCGTGCTCAATGAAGGCGGTGATTTCAACCACGGCTTCACCTACTCCGGTCACCCGGTGGCGGCAGCGGTAGCCCTGGAAAACATCCGGATTCTGCGCGATGAAAAAATCGTTAACCGTGTGCACGAAGAAACGGCACCGTATTTGCAGAAACGTCTGAGGGAACTGGCGGATCACCCGCTGGTGGGTGAGGTTCGCGGTGTCGGCATGCTCGGGGCGATTGAGCTGGTGCAGGACAAGGCCACGCGCAAACGTTACGAAGGCCGTGGTGTGGGCATGATCTGCCGCACGTTCTGCTTCGAGAATGGCCTGATCATGCGCGCCGTGGGCGACACCATGATCATTTCGCCACCGCTGGTGATCAGCAAGGCGGAAATCGACGAGTTGGTGACCAAGGCTCGCCAGTGCCTGGACCTGACTTTGGCGGCATTGCAAGGCTAAGTGCTAGGCTCAGTGCGCAGCGGCTTCGGGTGCTGCGTGCGGGCAGTGACAAAAACGCAGTAATAAAGGGGGCTTTGGTTGAAAGCCGGCCCCTGAACTTGCCAGACTGTCGCCGTGTTTTGTTGCCCTTTGGAAGGGTCGTAAGACGACTAAAGAACGTGGCCCAAAAAAGAAAAATTGGAGCATCACCAAATGAAGGCATTAGGTTTGAAGAACGCTGGCAAGACCCTCCTCGCGTTGTCCCTGATGGGCGCAATGGCGGGCGCGGCCCAGGCAGACGATAAAGTGCTGCACGTCTACAACTGGTCCGACTACATTGCACCGGACACCATCGCCAACTTTGAAAAAGAGTCGGGCATTAAAGTGGTGTACGACGTTTTTGACAGCAACGAGACCCTGGAAGCCAAGTTGCTGGCAGGCAAGTCCGGTTACGACATCGTCGTTCCGTCGAACAACTTCCTCGCCAAGCAGATCAAGGCCGGTGTCTATCAAGAGCTGGACAAGTCCAAGCTGTCCAACTACGCCAACCTGAACAAATCCCTGCTTAAAGCCGTGTCGGTCAGCGACCCGGACAACAAGCACGCGTTCCCGTACATGTGGGGTTCGATCGGCATCGGTTACAACCCGGAGAAGGTCAAGGCTGCGCTGGGCGTGGACAAGATCGACTCGTGGGACGTGCTGATGAAGCCGGAAAACATCGCCAAGCTGAAAAGCTGCGGCGTGAGCTTCCTCGACTCGCCAACCGAAATGCTGCCGGTGGCGCTGCATTACCTCGGCCTGCCGACCGACACCCAGAAGAAAGCTGACCTCAAGCAAGCCGAGGACCTGTTCCTCAAGCTGCGCCCATCGATCGGCTACTTCCACTCGTCCAAGTACATCTCCGACCTGGCCAACGGCAACATCTGCGTGGCCGTGGGGTACTCGGGTGACATCCAGCAGGCCAAGTCCCGCGCGGCTGAAGCCGGTGGCAAGGTCAAGGTTGCCTACGACATTCCGAAAGAAGGCGCCGGCAGCTTCTATGACATGGTCGCCATCCCTAAAGATGCCGAAAACGTCGATGCTGCCTACAAGTTCATGAACTACCTGCTCAAGCCGGAAGTTATGGCCGCTATCACCAATAGCGTCCGTTTCCCGAACGGTAACGAGAAAGCCACCGCACTGGTCGACAAAGACATCACCAGCGACCCGGGCATTTACCCGCCTGCGGATGTGCAGGCCAAGCTCTACGCCATTGCTGACTTGCCGGCGGCTACTCAGCGTGAAATGACGCGCAGCTGGACCAAAATCAAATCGGGCAAATAAGCCTTTGAACCGTGGGGGCGGCGAACCGCCGCTCCCACACATTAAATGATAGAAAGCTTTGCCGGATCGGTTTATCGAGGGTAAGTTGCGCGCCGGTTTTGTTGCCGGGCAACAACTTTGGGCCCAACTATTTAAGAGGACCTCCACTTGCCAATTTCTTTATTTCGCAAAGCCTTGCTGGTGGGTGCAGGTATCACGCTGGCTGTCAGCGTGCAGGCCGCGCCGACTGTGCATGTTTATAACTGGTCGGACTACATCGGCGCCGACACCCTGGCCAACTTCGAAAAGGCCAGCGGCATCAAGCCGGTGTATGACGTGTTTGACTCCAATGAAACCCTGGAAGGCAAGTTGCTCGCCGGGCGTACCGGTTACGACGTGGTCGTGCCGTCCAACCACTTCCTTGGCAAGCAAATCAAAGCCGGGGCGTTTCAGAAGCTCGACAAGTCGTTGCTGACTAACTATTCCAATCTGGACCCGGCGCTGCTCAAGCGTCTGGAAAAGAACGACCCGGGTAACCAATACGCCGTGCCGTATCTGTGGGGCACCAACGGCATTGGTTACAACGTCGACAAAGTCAAAGAAGTGCTGGGCGTCGACCATATCGACTCCTGGGCCGTGCTGTTCGAGCCGGAAAACATGAAGAAGCTCGCCACGTGCGGGGTCTCGTTCATGGACTCGGCGGATGAAATGCTGCCGGCGGTGCTCAACTACATGGGCCTGAACCCGAACAGTACCAACCCCGAAGACTACAAGAAGGCCGAAGAGAAGCTGCTCAAAGTGCGGCCCTACGTGACCTATTTCCATTCTTCCAAATACATCTCGGACCTGGCCAACGGCAACATCTGCGTGGCGGCCGGTTTCTCCGGTGATGTGTTCCAGGCCAAGGCTCGCGCAAGCGAGGCCGGCAAAGGCGTGAACATCGCCTACGCGATTCCGAAAGAAGGCGGCAACCTCTGGTTTGACGTGCTGGCGATCCCCAAGGATGCGAAGAACGTCAAAGAGGCTCACGCCTTCATCAACTATTTACTGCAACCTGAGGTGATCGCTCAGGTCAGTGATTACGTCGGTTACGCCAACCCTAACCCAGGGGCGGACAAACTGATGAAGCAATCGATACGCACTGACGCAGCGGTTTACCCACCGCAGGCGGTTCTCGACCGGACTTTCGTCAACTTCGAGCTACCCCCGAAAGTGCAACGTTTAATGACCCGTAGCTGGACCAAGGTCAAGACGGGCAAGTAAGGCTTAAGGCTCAAACTATTCTGGGTTCGCCTGCCTCGGGCGAACTGCACTCTTTTTTGTTGGGAGTTTCGTAAATGGCAGTTGCCTCCGGCGCCTATAAGAAAGCCCTCGAGGGCGACCAGACACCGAAAAAGGTGCTGGTCAAAATCGACCGGGTCACGAAGAAGTTCGACGAGACGATTGCCGTGGACGATGTGTCCCTGGAAATCAAGAAAGGCGAGATCTTCGCCTTGCTCGGCGGATCGGGATCGGGCAAATCCACCTTGCTGCGCATGCTCGCAGGCTTCGAGCGCCCAACGGAAGGTCGCATCTACCTCGATGGTGTGGACATCACCGATATGCCGCCCTACGAGCGGCCGATCAACATGATGTTCCAGTCCTACGCCTTGTTCCCGCACATGACCGTGGCGCAGAACATCGCGTTCGGCCTGCAACAGGACAAGATCCCCAAGGCTGAAGTCGATGCGCGCGTGGCCGAGATGCTCAAGCTGGTGCAGATGAGCCAGTACGCCAAGCGCAAGCCGCACCAACTGTCTGGCGGTCAACGTCAGCGTGTGGCACTTGCGCGCTCCCTGGCCAAACGCCCGAAACTGCTGCTGCTCGACGAGCCGATGGGCGCCCTCGACAAGAAGCTGCGTTCGCAGATGCAACTGGAACTGGTGGAGATCATCGAGCGCGTGGGCGTGACCTGCGTGATGGTGACCCACGACCAGGAAGAGGCCATGACCATGGCCGAACGCATTGCGATCATGCACCTGGGCTGGATCGCCCAGATCGGCAGCCCGATCGACATCTACGAAACGCCTACCAGCCGTCTGGTGTGTGAGTTCATCGGCAACGTGAACATTTTCGACACCCAGGTGGTGGACGACGCCGAAGGCCACGCGGTACTCAAGTGCCCGGACCTGGACCGCGACATCTACGTGGGCTACGGCATTGCCACGGCAGTGGAAGACAAGTCGGTGACCTACGCCATCCGCCCGGAAAAGCTGTTGGTCACCACCGAAATGCCGACCTGCGAGCACAACTGGTCCAGCGGCAAAGTGCATGACATCGCCTACCTGGGCGGCCACTCGGTGTTCTACGTGGAACTGCCGAGCGGCAAGCTGGTGCAGTCCTTCGTCGCCAACGCCGAACGCCGTGGCCAGCGCCCAACCTGGGGTGACCAGGTCTACGTGTGGTGGGAAGACGACAGCGGCGTGGTACTTCGCTCATGAATATGAAGAAGTTCAAACGCCAGCTGCAACGAATAACGCCCGGTGGCCGGCATGTGGTCATCGGGATTCCTTTCCTCTGGCTGTTCCTGTTTTTCGCGCTGCCGTTCTTCATCGTCTTGAAGATCAGCTTTGCCGAAGCCGACGTGGCGATCCCGCCTTACACCGAGATCTACACCTTCGTTGAGCAAAAGCTGCAGTTGGTGCTCAACCTCGGCAACTACGCGATGCTCGGCGACGACGAGTTGTACATCGCCGCGTACCTGGGCTCGCTGAAGATGGCGTTTTTCAGCACGCTTCTGTGCCTGTTGATCGGCTATCCGATGGCCTACGCGATTGCCAGCGCGCGCAAAGAAATGCAGACCGTACTGGTGCTGCTGATCATGATGCCGACCTGGACCGCGATCCTGATCCGCGTGTATGCGTGGATGGGCATCCTCAGCAACAACGGCTTGCTCAATAGCTTCCTGCTGTCCATCGGCTTGATCAACGAGCCGCTGCAGATCCTCAACACCAACATCGCGGTGTACATCGGCGTGGTCTATTCGTACCTGCCGTTCATGATCCTGCCGCTGTACGCCAACCTGGTCAAACACGACCAGAGCCTGCTGGAAGCTGCGTCCGACCTGGGTTCGAGCACCTTCAACAGTTTCTGGAAAATCACTGTGCCGCTGTCCAAGAACGGCATCATCGCCGGCTGCATGCTGGTGTTCATTCCGGTGGTGGGCGAGTTCGTGATCCCGGAACTGCTCGGCGGTCCGGAAACCCTGATGATCGGTAAAGTGTTGTGGCAAGAATTCTTCAACAACCGTGACTGGCCGGTGGCGTCTGCCCTGGCGGTGGTGATGCTGGCGATCCTGATCGTGCCGATCATCCTGTTCAACCGCAGCCAAGCCAAAGAGATGGAGGGCAAGATATGAAGCGCGTCAGTTTCTCAAGCTTCATGCTGGTGGCGGGGTTGTTGTTCATTTACCTGCCGATGCTGATTTTGGTGATCTACTCGTTCAACGAATCCAAACTGGTGACGGTGTGGGGCGGTTGGTCGATCAAATGGTACGTGGGCCTGTTGGACAACACCCAGTTGATGGGCTCGGTGGCGCGCTCCCTGGAAATTGCCTGCTACACCGCCGTTGCGGCGGTGGCACTGGGTACGCTGGCGGCGTTTGTGCTGACCCGTATCAGCCAGTTCAAGGGCCGCACGCTGTTCGGCGGCCTGGTGACGGCACCGTTGGTGATGCCCGAAGTGATCACCGGTCTGTCGCTGTTGCTGCTGTTCGTGGCCATGGCGCAGATGATCGGTTGGCCCCAGGAGCGTGGCATTGTCACCATCTGGATCGCCCACACCACGTTCTGTGCGGCGTATGTGGCGGTAGTGGTGTCGGCGCGCTTGCGTGAGCTGGACCTGTCGATTGAAGAAGCGGCAATGGATCTGGGCGCGCGGCCATGGAAGGTGTTCTTCCTGATCACCATCCCGATGATCGCGCCATCGTTGGCGGCAGGCGGCATGATGTCGTTCGCGCTGTCTCTGGACGACCTGGTACTGGCCAGCTTCGTGTCGGGGCCGGGTTCGACTACGTTGCCGATGGAAGTGTTCTCGGCGGTACGTCTTGGGGTTAAACCCGAGATCAACGCCGTGGCCAGCCTGATTCTGTTGGCGGTGTCACTGGTGACCTTCCTGGTGTGGTTCTTCAGCCGCCGTGCCGAAGAGCACCGCAAGAAAGCCATCCAGCAAGCGATTGAAGAAGCCGCGGCGGATGGCTGGCAGCAGCCGGACAAGCGCCGGGCGCCTGCACCGGTCTAACCGCGGAACGGGATCAACATGTGGGAGGGGGCTTGCTCCCGATTGCGCAATGCCAGTCACTGCAGCTATTGACTGACCGACTGCAATCGGGAACAAGCCCCCTCCCACATTTGATTGGGTTTTCACGTCAGCTATGCAGCCCAAGGCGACTTGCGAATCACCTCGACAAAGTTCATCGGCTTGAACCCCGGCTCCTGATCCACCAACACATCGGTCTTCACGTTGCCAAACGTGGTCTGCGGGCGATGGCGCAAGCCGTCAGCAAACGCGCAGATGATGCATTCCTTGAACCCTTCGCCGCGTGGATGCGCATGCACCACGGCCTCGCGCTGCACGCTGGAAAAGGCGGCGTAGTCCATGCCCAGCACATCCATCTCGACACCGGCGGTCACCAGCGCCACGGTCGGGCGCAAGTGCTGCGGTACACCCGGCGTGGTGTGCAGGGCGATCGACAGCCAGACTTGTTCGATATCGTCATCGCTCAGCCCGTAAGGTTTGAGGAATGCGGCCGCCGCGTTGGCGCCGTCCACTTCGAAACGCTCGTTGTTACTGCGATGGCCTTCGACCAGGCCCAGGTCGTGGAACATCGCGCCGACGTAAAGCAGCTCCGGGTTGTAGGCCAACTGCTTGCGCTCACCGCTCAACGCACCGAACAGAAACACCCGGCGCGAGTGGTGGTAAAGCAAGTCGGACTCGACGTCGCGGATGTATTCGGTGGTGGCTTTGGCCAAGGCGCTGTCCGGGATCTGGATGCCGGCGATGGAGTTGCTCATGGTCGTGCTCCTCAACAAAGCGCCGGGGGTGGCGCCGATGAGTGAAGTCTGGTCGCGTACCCGCGAAGGGGCTATCGCGGCGAGGGCGCGATCCCGGCCAATGTGGCGCCACATCGTGCCAGCCGGATTAGTCTCTTGAAATCTGCGCAGATCAAATGTGGGAGCGGGCTTGCTCGCGAAAGCGGTATGTCAGTTAATGCATGTACCGACTGAACAACCGCATTCGCGAGCAAGCCCGCTCCCACAGGGTTTTGCCTTTATTCAGTTAGAAAAGGGTGTCTCTATTTATGGGCAAAACCGTCGCCATCCTGATCTTCCCCGGCGTCCAGTCACTGGACGTGACCGGCCCCATGGATGTGTTCTGCGAGGCCAACCGTTTTCTGCCGCCCGAAGAGCATTATCAGCTTGAAGTGATCGGCCTGAGCCACGGCACACTGGTCGCCTCCAACGGTTTGTCATTGCAGGCCCACAAACATTACTGCGACGCCTTGCAAGCCTATGATCTGTTGCTGGTCGCTGGCGGCCCTCAGCTGCCTTTCGAAGATTTCGGCGCCCAGTTTGATGATTGGCTACGCGGCGCCGCCGCCCGCGCACAGCGTTTCGGCTCGATCTGCAATGGCGCCTTTATGCTGGCGCGCGCCGGGTTGCTGGATGGCAAAACCGTCACCACCCATTGGAACGACGCTGCCGACCTGGCGCGCCTGTGCCCCTCGGCCCAGGTCGATGCCGACCGTCTCTACGTGCAGGACGGTAATCTCTACACCTCGGCGGGCGTCACGGCAGGCATCGACCTGTCGCTGTACCTGCTGGCCCAGGATCACGGCCCGGAAGTCGCGCTGAGCGTGGCCAAGCGCCTGGTGGTGTTCACTCAGCGCTCGGGCGGGCAGTCGCAGTTCAGCCCGTTCCTCACGCCTCACGCCGAAAGCACTTCGGCGGTGGCATTGGTGCAGCTGTACGTGCTGGCGAACTTGACCGGGGATTTGACCATTGCCGATCTGGCCAGGGCGGCCAACATGAGTGCGCGTAATTTCTCTCGAGTGTTTGCTCGTGAGGCGCGCATAACGCCTGCCGAGTTCGTCGAGCGAGCGCGAGTGGACGCGGCGCGGGTGATGCTCGAAAGCAGCGCCGCACCGCTCAAGACTGTGGCCTATCAATGCGGTTTCCGTGACGCCCAGCACATGCGCAGTGTGTTCAACCGCCGGCTGGGCGTGACGCCGCAACAGTTCCGGCTTAACTTTGCGGCACCGGTGTGAGCGTGTCGTAGGCTTCCAGCGCGCGCAGTGAGTAGATATACGCGGCGCCTGCATTCAGCGAGATGGCGGTGGCCAAGGTGGCGGCAACTTCTTCTCGGGTCGCGCCGGCATTGATCGCCGCATCCGCGTGTGCGGCGATACAGCCGTCGCAGCGCGTGGTGATCGCCACGGCGATGGATATCAGCTCGCGGGTCTTGGCGTCGAGTACATGGTTTTCCTCGGCAGCCTCGTCCAGCGCCATATAGGCTTTGACCATCTTCGGGTTGCTCTTGCCCAGCGCACCAAAGGTTTTATTCACGTTAGCAAGCAAGTCGGACCAGTTATTGAACATTGCGGTAACTCCTGAACGGGTTGGGTGTGAAGCCAGTCTGTGCCGTTCGGGGTTGGTATGATTGTTCGATCCACTCATCTTTTTGACCGATGTTCGCAAATGAATTCGATCGATACCCTTATTGCGCTGGCCAACCTGCGCGGCAGTCTGGATTTACGTTGCCAGTTCCAGGGTGACTGGGCGCTGGAACACACCCCGGAGAATCTCGGCGTGGCGCCGTACCACATCGTCATTAGCGGAACTTGCCGCGCCGAATTGTCGGGCGGCCAGCACGTGACGCTGGAGGAGGGCGACATCCTGTTGATGCCCGGTGGCGCAACCCATTTGCTGCGCAGCCAGGGTGAGCGGATTCGGCCGGTGCAGCCCACCGTGATCGAAGGCGGTGTACTGCCGGTGTATCGCCTGGGTGGCGAACGGCCGGAAGTGGACATGCTCTGCGGCAACTTTCACTACAACCGCCAATCGTTGTTGCTTGGTGCATTGCCGGAATTTTTGGTGGTGTCCAGCCGCCAGTGGCAGGGCGATGGGCAGTTGGCCGCGTTGATTGCTTTACTGCGCAGCGAGGCGGACGGCCAGCAATTGGGCGCCCGCTCGTTTATCGACGCGCTGTCGCAGGCCTTGTTCACTTTGATCCTGCGTGCCTGGCTGGCTCGCCAGACACCCGTGGCAGGCACCTTCGCTTTGCTCGCCGACAAGCGCCTGAGCAAAGCCTGGCAGGCGATGCTGGCCGAGCCTGGTCAAGAGTGGACGATCGACAGCCTGGCGGCGGCAGCCACCATGTCGCGGGCCACCTTCATGCGCGCGTTTGTAAAAGTGGCGGGCGTGTCGCCGTGGGTGCTGCTGACCCAGCTGCGCATGGAACTGGCCTTCAACCTGCTGCGCCAATCGCGCCTGAGCCTGCTGGATATCGCTGCGCAGGTGGGTTACCAGTCCCAGGCGGCGTTCAGCAAGAAATTCAAGGAAACCTACGGCGAGGCGCCGGGGCGGATGCGGGCTCGTTAGTCGCTACAACACAAAGCAAATGTGGGAGCGCATTCTTCCAGCACTATTTTCTCGCAGGCAACAGCTTCAGCGTGCCACGGGTATTCGCCGTCACTTCTTCATCACTGAAATGCGCCTGCTCGTACCCACCCTCGATATAGGTTTCCGCCTGGTCGCCATAGTGCGAGTCAAACGGCACCCCGCTTTGCCCCACAGGGTTGATGGTCAACGCATGGGCCGGGTCGGCGAAGTCGATCAGGCGCCGGGTCGACGGGCCATAGGTCACGGGCCATGGCGCAGGGCCGATCATGGCCGATTGGTTATTCGGCACTTCGTGGGTACCGGGCGCCGGGAATGGGCCGACGTTGAAAATCTTGTCCAATGGCTTCTGCATGCCCAGCGGATGGCCGTGAGTCAGGGTATGGGCCTTGCCCCATTGCCATTGCGACGGGTCATCGCCAAAGGTGGCGTTGAGGTGAGCCAGGCTGTTGTCCCAGGCGAGCTTGACGGTGTCGGCGCGCTTGCCGTTCCACCAGGGTGAGTCTGGTGAAGCGGCCAGGCGTGGCAGCGCGGCGTCGATCACCCGAGTACCGAGCAGGGTTTTAAACATGGCGTCGCCGAGCTTCGGGTGGAAGGCCGCATCGGTGAGGTTAAACAGGAACTGGTTGAAGAGTGTCGCGCTGGTGGAGTCCAGCGGGTAATCGCCTTTCCAGGCGGCCAACTGTTCTATCAGTTTCAACTGCGCCGGGTCCTTGACCACCTCACGCAGCACCGGCAACAGCGGTGCCAGCAAGCGTGGGCCATAGGCGGTAGTCGTGCCCAGTTGCAAGGCTTGGCTGTTGTTCACGTCCCACTTCACGCTTTTGTCGCTCAACTGCGTGTTCAATTGTTGGCCACGGTCGGCCAGGTTGTAGTAACCGGGGATTTCCATGCCGGTGGGTGACGCCGGCTGGGCATTGGCCGACACCACATAACCCCGCGCCGGGTTTTCTTCCTGAGGGTTGGCGCTGAACGGGTAGAAGCCCAATTTGTCGGCCTGAGTGGTACTGCCGTCGAGAATGAACGCCGGGTTGGCCCCGGCCGGGCGGATCGGCAGTTGCGCGGCCGCCCACCAGCCGATATCACCCTTGGCATTTGCCCACACAATATTCAGGCCCGGTGCCGAAACCTTGGCCGCTGCGGCGCGCACCTTGGCCAGGGTATCGGCGCGGTTGAGCTGGTAGAAACCTTCGAGGATAGGGTTTTCGGTGTCGAGGAACGCCCACCACATGGCAATCGGCGTGCTGCCGGCATTCTCGCCGAGCACGTCATTGATGATCGGACCGTGGGGCGACTGGCGCAGGGTAAAGGTCACCGGTGCCTGGCCCTTGACCGCGATCTGTTGCTCGCTGCTGGTCATGTTGACCCACTGGCCGTGGTACCAGACCTGGTTGGGGTTGTCGGGGTTGACCTTTTCGGCGATCAGGTCGAGGTCATCGTTCTGGAACATGGTCAGGCTCCAGCCGAAATCCAGGTTGTGCCCCAGGAACGCCACCGGCACCAGCGCGTTGTGATAGCCGTAGAGCTCAAAACCCGGTGCAGAGAGCTGTGCTTCGTACCACACCGACGGCACCGAGAAACGGATATGCGGGTCGCCCGCCAGCAAGGGCTTGCCGCTCTTGGTGCGGCTGCCGCTGATGGCCCAGGCATTGCTGCCTTCGAACTGCGGCAAGCCATTCTCGGCCAACGCCCTGTCGCTCAACGAGGCCAGCGCGCCGAGCGTCTGCCAATCACGGGCGGCCAGGTTAAGCGCGCCCTTGGGCTGCCAATCAAGGTCGAAGACTTTCAGGTAGTCGCCCCCCAATTGGTCGCGTACGTAAGTCAGCAACGGCTCGGTACGAAACGCGGCGGCAAAGCTGTAGGCCATGTACCCGGCGACGCTGATGGTGTCCTCAGCGGTGAACCGCCGCTTGGGAATGCCCAGCACGTCAAACTCCATCGGGCTGGGGTGGCTGTCCTGAAATTGATTGATCCCGTCCAGGTAGGCTTGCAGGGCTTTCCAGGCCGGTGAATCGTGGTCCATGTGTTCCACGTAGCTCAAGGCGCGTTCGCGAATGCGCAGGCTGCGAAACAGCTTGTCGGTCTGGAGCATCTTCGGGCCCAGTATCTCGGCCAGTTCGCCACGGGCCAGGCGCCGCATGATTTCCATCTGGAACAGCCGGTCCTGTGCATGCACATAGCCGAGGGCGCGGTACAGATCGGTCTCGTTCTCGGCGCGCAGGTGCGGCACGCCACGGTCGTCATAGCGCACGGTGACCGCGCCTTGCAGGTTGGCGAGTGTTTCGGTGCCCTGGCGGGTGGGTTGCTTACTGTAGACATACCAGCCGGCGCCGGCCATGAGGGCGGCAATCAGGATAGCGAGCACGGTCAGGCTGCGTTTCATGGACGGTCCTTGAGTCATTCACCTTGAAGGTCAACGGAGTCTAATAGGTTTGGCGAGGGCTGAGGGAAATGCTGATATCGCGCACGATGCACCGCAGTGACAGCCGAGGTTCAAGTGGTGAGTGCCCTGACTACGCTACTATTGCGCCGGTCATCTTTGAGCTTTTTTCCATGACTTGCGCCCCGCAACCCCTTCCAGACTCCAGCCGCTCCGAGGCTGCCTACGCGTGCTGCCTGGAAGCGCCGTCGCTGATCAGCCGCTTCTTGCAGCACCCGCCAGTGGGCTTCGATGCGCGCCTGTCCGAGCAGGGCCTGCCGTATTTTTTCACGCCCTTCGACCTGTTGACCACCGCCGACGATGCGTTCGAAAAGCGTGTTCGCAGCTGGCCCGGGTATCGTTTCTGGAACGCCTGGCTGCGTGTCGACAGTTGTTTTGTGGGGACCACGGTCAGTGAATATTCACCACTGCCCCAAGGCGTGTCGCCTCATGACCTAGCGCAGTGGTTGCAGGAGGCGTGCGCGCCGCAGCGCAAGCTCACCATCGTCAAAGACGTACCGTGCAACTCGCCGCTGCTCAGCGAGGCGGATAACCGCTACGCGCAAACCCTGATTGATGAGTGCACCCGGCGCGGTTTCATCAGCGTTGAGGGGCAGGCGCTGGCGTACGTGCCGATCAACTTTGCCACGATCGATGAGTACTTGGCGCGCTTGTCCCACAGCCGTCGCCGCAATATCCGACGCAAACTGCGCAGCCGTGAAGCGCTGCGGGTGGACGTTCTGGACACCGGTGATGCGCGCTTCAATGATGATGCCTGGCTCACGCAGTTATACGGGTTGTACAAGGCGGTGTATGACCAGAGCGAGATCCATTTTGACCTGCTCACCCCTGAGTTTTTCAGCAGCCTTCTGCGGGACGCCGACAGTAACGGGCGCGTGTTCTGCTATTGGCACTGCGACGAACTGATCGGCTACAACCTGTGCTACGTGGAGGGCGACAAGCTGCTCGACAAGTACATCGGCCTTAGCTACCCGCTGGCGTTGGAATTCAACCTGTATTTCGTCAGTTGGTTTGTGAACCTTGAATATGCGCTGGCCAATGGGCTGAAATTTTATGTGGCGGGTTGGACCGACCCGCAGGTCAAGGCCAGCCTGGGCGCCGACTTTACCTTTACCCGCCATCTGGTCTGGGTGCGTAACCCGCTGTTGCGCAAGCTGGGCAACCGGTTCCGTCATCACTTTGAAAGTGATACCCAGTGGCACCAGGAGCACACCGCATGAGCCAGGCCCGACCGCCGCTGATTCTCGATTTCGACCGTGCCGTCAGTGACATTCCTGGCGCAATTACGCTGGCGTTGCAGGCCTGGCAGGAAAAAATCCGTTTCGGCTGCCGCTGGGCACAATTCAAACTGCTGGAAACCGCCCTGCACGCACAAATGCCCAGCGATTACGGCTGTGTATTTACCGGCAGCGGTGACTATCACCACCTCAGCCAGCTGTTGTTGAATCGCCTGCCGACGCAGCAGAAATTCCAGCTGATCATCTGCGACAACCACCCGGATAACATGCGCTACCCGTTCGGTATCCACTGCGGCTCCTGGGTCTACTGGGCCAGCCGCTTGCCGCAGGTCGAGCATGTGCATGTGCTGGGCATCGGTTCGCAGGATATCGGCCTGGGCCACGCCTGGGAGAATCACTGGTCGCCGCTGCTCAAGCGCAAGTTGACCTACTGGAACATCAACGTCGACACGCGCTGGATGAACTGGATCGGTGCCGGGCGCAGCAATCGCGCCTTCAGCAATGCGGATGAATTGATGCGCGCGTTCCTGGCACAGTTTGACCGTTCACTGCCGGTGTACCTGTCCATTGATAAAGATGTGCTGAGCCCGGAAGTGGTGAACACCAACTGGGACCAGGGCGAATTCCTCGAGCAGCATTTGAACGACCTGATCAGTGCCTGCCAGGGCCGAATCATCGGCGCGGACATCACTGGCGATGTGTCGGCCTACCACTATGAAAGCAAGTTCAAACGCTGGTTGAGTGCGTCCGATGGCCAGGAAGAACTGCCTGAGGCCCAGGTGCAGATCTGGCAGCAGCAACAGAACGAGCTGAACAGCCGGCTGGTGGCCCGTATCAATCAGGGTTGGCGACAATAGCTTTTAGCTGGGCGAATACGCTTTCGAAATGTTCATCCGTCAGCCAATGGCTGTTACTGATCGACAGTGTGCGAGTCGCGAACGCCTGGGCTTGGCTGATAGCGCCGCCAGGCTGCAGCAGCGGGGCCACGTGGGGATAGTCCGGCAATGTGTGGATAAACAGACGGGTCACGCCCAGCCCCGAGGTCCACAGCTGCGCCATCGCTGCATCGCGGGCTTGTGCAGACGGCATCATCACCATCAGAAAGGGCCAGGTGCCTTGCTGGCCTGGCCGGTCCATAACGACCGAGACACCGGGCAAGGCATTCAAGCGAGCTGCACGGCGCAAGGCCCGGGCGCGACCTTGCTGCAAGTAATCGGGCAGGCGAGCCAGCGCGGCGGCGCCGACCTTCTGGCGATAGCCGCCGAGGCGGTGCAACGGGATGTCGTTGACTGAAAAGTCATCGCCCACGGCACTCACTTCATCGCCCTGTTCCAACGCTTTGCGCAACGGCTTGCCATACACGTAGTGCAAGCCGCGAGGTTGGTAAAGCAGCGCGTAACCCCACAACTCGGCGCTGCGTTGCAGCTCCCAGCGCAGGCTGAACGGCAGGTCCTGTGCGCATTGGCGGTGCAGCGCCTGATGCAGCACCGGATCGCGGCTGAACAGTACGCCACCTTCGGCCGTCGTCAGGCCTTTGCCCAGCGCCATGCTGAAAAATCCCACATCACCTTTGAGCCCGACGCTGCGGCCGTCGTCGAGTGCGCCCATGGCTTGGGCGGCGTCTTCGATGACCACCGCGCCGACAGAATCGGCAATACGCTTGGCGGTATCGACGTCCGCGACACGCCCGGCCAGATGAGTGACCACCACGGCCAGCGTACTGTCGTCGCACAGCTGCTTCAGGTGCTGTTCATCCAGGTCAATGCTGCCCGGCTGAAAATCGCAGGGCACCACGCGCAACGGCGGGCAGTAATGGGCGGCCAACGCCACCAGCGGGCAGGTGTAGGCCGGCACGATCAGCCGGGTGCGGCCGGGCATGCGTTGCTGCAAGACTCGCAGGGCGATGATCAGCGCAGCGGTGCCGGAGCAGGGCAGCGCCGGCAGTGGAATCGAGAACTGGCGAGCCAGAGACTGGGCCAAATCGCCCGAAAGGTTCAGCAAATCCCGCCAGCTTAACGGCAGGCCAGCGGTGGGCGGGATTTCCCTGGTCATGACGCCAGTGGCTGTGAAGGTTCGGCCTCGACAGTTTTGCTGTCTTTGTCTTCACTGCGTGCGAGACAGAGAATGCCTGCGATGATCAAGGCGCCGCCGATGATTTTGGGCCAGGTCAGGGTGTCATCGAACAACCAGACAGAGATCAGCGTTACGCTGATCAGCTCCAAATGGGACGCCGCAAACGCGGGCCCCACCGGTGCATATTTGAGCAACGTCATCCAGGTGAAGAACGCGCCGATGTAGCCCACGAAGGCACCGTAGATCCATGGTGCGCCAAACACGCGCACCAACCAGGCGGCATCCATCGTCAGGGGTTCGGCATGCACCGAGGCGAATTTGAAACTGACCTGCGCCAACGTGTCGAAAATGATCAGCGCCAGAAAGCCCAGGATATAGAACCGTTTCATTATTCAAACCCCACAACGGTCACGCCACAGGCGATCAGCATGATGCCGATCAACCGCCACTTGCTCAGGCTTTCCTTGAACAGGAAACGCCCGGCAATCATGATCACGACAATATTGATCGAGCCCAGCATCACGCCCACCGACAATGGAACCAGCGTCAGGAATGCCAGCCACAACACAAATTCGAAGACGTAGCAGATCACCCCAAGCCAGATCCAGGGGCGCTTGAGCATGTGCTTCCAGTGAGCCATGCCGTCATGCTCGGCGCTGGCAGAGGCGGCGGCTTTAAACGCCAACTGGCCGGAGGTATCCACGATAACGTTGAGCATCCAGAGGATGATGGTTAACTGGCTCATGTGTTCCTATGCTTACAATCTCACCGAAAACGTACGATACAGCAGCCGGTTCATCGCGGGATTGGAGTTTGCCGGTTGAACAGCCTGTGTTCAGTTTGACGCCTTGCTCCACTCGCAATAGCAGCCCACCGCCAGGGTATGGGTGGCGTCGACTTCGCGCCCGGCCTCAAGTGCTTTCAAAATCGGCTCAATAAAGCTGTTGCCGGAATTACACGTCAGGCCCTCGCTGTACGGCCCGAAATACGCGAGCTTGCCTGTGCGATCCCAAATCCCGACAGCCGGGGTGGCGGGGACCTGATCGGCGCCGGCCAGGCTATTGAGGGTTTTCATCTTGCGCAGGTTGTCAGGCAGTTGGCCGTGGCTGCCGGCTTTTTGCAGGGCATAGAATTCGACGCCTTGGGGCGCGTACTGCTCGATGAGCTCGCCCAGGTGTTGCTGGTTGCCGACGTTGCACGGGCAGGCGGGGTCCCAGAAGTGCACCAGGCGAATCGGACCTGGGCCTGCGAGTTCGGCGGGCAGGCGCAAGGCGTCGCCGGAGAACACGGCCGTGTGTTCGCTGAATGCGCGCAGGTAGCGGCCCTGGAACCAGTCATACGCCGCCCACAGCACGCCGGTGCAGATGATCAGGAGCAGGCTGGCGAACAGGGCGGAACGGTAGGGCTGTCGCATTCAGAACTATCCTCGGAGGTCGCGTAGCTTGCCATGCTTGCCCTGACAGATGAATATCGCAGCTCGATATTCATCTTCACCGTCAGTCTGGAACCCTTTATGCCTGTCAGCTTTGACCCCGATCATCTGCGCGAAAGTTTGCGACCCCTTGTGGATGCGCAACCGCTCAGCGCCGAGGCGCGGGTCTACCAGCGTTTCTATGGGCTGGATTTATCTGCGCGCAAAGTGCCGGCGTTGAGCCGTCTAGGGCGTTTCGACGTGGATGGCTTTGAGGTGGTTGCCCAAGTGTGGTGGCCACCACAGCCGGTGGCGACGATGTTTATGTTCCACGGCTTCTACGACCATATGGGGCTGTACCGCCACGCGGTGGACTGGGCGCTGGACCAAGGGTTTGTGGTGATTGCCTGCGACTTGCCCGGCCATGGTCTGTCCAGTGGCGCACGCGCCAGCATTGATGACTTTTCGGTGTACCAGGACGTGGTGCAGGCTTTGTTCGCCCAGGCCAAGGCGCTGCAACTGCCGCAACCCTGGCACCTGTTCGGGCAAAGCACCGGCGGTGCGGTGGTGGTGGACCATTTGCTCAATCACGGTGCCGCCAGCCCGGCCCAGGGCAAGACGTTTCTACTGTCACCCTTGGTGCGGCCGCGTGCATGGGGTTGGTCGCAGGTCAGTTATTACCTGCTGCGGCCGTTCGTCAAAGGCATCGCCCGGCGGTTCAGCGAGAACACCAACGACCCCCAATTCAAGCCGTTCCTGGAAGCTGACCCCCTGCAGCCACGCCAACTGCCGACTGCCTGGGTGGGCGCGCTGGCGCGCTGGATCAAACGTATCGAAGCCGCACCGCGTAGCCCACGGCAGCCGGTGATCGTGCAGGGCGAGGAAGATATGACGGTGGATTGGCAGCACAACTTGCAGGTGCTGCGGGCTAAGTTCGATCAGCCGGAGGTGTTGATGCTGCCGCGGGGCAGGCATCACTTGGCGAATGAGATTCCGGAGATTCGCCAGGAATACTTCCAGTATTTGACGGACCATCTGAAGTAACACGGACCCAATGTGGGAGCGGGCTTGCTCGCGAAAACCGCCTGTCAGTCAACTAATACAGTGGCTGACACACCGCATTCGCGAGCAAGCCCGCTCCCACATTGGTTACTGCGCCAGGCTGGAAGTGCTTTGACCAACGGCAAGACCTGCGCGAATGGCTGCAAGAGCTGCCTTGTAATACGCCCTGCCTTCCGGCGATTCCGCAAACGTGGCGAATTCTTCCAGCTCCGGGTCGGACAAATCTCGATAGACATACAGCAGGGTGTTATTCAGGTCGTTGCCGATTTGCTGCATCAGCCGCTCGCGCTGACCATTGAGCATGCCCTGGGCCTGGCCGCCACCCAGCAGGCCAGGAATCATCTGGCTCAAGCTGTCGGCGGCAACCCCGGCAATCGCCAGGCTGACTTCCGCCCCCGCCTCGCGTGCCGGCAGGGCCTGAGCCAGGTGCCCGATGATCAGGCTGCGGGTCGCGTCGGCTTCGATGTGTGGCAGGCCTTGCGCGTTTTTTGCCAGCTGGTCACGGCGGGTGGCCAGCAACTCGGCGGCGACAATCTTGCGGCCCAGCGGCGATTGGAAAAACGCCAGGGCAGGTTTCGGGTCCGCGAGGTTTTTGCGCAATTGCGCTTCAGCACGCTTGTCCACGGCCTGCGCCGCAAAACGTGTGTTGCTGTTGTCCACCAGCGCCTGGTACACCGCCGGCGGCAAGCTGTTGCGGTAGCGCTGCTGGGCTGCACTGAGGGCGTCATTGAAATGCGCACGTTGTTCGGCCCAGCCGGCGACCTTGTATAACTGGTCATGGCCGTCTGCCCAAGCGGGCAAAACGCAGAACATCAGCATGGAAAAAAACAAACGACGCATAGGGACTCCTGTCAGTCGGCCACTATTGTCCGTGTCGGGCGTAGGATTTGTCGAGAAATCCTATCAGTCACCTGACTAAAGTGTGTTCAGACGCTCGGCGGCTCTGTCGGATTTACAGGCGTATGGATACTATGCGCGCCATGCAAATACCCCTCGATCATCCGCTGCTGCAACGCATTGTCGACGACCTGGCCGAAAAAGGTTGGTCGCAGCAGAACGGCTTCCTGCCCCAGGCTCTGACCCTGGAACTGGCGGCTGAGTGCCGTAAACGTGCGGCTGAGGGTGAACTGGCGCCCGCAGCGGTGGGGCGCGGCCCGGCCCAGGAGATTCGCGAAGGGATTCGCGGTGACCATATCCAGTGGCTGGAAGAGGGTGATGCCGCCGTCTGCGAGACGTACATGGGCGTGATGGACAGTCTGCGCCAGGCGATGAATCGTGGTCTGTTCCTGGGCCTGGAGGATTTCGAAAGTCACTTTGCGATGTATCCACCGGGGGCGTTTTACCTCAAACATGTGGACCGTTTTCGCGACGACGACCGGCGTATGGTCTCGGCAGTGGTTTACTTGAACGACGCTTGGCTGCCCGAGCAGGGTGGCCAGTTGCGCATGTACCTCAAGGACGGCGTGGAATACGACGTGGTGCCCAGCGGTGGTAGTCTGGTGGTGTTCCTGTCTGGCGAGGTGCCCCACGAAGTCCTGCCCGCAACGCGTGAGCGCCTGTCCCTGACCGGCTGGTTTCGCCGGCGCGGTAACGAGCCGTTTTAAGTATGGAAAAGATTCTGATCAGTCGCTGCCTGCTCGGGCACAAGGTGCGTTACGACGGTGGTGCCAGCGGCACGTTCGATCAATTGGCAGCCTGGCAGGCACAAGGGCGCGTGGTTGCGATCTGCCCCGAAGTGTCGGGCGGTTTGCCTACGCCTCGGCCCTCTGCCGAGATCCCGGGCGGGCAGGGTATCGATGTGTGGGAAGGTCGCGCTCAGGTGCTGACCGCTGAGGGAGAAGACTTCAGCGCCGCCTTTCTCGATGGCGCCCGCCAGGCCTTGGCGCTGGTGCAGCGCCATGACATCCGCATTGCCGTTCTCAAGGCCAATAGCCCGTCTTGCGGGAACCTGCTGACCTATGACGGCACCTTCAGCGGCGTGAAGGTCAGCGGCGAAGGCGTGACGGCGGCATTGCTCAAGCGCCATGGAGTGCGGGTGTTCAGTGAGCTTGAACTGGCCGAAGCGGCAGCTGCTCTGTGCGATAGCTCAACACCTGATGTGTGACTGACACACCGCTATCGCAGGCAACCCAGATCCCACATCGACCGAGTATCTATTCGCCTTTGGTGTTGCCCCCAAACCACTTCTGCGTCAGCGCTTTCAAGCGGCCATCGGCCTTCACGTGCTGCAACGCCTTGTCCAGGCTGCTCTTGAAGGCCGGGTTGCCCTTCTGGAAGGGAATCGCAAGCTCCGGCTTTTGGTGATAAGGCTCGCTGAAATCGAACCGATCACTGAGCTCGGCAGTCATAGCGATATGGTTGATGGCCACGTCGTACTTGCCGGTTTCAACACCTGGCAGCAGGTCGGTGTCGTCGGTGGTGATAAACGAGGGGCGCACGTCCATCTCCTTCGCCAGTTGCTCACCGAGTTCCACTTCAAAACCGGTGAGCTTGTCGCCGTCCTTGAAGTTGAACGGTGGTGTGTTGGCCTCTACGGCGATACGCAATTCGCCGCGATCAAACACATCATCAATCAGTTCGGCGTGAGCCAAAGGGCTCAGAAGGGGCAGCAAAAGTACAAGGCCAGGCGAAAAGCGCATGGTCGCTCCTAAAGAATTCGTCTGTGCGAGGCGCCTTTCAGCATCGCTTTGCTATGGTGTTGAGTGCCTTGGACAGCAATTTGTCGCGAAGTTGTGATAACCCAACAGATTTCCTGGAAAAACTGGAGAAGCGAATGAAAGCTCTATTGTCTCGTGCAACCCTGGCTAGCCTCTTGCTGGGGGCGTCGATGCTGGCCACCGCCGCTGACGGTATTCCGCGCAGTGCTCCACCCGAAGGTGCGAAAGTATTTATTGTGTCGCCTAAAGATGGCGCCACCGTCGATAAAACCTTCACCGTCAAATTCGGAATGGACGGCCTGAAACTGGCCCCGGCCACCAGCCAGGACCCAGGCACCGGCCACCACCACCTGCTGATCGACCAAAAAGAGCTGCCTGACGCCAGCGTGCCGATCCCGGCCACCGACACCGTGATTCACTACGGCAAGGCCCAGACTGAAACCGAGCTGACGCTCACTCCGGGCAAGCACACGCTGCAACTCGTTGCCGGCGACAAACTGCACATGCAGTTCAACCCGACTGTAGCCTCGAAAGTCATCACGGTTAACGTCAAGTAAGATTTGTTCAGATGTAAAAAAGGGAGCCCCGAAAGGCTCCCTTTTTTGTGCGGCGTTTAAAGCGTTAGAACAACACGCGGCTACGAATGGTGCCGTTGATGTGCTGCAGCTTCTCTTGCGCCAGGTCCGAGTACTCGGCGTCTACGTCGATGACCACGTAGCCGACTTTCTCGTTGGTCTGCAGGAACTGACCGGAAATGTTGATGCCGTTTTCTGCGAAGACCTTGTTGATCTCCATCATCACGCCAGGGATGTTCTGGTGGATGTGCAGCAAACGGTGCTTGCCAGGGTGAGCCGGCAGGGCCACTTCCGGGAAGTTGACCGAGGACACCGACGTACCGTTGTCGCTGTACTTGACCAGTTTCTCCGACACTTCCAGGCCGATGTTGGCTTGGGCTTCAGCAGTGGAACCGCCGATGTGTGGAGTCAGGATCACGTTGTCCAGGCCACGCAGCGGGCTTTCGAAGATGTCGTCGTTAGAGCGTGGCTCTACCGGGAACACGTCGATAGCGGCGCCGATCAGGTGCTTGTCCTTGATCGCGTCGGCCAGTGCGTCCAACTCGACCACGGTGCCGCGTGCAGCGTTGATCAGGATGCCGCCTTTCTTGATCGCGCGGATTTCCTTCTCGCCGATCATCCACTGGGTCTCAGCGGTTTCCGGAACGTGCAGGGTGACGATGTCGGACATGCCCAGCAGTTCGGTCAGGCTCGACACCTGAGTGGCGTTGCCCAGTGGCAGTTTGGTCAGGGTGTCGTAGAAGAACACCTGCATGCCCAGGCCTTCAGCCAGTACCGACAACTGCGTACCGATCGAGCCGTAACCGACGATACCCAGCTTTTTGCCGCGGATTTCGAAGGAGTTGGCCGCGCTTTTGATCCAGCCGCCACGGTGGCAGGAAGCGTTCTTCTCTGGGATGCCGCGCAGCAGCAGGATGGCCTCGGCCAGCACCAGTTCCGCCACGGAACGGGTGTTGGAGTACGGTGCGTTGAACACCGCGATGCCGCGCTCGCGCGCTGCGTTGAGGTCGACCTGGTTGGTGCCGATGCAGAAACAGCCGACGGCCACCAATTTCTTGGCGTGGTCGAAGATCTCTTCGGTCAACTGAGTGCGGGAGCGAATGCCGATAAAGTGCGCGTCGGCGATCTTTTCCTTTAACTGGGCTTCCGGCAGAGAACTGGTGATGTACTCAATGCTGGAGTACCCAGCGGCTTTCAGTACGTCGACAGCCGATGGGTGGACGCCTTCCAGAAGAAGGAACTTGATCTTGCTCTTATCGAGAGAAGTCTTGCTCATCTGCGTAAACCTGTATCCCGGAGAAAAATGGCAGGGAATCGAGCAGTTAGTGCCCTGAACCAGTGCACAAGAGCTGACCCGGACGGCAGGAAAGCCGTCACCGCAGAAACGCCTTTGGGCTCTGTCCTGCGGGGGCGGTATGCTAGCATACGCGCCCCGCTAAACACCTATTCCTGCGACGTGAAGCGTTCTCAGGATGACCATGAATTGTTCGAGAGTTCTGTCGATGACCCATCCTGCCCTGATTGATGAGCTAAAGACCCTGGTTGAGCCCGGCAAAGTGCTGACCGATGCAGACTCCCTGGAGGCTTACGGCAAGGATTGGACCAAGCACTTCGCACCAGCACCGTCTGCCATCGTCTTTCCCAAGACCATCGAACAGGTGCAAGCCATCGTCCGTTGGGCCAATGAACACAAGGTGGCGCTGGTGCCATCCGGTGGTCGTACCGGCTTGTCGGCTGCTGCCGTTGCGGCCAATGGCGAGGTGGTGGTGTCGTTCGACTACATGAACCAGATCCTCGACGTGAACCTCACCGACCGCACCGCCAGGTGCCAGCCGGGCGTGGTCACCAAGCAATTGCAGAACGTCGCCGAAGAAAAAGGCCTGTACTACCCGGTGGACTTCGCTTCGTCCGGTTCGAGCCAGATTGGCGGCAACATCGGCACCAATGCCGGCGGGATCAAAGTGATTCGCTACGGCATGACCCGCAACTGGGTCGCCGGCATGAAAGTCGTCACCGGCAAAGGTGACGTACTGGAGCTGAACCGCGACCTGATCAAGAACGCCACCGGTTACGACATGCGCCAGCTGTTTATCGGTGCCGAAGGTACGTTGGGTTTTGTGGTGGAAGCCACCATGCGCCTGGACCGTGCGCCGAAAAACCTCACTGCCATGGTGCTTGGCACCACTGACTTCGACTCGATCATGCCGGTGCTGCACGCGTTCCAAAGCAAGCTGGACCTGACCGCCTTCGAATTCTTCTCCGACAAGGCCCTGGCCAAAGTCATGGGCCGTGGCGACGTACCGGCACCGTTCGAAACCGAATGCCCGTTCTACGCGCTGCTGGAATTCGAAGCCACCACCGAAGAAGTCGCCAACCACGCCCTGGAAACCTTCGAGCACTGCGTTGAGCAGGGCTGGGTGCTGGACGGCGTGATGAGCCAGAGCGAAACCCAACTGCACAACCTGTGGAAACTGCGCGAGTACATCTCCGAGACCATTTCCCACTGGACGCCCTACAAGAACGACATCTCCGTGACCGTTTCCAAAGTCCCGGCGTTCTTGAAGGAAATTGACGCGATCGTCGGTGAGCATTACCCGGACTTCGAAATTGTCTGGTTCGGCCACATCGGCGACGGCAACCTGCACCTGAACATCCTCAAGCCGGAAAACCTGAGCAAGGACGAGTTCTTCGCCAAGTGCGCCACCGTCAACAAGTGGGTGTTCGAGACCGTCGAGAAGTACAACGGCTCGATCTCCGCCGAACACGGCGTGGGCATGACCAAGCGCGATTACCTGACCTACAGCCGCTCGCCGGTTGAAATTGAATACATGAAGGCAGTCAAAGCGGTGTTCGACCCTAACGGGATCATGAACCCTGGCAAGATCTTCGCTGTTTAACCGTCCCTGAAGGAGTCGTTTCATGAGCTACCAGCACAAGTACATCGACGGCACCAACATCCACTTTCCCCTGGGTAAAGTGGTGTGCATCGGGCGTAACTACGCCGAACATGCCAAGGAACTGGACAACCCGGTCCCGACCGAGCCCCTGCTGTTCATCAAGCCGGGCAGTTGCGTGGTAGCACTGGAAGGCGGTTTCGCCATCCCTACCGAGCGCGGCTCGGTGCACTACGAAGCGGAAATCGCGGTACTGATCGGCAAACCGTTGTCGGCCAAGCCGAGCCGTGAAGAAGTGCTGGACGCCATCTCCGGCTTCGCCCCGGCACTGGATTTGACTCTGCGCGACAAACAGGCCGAATTGAAAGCCAAAGGCCTGCCGTGGGAAATCGCCAAGTCGTTCGACGGCGCGGCGGTGATCGCACCGTTTGTGGTGAGCAGCACCTTTGCGGACGTGACCGACATCGGCATTCGCCTGACCATCAACGGCGAAGTGCGCCAGGACGGCAACAGCGCGCAGATGCTCAACCCGATCATCCCGATGATCCAGCACATGGCCGGCTGCTTCTCGCTGCAGGCGGGTGACGTGATTCTCACCGGCACCCCGGCCGGTGTGGGCCCGTTGAATGTGGGCGATGAGCTGGTGTTGGAGCTGGCGGGCGTGAGCCGCTTCGAAAGCAGCGTTCGCTAAGAACCCGGCCAAACGCGGTCAAAAATGTGCGAGCGGGCTTGCTCGCGAATGCGGTGTACCAGTCAACACATTCGGTGACTGACACGCTGCATTCGCGAGCAAGCCCGCTCCCATTTGATTGCGTACATCATTAGCAGAATCGAAGGGTTTTGCATTTTTTTCACACGCCATCCGGATAATCCACAGGCTCCTGCGCGCGGGCCCGTCGATCCTGTGCTATCACCTAAAGCTGACTTTCTGGAAAAGCGCTCAATGGCCGTGCTCCTGCCTTCCGTTAAATCCAAACCCCGTTCACGTTTTGCCCTGCGCTGGTATTCCTGGCTGTTCCTGGTCGCGGTAATTGTGTATGGCGTTGCCTGGGCGATGCATTGGGATGATCGCGGCGTATTGTGGGTGGCGGAGCGTTTTGAAACGCCGGCTGAGCGACAAGCGAGCGTGTGGCTGCCGGACTACCGTGCGGTTATCGACGCCAAATTGCTGCCCGGTATGGAGAAGGACGAGGCTTCGGACGTTTCCTATAACCCGCAGACCAAAACCCTGTTTTCTGTGATGGGCAAAAACCCGTTCCTCGTGGAGCTGAGCCTGCAAGGCGACGTGCTGCGCAAAATGCCGCTCAACGGCTGGAATAACCCGGAAGGTGTGACAGTCATGGAGAACGGCCAGATGGCCATTGTCGATGAACGCATGCACACCCTGACCGTGGTCAGCGTTGACGCCAGCACCCAGCAACTGAATTTCGCGGACTTCAAGACTTACGACCTGGGCCCGTCCAAGGATCAGAACAAAGCCTTTGAAGGCGTGACCTGGGACAAACGCAACCAGCACATCGTACTCGGCGAAGAGCGCCCGCCGGCGCTGTTCACCTGGAAAAGCGATGGCAGCACGCTGACCGGCGACAAGCAAAAGATCGCCAGCACCGCGCTGGACGTGCGCAACATCTCGGCCCTGGCCGTCGACCCGCGTACCGGGCACTTGCTGGTGTTGTCGGCCGACTCCCACCTGCTGCTGGAGTTGGATGAGAAGGGCGAGCAAGTCAGCTTCATCACCCTGCTTGGCGGCTTCAATGGTCTCAAACACACCATTCCCCGGGCGGAAGGCGTGACCATGGACGAGAACGGCACGTTGTATATGGTCAGTGAGCCGAACCTGTTCTATCGCTTCGAAAAACAGAAATAACCGACGATTGCGTCGGTTACCGCTCTATAAGCGGCATTCACCAGGCACTCGGCAGCGTTTAAGTTTAAATTCAGAACGGCGTGATATTTATTCGCCACTTTTTGTCTTTGAGCTTGCCTGATGCGTCGACTTGCCCGCCCCAAACCCGCGTTCTTTATCGTGATGCTGCTCACTCTGGTCGCCGCCGGAGTGGTCGCACAGCACTTTCGCCTGTTTGAGCGTGGCTGGTTCAATTTCCAGACATGGCGCCATCCTGCCGATGAGCGCTCCATTGGCCTGGGGGATTACCGCGTCAGCCTGCAAGCCGTGGTCATCGACGGTCTCGACGACAACGTCTCGGCCCTTACCTACGACCCGGTGCGCAAAAGCCTGTTTACGGTCACCAATAAAAACGCCGAACTGATCGAGCTGTCCCTGGACGGCAAGATCCTGCGGCGGATTCCTCTGGTGGGGTTTGGCGATGCGGAGGCGGTGGAGTTCATCAGCGACAACATCTACGTGATCAGCGATGAGAGCCAGCAACGACTGATCAAGGTGCATGTGAATGACGACACCCAATTTCTCGATGCTGCGGATGCTGAGCAGATGACGTTGGGCGTGCACATCGGTGGTAACAACGGCTTCGAGGGCCTGGCGTACGACTCGGTGGGCAAGCGCCTGTTTGTGGCCAAGGAACGCGACCCGATGCTGATTTACGAGGTTCACGGGTTTCCCCATTTCAAACCGGAAAAAACCTACTCCGTGCACGTGATCAACAACCCCAAGCGCGATGCCGGGCTGTTTGTGCGCGACCTCTCGAGCCTGCAATACGACGAGCGCAGCGGCCACCTGCTGGCGCTGTCGGATGAATCGTTCCTGGTGCTGGAGCTGGGCCTTGATGGTCGCCCGTTGAGCAGTCTTTCTTTGCTCAACGGGCGCCATGGCCTTGAAAAGCGTGTGCCGCAGGCCGAAGGGATCGCCATGGATGACGAAGGCTCGTTGTATGTGGTCAGCGAGCCGAACCTGTTCTACGTGTTCAAAAAGCCCTGATCAAAACATCCATTGCACGCCCAATGAATAGCCGGTCTGGCTGCCTTCCGTATGCCCAAGGCGGCTGTTCACTTCGGCATACACACCCAGTTGCGGGGTAATCGCCAACTGGCTGCCGACCTGGGCGCGGCCAAAGCGCTTGTCCACTGAACCAAGGTTGGCGGTGCGCGCCTGGCCGTCGGCGCGGGCGGTCAATTGCAGGTCTTCGAGGCGGCCGTCAGCCAATTCGTTGACCCAGGCGATGTCGCCGTAAGGCAGCAGGCTCATGCCATAGGGCGGGGCAACGGCACCGCGCACGCGCCAACCGAGGCTGGCTTCCAGGGAGTCGAAAGACTGTTGTTCGTATTCCAGCGCCGTGCGCAGGTTCTGTTTTTCGTGGAATTTATCAATGCGCGAGTGGCTGTAATCCAGGCCGGCAAATGGCCCGCTCTTGATCGCACCGAAATCAAAGTCATAACCGCCCAATACGCGCGCGCCCAACGACAAGGCGTCGGTGTTGCCGGTCAGGTGCTGGTCGAGCAGCACCGGGCCGCCATTGGCCTGGATCAGCAGGTTACGCTTGGAATCAAAACGCGTGTGGCCGACGCTCAGGTCGCCGGCCAGCCAGCTTGGCCCGCCATCGTTGAGCAAGGCATAGGCCGCGGCCTGCCAGGTGGCGCTGTCCAGTTTGCCGCGCTGCTCCAGCGTGTCGCGGCCATTGAGGTAACTGAGGCTGGCGCCGATATTCAGGCTGGAGGTGAGCTGATAGTCGCCCAAGGCGTGTACGCCCAGGCGTCGGGTGTCACGGTTGAGCGGGCTGTCGAAGCCGCTGTCCGGGGTGTATTCGCCGTCCACGCCGATTTCGCCGTCTACGCTTCCGACCTCGCGGCTGGCCGCTTGCAAGGTCAACCAACGGCGATCATGCAGACGCACCATAGCCTGATGCTGGCGTTGCAGGTTGTCCTGCAGGTTGCGCGCAACGGCGCCGCCCGACGTGGTGGAGGCCAGCAAGTCGGCGTTGGTCAGCTCCAGCACCAGGCGGCTGAGCAGGCGTGAATAGTCGCGCAGGCGCTGGTCGATGCGTTCCTGGCCAAAGGCATTGGTCAGCACGGCCTTGTTGTCTTCTGCCGGGTCGTGCCAGGTGGAGCCGCCGGGGATTTTTGGGTTATTGGTTTGGGTGTAACCGTCCAGATCGCCCAGCTCCCAGTTGGTGGCTTCGATATACAGAATCGGGATCTTCAGCGGTTCGAACGGCTCGCCATCACTGCAGCAGCCGGTGCCCTTGGGGTACTGCGGGTCCAGGCCCGGGTTGGTGAACAGCGGGATGTTCAGCTCCTTGGCGATTTGCAAGGTGTGCTCGCGCAGCGACGCCAGGGCGGGGTTGGCCGTGCTGTTCTGACCGGCGTGGGCGTACATCATGTCGCCGGTGATCAGGCTGTCGAGGTTGATCATCGCCAGCATGTTCGCGCGTTGGCTGGCGCTCAGTGAGTCGACGAAGGCCTTGGAGCCGCGCAGGCCTTCTTCTTCGGCGCCGAAGCCGACGACCTGCAAGCCGTTCTCCAGCGGCAGGCCGCCGAGGTTCCTGGCCACTTCGGTCAGCACGCTGGCGCCGGAGCCGTTATCGTCCAGGCCTTGCAGGGTGGGGCGGCCGAAGTAGGTGTCGAAGTGCGCGCCAATCACCACGTACTGCGGTTTAGTGCCTGCAGCATAGGCCACCACGTTTTGCGAAGCGCGAGTGCCGTTGTTCCAGGTGAAGTTCTGGCGACTGAGGTTGTAGGCCGAACCCATCTGGCTTTGCATCCAATCTGCCGCGCCGGCGAAATTGGCCGTGCCGCGATAACGGCCGGGGTAGTCGTTGATCAGCTTTTCCAGGGTGGTATTGGCGTGCTGGCCGTAATCGTAGGCCTGGGTTTGCGTCGACAGCAGAGTGCCGACAACGCTGATAGCGAGGGCAAGAGGCTTTATCACAAGGTCGTCCTTGAGGTGATGGGGGTTTCAAAGCCCAGACCCATTGCACAATGCGCGCCTCATTCCATGGGCGTGTGCGAAGTGGCGCATTGTTAAACGCGTGGGTCGCCTGGGTGTAATTTGTAACGGATTTGATACTAAGAGAGGCGTGGAATGCCGTGACATGCGCACGGTTTTTGAGCGCGGGTGCTGCGAAAAGTAGCGGTTTTGTTACACAGTTATCCAGGTCAGCACATATTAAATGTGGGAGCGGGCTTGCTCGCGAATGCGGTGTCTCGGTCGCCAGATCAGTTGATTGACACACCGCATTCGCGCGCAAGCCCGCTCCCACACAAGCCCTGTCTCCACAGGAAATCAGCGCTGAGCTTCAGGCCTTAAGGGTTTTCACGCCTTCAGGCGTACCCAGCAGCAGCACATCTGCCGGGCGCGCGGCGAACAAACCGTTGGTGACCACGCCGACGATCGCATTGATCTGGGTTTCCAGTTCCACCGGGTTGGTGATCTGCATGTTGTACACGTCGATGATGATGTTGCCGTTGTCGGTCAACACGCCTTCGCGGTACACCGGGTCGCCGCCCAGTTTCACCAGTTCACGGGCCACGTGGCTGCGGGCCATCGGGATGACTTCGACCGGCAGCGGGAACGCACCGAGTACCGGCACCAGCTTGCTGGCGTCGGCGATGCAGATAAAGGTCTTGGCCACGGCCGCGACGATCTTCTCGCGGGTCAGGGCGGCGCCGCCGCCTTTGATCAGGTTCAGGTGTTCGTCGCTTTCATCGGCGCCGTCTACGTAGAACTCCAGGTCGCTCACGGTGTTGAGCTCGTACACCGGAATGCCATGGCCCTTGAGGCGCGCGGCGGTGGCTTCGGAGCTGGCCACCGCGCCGTCGAACGCGCCCTTGTGCTGGGCCAGTGCATCGATGAAGCAGTTGGCGGTGGAGCCGGTGCCGACACCGACGATGCTTTTGTCGTCGAGTTTAGGAAGGATTAAATCGACGGCGGCCTGGGCCACTGCCTGTTTGAGTTGATCCTGGGTCATGCGGGCTCCGGAACGGGCGGGGAGTTATCGAGGGCGGCGAGTATAACCCAACAAAACCTCGGGATTCGTGTGGTCGCCCGGCCAAAAGCCGGGTTAGACTCCTTGGCCCTGCCCAACCCGCTCAGTGATGCCTGCCGATGCTTGAACAGTACGTCAAAAAGATCCTCACCTCGCGCGTTTATGACGTTGCCGTAGAAACCCCATTGCAGACCGCTCGCCAGCTCTCCGAGCGGCTGGGCAACAAGGTCTGGCTCAAGCGTGAAGACTTGCAGCCGGTGTTCTCGTTCAAGATTCGCGGCGCCTACAACAAGCTGACCCAACTGAGCGCCGAAGAACGCGCGCGCGGTGTGGTCACGGCTTCTGCGGGCAACCACGCCCAGGGCCTGGCCCTGGCGGCCAAGGTGCTGGGGGTCAAGGCCACCATCGTGATGCCCAAGACCACGCCGGAGATCAAGGTCGAAGGCGTGCGCTCGCGTGGCGGCAAAGTGGTGCTGCACGGTGATTCCTTCCCGGAAGCCCTGGCCTACTCGCTGAAGCTGGTCGACGAAAAAGGCTACGTTTACATTCACCCCTACGATGATCCGCACACCATTGCCGGGCAGGGCACCGTGGCGATGGAAATCCTGCGCCAGCACCCGGGGCCTCTGGACGCGATTTTTGTGCCGGTCGGCGGCGGCGGGCTGATCGCGGGTATCGCGGCGTACGTGAAATACCTGCGCCCGGAGATCAAGATCATCGGCGTCGAGCCGGACGATTCCAACTGCCTGCAAGCCGCGATGGCCGCGGGTGAGCGCGTGATCTTGCCGACCGTCGGCATTTTTGCCGATGGCGTGGCGGTGGCACAGATCGGCCAGCACACGTTCGACATCTGCAAAGACTATGTGGATGAAGTGATTACCGTCAGCACCGATGAAATCTGCGCGGCGATCAAGGACATCTACGACGACACCCGCTCCATCACCGAGCCGGCGGGCGCACTGGGTGTGGCGGGGATCAAGAAATACGTGGAGACCCGTGGCGTGACCGGGCAAACCCTGGTGGCCATCGACTCCGGCGCCAACGTCAACTTCGACCGCCTGCGTCACGTCGCCGAGCGCGCCGAGCTGGGTGAAGGCCGCGAGGCCATCATCGCCGTGACCATCCCCGAGAAGCCGGGCAGCTTCAAGGCGTTCTGCGAAGCAGTGGGCAAGCGCCAGATCACCGAATTCAACTACCGCTACCACTCCGGGCGTGAGGCGCACATCTTCGTCGGCGTGCAGACGCACCCCGAAAACGACCCGCGCAGCGCGCTGATCGCCAGCCTTACCAGCCAGGGCTTCCCGGTGCTGGACCTGACCGAGAACGAACTGGCCAAGTTGCACATCCGCCATATGGTGGGTGGCCACGCGGCTAAAGTCAGCGATGAGCTGGTGTTTCGTTTCGAGTTCCCGGAGCGCCCGGGCGCACTGTTCAACTTCCTTAACAAATTGGGCGGGCGCTGGAACATCTCGATGTTCCACTATCGCAACCACGGCGCGGCCGACGGCCGTGTGGTCGCGGGCCTGCAAGTACCGGCAGACGAGCGTCACCTGGTGCCGGCCGCGTTGGCACAAATCGGCTACCCGTATTGGGATGAAAGCGAAAACCCGGCCTACCAGCTGTTCCTCGGTTGAGCGACTACGCTGACTGAGCGGCCTATAAGGAATCGAGACCATGGAAACGCTGACCACCCTCAAGGTTATTCACATCACCGCCACCGTGTTGCTGCTGCTCAGCGGCCTCGGCCTGGCGGTCCTGGCCTGGCGCAAACGCAGCGCCGGCCCGGCCTTCACCGTGCAACGCCCATGGGTGTTCGTGTGGTTGTTGATGGGGATAAGCCTTGTCAGCATGCCGTTCACCGGCTGGTGGCTGGTGCACTTGGTCGGCTGGCCGCTGGGGCAAACCTGGATTCTGGGCTCCAGCCTCCTCTATACCGTGGCCGCGCTGGCCTGGTTCTGGCTGGTGGCACGGCTTAATCGCCTGCGCAAAGGCGAAGGCGGCAACCTGAATTTCACCCTGGTGCTGGCGGTGGTCAGCCTGGTGGGGTTTGTGGCGATTGCCGGCTTGATGGGCGCCAAACCGGTCTAAAGGATCTTCATGAACATTCTTTTGGTCGGCGCCACAGGGTTTGTAGGCGGCCACCTGTTGCGTGCCTTGCAGCAAGCGGGGCACCGCGTGATCGCTACGTGTCGCGAGCCTCGAAGTCAGAACTGGCCAGGGGTAGAGTGGCGGTCACTGGATTTGAGCCGGTTGGCGATCGACCCCGAGTGCTTTGTTTTTCCTGACTCTGTTGATTTATTGATCAATGCGGCGGGCCTGCTGAGCGTGGATGCGGCGCAGTTGAGCCGTGTCCAGGATCAGGGCGCCCGCGTGCTGTTTGATCTGGCGGCCCGGCATGGTGCGCGGGTGTTGCAGATTTCTGCCCTGGGGGCTTCGGCGCACTCCGACGTGCCATTCCTGGCCAGCAAAGGCTCGGCGGATGATTACTTGCTCGGCCTGGGCAAAGCGTGCGTGGTGCTGCGGCCTTCATTGGTGGTGGGTGCTGGTGGTGCCAGCAGTGCGTGGTTGGCCGGGCTTTCGCCTTGGCCGTTGATTCCGTTGCTGAACCTCAAGGCCCACCTGCAACCCGTGCATATCGACGACGTGGTCGGTGCGGTACTGGCGCTGTTGCGGCAGTGGCCGGCCGAATCAATGGTGCTGCCGTTGGTGGGCCCTGAGCCGATGCCACTGTCCAAGGTCATTGACCACCTGCGTGCCGCTCAAGGCTGGGGCGCGGGCCGCTACCGGCAAGTGCCGTTGCTGGGGTTGGGCGGTTGGCTGGGAGACCACTTGGGTTGGCGGGCGTTGAATCGACAAAGTATCGCACTGGCGCAACAGGACAATGTGGCCGACCCCGAGGTGCTGGCTTCGGTGTGCGGCTATACGGCCGCACCGCTGGCCACGCGGCTGCGGGATTGGCCGACGGCAACAGTGAGTAGCCAACGCACTGTCCGTCCGCTGATGCTGGCGGTGATGGTGCTGATCTGGCTGGGCACCGCAGTGGTCTGCGTCGGCCCGGGTTATGACTGGGGCCTGCGCATCCTGGCCGAAGCGGGCGTGCAAGGCGCTTGGGCGACGCTGGCGGTGATCGCCGGGGCCGTGTGTGATGGCCTGTTGGGCTTGGGGCTGCTGGTCGCGCGTTGGCGCAGGCAGACCCTGATCCTGCAACTGCTGCTGATGGCAGGTTACACCGTGGTTATCAGCATAATCCTGCCCCATTACTGGTTTGATCCCTACGCGGCGGTCGCCAAAAACCTGGTACTCATGGTGGCTACTCTTTGGCTTCTTTGGACTGAACCCCGGCGATGAGCGCTTACCTGCTGCTGAAAACCCTGCATATCCTGTCGTCGACCATTCTGTTCGGGTTGGGTGCGGGCTCGGCTTACTACGCCTTGCGCGCCTGGCGCAGCGGCAAGGTTGAAGTGATCGCCGTGACCTTCAAACACCTGGTGTTCGCCGACTGGGCGTTTACCGCGACCACGGCGGTGTTCCAGCCCTTGAGCGGAGTTGGCTTGATGCACTTGGCGGGTTGGTCGATGCAGCAAAGCTGGCTGCAATGGACCATCGGCCTGTATTGCCTGGCCGGGATCTGTTGGCTACCGGTGGTGTGGTTACAGATTCGTGTGCACACGATGGCCGAGCAGGCGTTGCGCGAGGGCACGGCGATGCCGATCAAGGCGACAACCTATATGCGCTGGTGGTTTGGTCTGGGCTGGCCGGCGTTTCTGGCGTTTGTGGCGATTTTCTATTTGATGGTGGCGAAGCCGATGTAAGGCTTGGGGCCCAGTCGACTTCATTCGCGAGCAAGCCCGCTCCCACATTCGAGCCGGTTCCTTCAGAGGGAGCGCGGTCAAAATGTGCGCGCGGGCGTGCTCGCGAAGGCGTTATCAGCCGCGCAGACTAATCACCGGCCAGCCACGCTTCTGGGCTTCAGCCCGCAGATTCGGGTCCGGGTCCACGGCTACCGCATGCGTCACCTGCTCCAACAGCGGCAAGTCATTCATCGAATCGCTGTAGAAGTAGCTGTCTTCCAGGCTGTGCCCGGTTTCTTCGAGCCAGCGATTCAAACGCGTGACCTTGCCTTCGCGGAAGCACGGCACATCGGTGCTGCGCCCGGTGTAGCGGCCATTTTCCATCTCGCACTCGGTGGCGATCAGGGTTTCAACCCCCAGGCGCGCGGCAATCGGTGCGGTGACGAAGCGGTTGGTCGCGGTGATGATCACCAGCTTGTCGCCGGCGGCACGGTGCTTGGCCAGCAGTTCCATGGCCTGCGGCAGCATGATCGGCTCGATGCAGTCACGCATGTAATCGTTGTGCCATTCGTCCAACTGGGCCATCTCGGTGCGGCCGAGGATTTCCAGGCAGAAATTAAGGTAAGCGGCGTTATCCAGCTTGCCGGCCAGGTAATCCTGGTAAAACTCATCGTTGCGCGCCTTGTAGGCCACCGCATCGAGAATTCCGCGTTCGCAGAGGTAATCGCCCCAGGCGTGATCGCTGTCACCGCCCAGAAGCGTGTTGTCCAAGTCGAATAAAGCCAGGCGCATTGCAGTTACTCGCTGAAAAGTCTGTAAAAAGGCGTCCAGAATACGGTCTTTTCACAAGAGTGCACATAAGGTAAGAAGCCTCGTTGCCGCTGGAACAACCTTTGTGGAACAATGCGGCGACATGCGTTTGCGAGGTTGTTGCCGTGATCGACCCCGATGGTTTCCGTCCTAATGTCGGGATTATTCTTACGAATGATGCCGGACAGGTGCTATGGGCTCGCCGAATCAACCAAGATGCCTGGCAGTTTCCTCAAGGCGGAATCAACCCCGACGAAACCCCTGAAGACGCCTTGTACCGTGAGTTGAATGAAGAAGTCGGCCTTGAGCGCGAAGATGTGCAAATTCTGGCCTGTACTCGCGGCTGGTTGCGCTATCGTTTGCCGCAACGCCTGGTGCGTACGCACAGCCAACCGCTGTGCATCGGCCAGAAGCAGAAATGGTTTCTCCTGCGCCTGATCTCCAACGAGCAGCGGGTGCGGATGGATTTGACCGGTAAACCGGAGTTCGATGGCTGGCGCTGGGTCAGCTATTGGTACCCGTTGGGCCAGGTGGTGACATTCAAGCGCGAGGTTTATCGTCGCGCTCTCAAAGAGCTTGCCCCGCGCCTTTTATCGCGCGACTGACGACGGAGTTCGACCCCGAGCCATGCTCAATACGCTGCGCAAGATCGTCCAGGAAGTTAACTCCGCCAAGGATCTCAAGGCGGCGTTGGGGATTATTGTGTTGCGCGTCAAGGAAGCCATGGGCAGCCAGGTCTGCTCGGTTTACCTGCTGGACCCCGAGACCAACCGTTTTGTGCTGATGGCCACGGAGGGCTTGAACAAGCGCTCCATCGGCAAAGTCAGCATGGCGCCCAATGAAGGTCTGGTGGGCCTGGTGGGGACGCGTGAAGAACCCCTCAACCTCGAAAACGCGGCCGATCACCCGCGTTATCGCTACTTTGCCGAAACCGGTGAAGAGCGCTACGCCTCGTTCCTCGGCGCACCGATCATTCACCACCGCCGCGTGGTCGGCGTGTTGGTCATTCAGCAAAAAGAGCGCCGCCAGTTCGACGAAGGTGAAGAAGCCTTCCTCGTGACCATGAGCGCGCAGTTGGCCGGGGTTATCGCCCATGCCGAAGCCACTGGCTCGATTCGCGGCCTGGGTCGCCAGGGCAAGGGCATCCAGGAAGCCAAGTTCGTCGGCGTACCGGGTTCGCCGGGCGCTGCCGTCGGCACGGCGGTGGTCATGTTGCCACCGGCCGACCTCGATGTGGTGCCGGACAAGACCGTCAACGACATTGACGCTGAAATCAAACTGTTCAAGACCGCCCTGGAAGGCGTGCGCGCCGACATGCGCAACCTGTCGACCAAACTGGCCACGCAACTGCGCCCCGAAGAGCGCGCGCTGTTCGACGTGTACCAGATGATGCTCGACGACGCGTCGCTGGGTAACGAAGTCAAAACCGTCATCAAGACCGGCCAGTGGGCCCAGGGCGCGTTGCGCCAGGTGGTCACCGATCACGTCAACCGTTTCGAATTGATGGACGACGCCTACCTGCGCGAGCGTGCCTCGGATGTGCGCGACCTCGGTCGCCGTCTGCTCGCCTACCTGCAGGAAGACCGCACCACCAACCTGGTGTACCCCGACAACACCATCTTGATCAGTGAAGAACTGACCGCCACGATGCTCGGCGAAGTGCCGGAAGGCAAACTGGTGGGCCTGGTCTCGGTGTTGGGTTCGGGTAACTCCCACGTTGCGATCCTGGCGCGGGCCATGGGCATCCCGACGGTGATGGGCCTGGTGGACCTGCCGTACTCCAAGGTCGACGGCATCGACATGATCGTCGATGGCCATCGTGGCGAAGTCTTCACCAACCCCAGCGAGCTGATGCGCAAGCAGTACGCCGAGGTGGTGGAAGAAGAGAAACAACTGGCGCTGGGCCTCGATTCGTTACGCGAACTGCCTTGCGTAACCCTCGATGGTCACCGTGTGCCGCTGCTGGTCAATACCGGCCTGCTCGCCGATGTCGCCCGTGCGCAACAACGCGGTGCCGAAGGGGTGGGGCTGTACCGCACCGAAGTGCCGTTCATGATCAACCAGCGTTTCCCGAGTGAGAAGGAGCAGCTCGCGATCTATCGCGAGCAACTGTCCGCCTTCCACCCGTTACCGGTGACCATGCGCAGCCTGGACATCGGCGGCGATAAGTCACTGTCGTATTTCCCGATCAAGGAAGACAACCCCTTCCTTGGCTGGCGCGGTATTCGTGTCACCCTCGACCACCCTGAAATTTTCCTCGTCCAGACTCGCGCCATGCTCAAGGCCAGCGAAGGCCTGAACAACCTGCGCATTCTGTTGCCGATGATCTCCGGCACCCATGAGCTGGAAGAAGCACTGCACCTGATCCACCGAGCCTGGGGCGAAGTCCGTGACGAAGGCGCCGACGTACCGATGCCGCCGATTGGCGTGATGATCGAAATCCCGGCGGCGGTGTACCAGGCTAAAGAGCTGGCGCGGCAAGTGGACTTCCTGTCGGTCGGTTCCAACGACCTGACCCAGTACCTGCTGGCCGTGGACCGCAACAACCCAAGGGTGGCCGACCTCTACGACTACCTGCACCCGGCGGTCCTGCAAGCCCTGCAGCACGTGGTGCGTGACGCCCATGCCGAAGGCAAGCCGGTGAGCATTTGCGGTGAAATGGCCGGTGACCCGGCGGCAGCGGTGCTGCTGATGGCGATGGGCTTTGACAGCCTGTCGATGAACGCCACCAACTTGCCGAAGGTGAAGTGGTTGCTGCGCCAGGTAAACCTGAGCATGGCCAAGGAGTTGCTGGCCGAGTTGATGACCATCGACAACCCGCAAGTTATCCACAGCTCGCTTCAGCTGGCGCTGAAGAATTTGGGGCTGACGCGGATGATCAACCCGGCCTCGGCAAAAACCCTCTAAGCCGAGGTGCGGCCGTCGCCGGCAAGCCCGTCTCCCACAGAAGAATGCATCCAACTGTGGGAGCTGGCCTGTCTGCGATGGCGTCGGCCCAGGCACCCTCACATATTGAGTTCCACCTCGCCCAATCGGCCACCGTGCGGCCCGAAACTGCGCTCCAGCATCCGCCGTGTGCCATCGGCATTCACAATCAACGCCGTACTCGCCCGCGTTCCATAACTGGGGCTGGCGATAAACACGCTCGACAACAGACTCTCCGTCGCCAACCCCACGCCGGTATCCGGCAAGTCAGCAAATGGCGCGGTCTGCGGGTCACTCAGAATCCCCAGCAAGGCTTGCGGCTCGGGGTTGTCCAGTAACTCACTCAGCGCCGCCCTGGCCTTGATCAACTTCGGCCATGGCGTATCCAGCCCGGCATTGGATAAGCCATAAACCCCAGCCTTCAACTGCGTCGCTTCGGTCTCATTGGCGTTGTAATGCCACAGCTCGTCCCGTGTACCCACCAATAGATTAAAACCGGCATATTCAATCGAACGGCCGTTAACGTCGGCCAAATACTGATCTATTGGCAGCGAACTGCTTAAAAAGCGGGCCACCAGTTCTCCGCGCGATTTACGCGCCGGGGGCTGGTGCGGATCGCGGATATTGGTCAGGGCGGCAAAACGCCCGTCGGCGTTGACCCCAAGCCAGGTGCCACCCGCTTCCTGGTCGCGACCGGCATAGATGTCAGGCGCATCGAGCCATTGGCCCAGCGGCAGACTGGGCCGGGCGTAGAACTCGTCACGGTTGGCCGCGACGATCAGCGGCTGGGCGTGGCCCGGCCGCCAGGCGAAAACGATCAGGCACATAAGGCATTCCCTGTGTGTTTTGCCCACTCTACCCACACAACGGCGGGCGTTCCATCGTATCGAAGTTGGGTCGCACGCCTTCCATCCGTTAACATGCCAGGCTGTTCAGTATGTGCGAACTTCTTAATTTGAAATTGCGGCTGTAACGCAGGCTTAATCGCACACCGGCATGGTCCGGTGCGCCATGACTAATGATTTAACGAGGAGTCGCAATGCTGCCTTACCCGCAGATCGACCCGGTGGCCTTGGCCATCGGTCCGCTGAAAATCCACTGGTACGGGTTGATGTACCTGATCGGCATCGGCGGTGCCTGGCTGCTGGCTTCCCGGCGCCTGAACCGTTTCGACCCCACCTGGACCAAAGAGAAACTCTCCGACATGGTGTTCTGGATGTCGATGGGGGTGATTGTCGGCGGACGCCTCGGGTATGTGCTGTTCTACGATCTGCCGGCCTATATCGCCAACCCGACGCTGATTTTCGAAGTGTGGAAGGGCGGCATGGCGTTCCACGGCGGCTTTGTCGGCGTAATGATCGCTGCCTGGTGGTTCGGTCGACGCAACGGCAAGTCATTCTTCCAGCTGATGGACTTCGTCGCGCCGTTCGTGCCGATCGGCCTGGGCGCCGGGCGTATCGGTAACTTCATCAACGCCGAGTTGTGGGGCAAGCCGACCGACGTGCCGTGGGCCATGGTGTTCCCGCCGTTCAGCGACCCGGCGCAATTGCCGCGCCACCCGTCGCAGCTCTACCAGTTCGCCCTGGAAGGTGTGGCACTGTTCCTCATTCTGTACATCTTCTCGCGCAAGCCACGTCCAACCATGGCTGTGTCGGGGATGTTCGCCTTGTTCTACGGGATCTTCCGTTTCATCGTCGAATTCGTGCGCGTGCCGGATGCCCAACTGGGCTACCTGGCGTGGGGCTGGCTGACCATGGGCCAGATCCTCAGCATGCCGATGATCCTGGCTGGCCTGGGGCTGCTGTGGTGGGCGTACAACCGTCCGCAAGGCATCAAGAACACCGCGCTTTAAATTCGAATGCCGAGGCTCTTCCGTGAAGGATCAGCCTCCTCGGCTTCAACGATACGGGTAATAACATGAAGCAATATCTCGAACTACTGAACGACGTCGTGACCAATGGATTGACCAAGGGCGATCGCACCGGCACCGGCACCAAAGCCGTATTTGCCCGTCAGTATCGGCATAACTTGGCCGACGGCTTCCCGCTGCTGACCACCAAGAAGCTTCATTTCAAAAGTATCGCCAACGAGTTGATCTGGATGTTGAGCGGCAACACCAACATCAAGTGGCTCAACGAAAATGGCGTGAAAATCTGGGACGAGTGGGCCACCGAAGACGGCGACCTGGGCCCGGTGTACGGCGAGCAATGGACCGCCTGGCCGACCAAGGACGGCGGCAAGATCAACCAGATCGACTACATGGTCCACACCCTCAAAACCAACCCCAACAGCCGCCGCATCCTGTTTCATGGCTGGAACGTCGAGTACCTGCCGGACGAAACCAAGAGCCCGCAGGAGAACGCGCGCAACGGCAAGCAAGCCTTGCCGCCGTGCCACCTGTTGTACCAGGCGTTCGTGCATGACGGGCATCTGTCGATGCAGTTGTATATCCGCAGCTCCGACGTCTTCCTATTATACCCCCTCGAAGAACCTGCACAGTACGCAATGGCTGCGTAGTAAGGCTTTACTTCCAAGCTCATTTATTGTGCCCCGGTACGAAATGCACATTGTGTATAGTACGGGCCGCTTTGAGGAGAACGGAAGCAGTGAAGGTCATCGCAGTTAGGGGCACCCCCCTAGATTTCAGAGAGTCCCCAACCAGGCGGGACGACCCATCTGAAGAATCCCCAATTCAGGAAGCCGTGAACGTCATAGGGACAGCCGTCTTTGATGATGATGAGCGCCTAATGCCTTTGATTTCGGGCTACCTATCCCACGCGCTCCGGGAAGCCGATATATCCCAGCAGACGGCCATCACCTATGGTCGCAACCTCGGGTACACCTGCGAGTACCTGATGAACCGCCGTGAGTTCCGTGATTGCGAGCGTGACTCAGCGTTCTTGGAAATCCGTACCCACGTGATCGAGGAGTACTTCGCTCACCTACTCGAGGCAGAAGGTCTTTCCAAGACGACGGTGCGCAACCGGGATTCGTCTTTGATGGCGTTTTTCAACGATTCTCTATGCCGGGGAGTGGACGACGTACCCGCGCCTCGTACCGCGCCTAACCCTTACACTGCCGGGTACCTATCTCCCCGTCCTAACAAGAACTTGGTGGTAGCCTGTTCCCTGAATAATCTCAGAGAGCTCATCCTGGCCACGCAGAGTGAGCGTGAGCGTTGCTTGCTCCAGTTCATGTACGACGCAGGCGTGCGCCGCTCAGAAGTCCCGCGAGTGACCCTCAAAGCCATCGATGATGCCCTTCAATTCCAGGACACGTTGTTCATCTCGCCTGGTGTCTCAGAACCGGTGAACGCGGACTACTGCCCGCTGCATATTGATGGAAGCAAAGGCCCTGCGGACTCCTTCAAACCCCGTCAGACGTTGGTCAGCCGCGCCACGCTGCTGCGCATCAAGAAGTACCATGCTTCGCCGCTGTACAAAATGACTAAGCGTCAATTCAAGGGGGCTGAGAACACCCCTGCTTTCCTGAATGCGGAGGGGGGTGAGTACACCCCTCGCTCGATCTCCAAGCTCTTGGAGCGCACATCCGAGCGAGCGCTGAACCTGCTGAAAATCGACAGGATGATCTCTCCCCACAAGTTGAGGCACGGGAACGCCTATGCCCTGTTGAGGACGCCAGACATTGGTAGTGATTACCTTGACCGGCTAGTGACCGTGCAAAAGACGCTGGGTCACTCGCGCCTCAGCACGTCGGAAACCTATACCCAGATCCCATACGACCTCTACCAGAAGCTCGTACGCCCCGGAACTGAAACCAAGACGAAAGCAGGCGAGATGGCCGAGCTTTCCCAACAGACGCGCCTGAAAATTGATGCGGGAGATATGAAATGAGTCGGCTGACTAGCGCTCAGGTAGATGCTGTCATTGAATCGTTTGTGGCCCGCGTCACTGATGATCGTGAATCGTTGCTTAGGGTATGCCTCAGTAGGGGGGAGGACTTGGCCGTAGCCCCTAACTACGTCATTGAACAGACCAACCTCAGCCCAATGGCGATCTCTAAGCGCACTTCATACTTTGAGCCGATCTTCGATGCGATGCGCTCCGAAGGCATCATTGTCCCAGGTCACTCGTCGAACGCTTGCGATTGGCGCCGTAGGTTGCTTGCTTGGTATGAAGGCATGCCTATGGAGGAGAAGTTGGCCATCCCGGTGTTTGGCAATAGCATCAAGGATCGAGGCTTCTTGAGCGAGATTCCTGAGTTATCAGGCTTCAATGGCGCGAGGACGAGATATGAACTCGTGAGGATGACATTCGAGGAGATCGTCGATGACCTCCGAAAGCTCGGCGTACTTGATTCCAGCTACCAAACTGTTGAGCAACGGGTTGCCTCGAAAACAGAGAGCAAACCCACTAAATCTTTGCGAGACGTCTTCAGCGCTTTGCGCTCAGTCCACATCCATCGCCTGTCTGACCTCGCAAGCCCGGAAGCGGAGCATCCCTTCCAGCACTTGCTGCACCTATTCAGCGCTTCATCAATGAAGAGCAGTAGTACGTCTGGTCAAAACAACTTCATCGAGGCTTTTAAATACTTCCGAGCCTATCTCATGGAGGCCAACTACACAGGCCAGGAGGATATCCGGGAGCTGGTAACGCCGTACTCCCTTCCTAAGCTCAGGGGATATCTCCAGGACAAGATCCTTGAGCGTTCACTGTCGACCAGCCACAGCAGTACCCTTATGAGCTCTGCTCGGAAAATGATGGCACGCGCTATCCAGATTGAGGGCCTGGGGCTGACCAGTTTCGTCGGTGCTGCAGGGTTTGATACTGAACGTGAGACTGACCAGTACAAGCCTTATCCCCAGGCTGTGCGAAACCGAATCTCGAAAGTCATTGAGCAAGAGATTGAGGAAACCAATCGCTTGGCCCAGCCTTACGTTCCAAGCCAGGTAGGGGAAAATCCGCTGAACCCTGACGGAAAAGTACGCCGAGGCTTTAACACTCTCGATAATGCGCGGTGGATTTTTGAGAACAAACTCGACTGCAAGCCCTTGAGCTTCGAATCCGTAGATAAAAACGACCCCTATCAACGGGCGTTTATGTCGATTATTTCGACTTCGTCAATTTCTATCTTCGAGGTTTATAAAAGCTGGGGCGTGCAGTATCAGATCGATGGTCGAGTCATTGCGCCATACATCGCTCGGCTTGCCCAGGTCACCGGCATGAACGCTGACTCTTTGCTTGGACTGGAGCTGGATGATTTCATTGAACGCCATGACTTAACCGATCGGCCTTGCTTGCTGTATTGGAAAGAGCGTTCTGAAGGCGCGAAGATGCTTCATCTCGATATTTTCCATGCGGAAATTTCTTGGCTGACGACGTCTCAAGGCCGTGTGGTCAAGAAAATCTTTGACGATGTGAAGCATCTGACCCGTGAGATCCGCTTGAATGCGCCTGTCGAGGCTCAGAACAAGCTCTTCATCTACCGTTCAAGCTCTCCCAGGAAATACGGTGTTGTAGATTCCTTTGAGAACTCTGGTGGCAACCAGCTCAATAAGACCCTGGATAAGTTCTCTCAGGATCACGGGCTGCTTGACGAAGATGGCAATCCTCTCAAACTATCACCGTCACGTTTCCGACCAAGTTTCGTGAGCGAGCTGATCGAGCGCGGCGTCTCTCCGCGTGAGATTCAGGTGCTCCTGGGACATAAGAGCCTCAGCACCACCATGGCCTATCTGGATCAGATGGATTTCAACCCCATGGCGCGCCGGATGCTGAACAAGGTTCTCCATGAAATGCAGCAAGACACGCTGGAGGAGGCCCCGAAGCTCATCCCGACCACGACTATCGAGTCCGCGCCTGAAGCTATGCCGCTGCGTTCTGGCCTGGCGACCTGCATGAACGTCTTTGATCCACCAGCATTCATCAAGGCTTTGGCAAGCTACGACCCCAGCAAGCCCTGCACGCTGTTTAACAAGTGCCTTTCATGCAGCAACAGCATCATCACGGTATCGCACCTGCCGGAGCTCTTCGCCATGCGGCGCGACTACCAAAGAATGATTGAGGTCAACCGGGTGCTCGATACGCCTTACGGAGCCGTCATCCTGGACAACCTTGATGTGCTGAACAACCTTCTAGATCCTGAGACATCGGACTTTTCCGTAGAAGAGTTGACCAAGGCTGAGCGCCTCTCTGAAAACCTGCAGGTCAGTATTTTGACCGAGGGGGTAACGCTGTGAACCATGCTCTGATCCCTGAACTCGCTGCGTACAAACAGTGGCGTACAGCTGCTCACACCCTGCTGCTTGAGTTGCGCAGAAACATCGCCGATCCGACTCCTGTGTCGCTGGAAGCACTCTCTTGGTACCAGGCGCTTATGGCGTTGCCTGTCAGTAAGACGTCCGTCTTGGGCGACGCCGTATGGGACTTCAATGACGATCATCCGAACGCAGCCAGGAACGTCCAAGGAGCCAAGCTACGGCTCAATTTTGAATCGTATCCATTGCTCAATCAGTCGGCGGTCTTGGAGGTCAAGGTGGCCCTGTATTGCTGGCTGAAGATGCCGGCGGCAACCCGATCGTTTGCCTCGCCAAGGAACATCAAGGCCAACACCGCCATTTCATGCATGAAGGCTGGATTGAGCTTCCTGGATACGATGTCGGGGCAGGCGCGTCAGCTGATGACGGATGAGTTCTTCGAGGTTGCACACCATGGTCTGACGTACTTTGACACGGGTATGTACCGGGAGGCAGCGCTCATTCATCCCTACGCCTTTGGCCCTGATCTCAAGAAGTTCTTTACCTTGGTCAGGTCGCCATTTTTCGAGGAGCAGATTTTCGAAGAGCCACTGCCGTACGTTCAGCTGGAGTCGCTGGCCTGGGCCAAGGTACTCAAGCACGTCCCTGATTCCGAGCGCACATACCGTATTCTGCCGAACGATGTGTTCGAGAAGGCTTCCCGCGAGGCGTCGTTCGCAGTCGTCGATTTCCTAAGCACTCTAGGGGAGCCTGTAGATGATCTGGTTGCCCTGACCCGCCAAAATGCCAGTGGCTATTCGTTGGCAAGGGCCCAGGAGCTGTCGCGGTATAACTTCGATCTCTACGTGGCTCTGCGGCTCCGCAGGAAAGGCTACGAGTCCGACGCGATGGCTGAAGCATTGGATGAGGTTCGACCTGAGTACCTGTCGCAAATCGGTCAGCATGATTTCAAGGCACCTGAAACCCTGGTCAAGCTCACCAGTGCGAGATTGGACGATGAGTTTCGTCGGTACATCAATTTCGTCTCGTACAGTGCCTGCTATCTTGTGGCGCAGTACACCGGCATGCGGCCTTCAGAGCTTTCAGAGATCCTGGTTGAGTCGTGCATGGAGGAGGAGAGCGATTACTGGTTGCTGATCAGCAACGTGATCAAACATCGCCAAGGCTTGGCCAAGCTGTTCGACGACAAATGGATCGCGATTCCGATCGTGCGTGACGCGATTCGTGCTGCTTGCTTCATCGCTAAGGTGAAGCAAAACCCTTACCTGTTCTCCAGTGTGGACACCGTCGATCAGGAGGCTGAACCGAACTCGATGTCCTCCGTCGGCATCACTCGCCAGTTCAGCACGTTTTTTGAGGAGATTCTGACGGACGAGGAGTTCGAGAGCCTGGAGTTCTCACCTTACACGTTGCGGCACACCCTGGCCTATCAGATGGCCAGGGCAGAGCTTGGTCTTCCGTTTATCTCTCACCAGCTGAAGCATTTCGGTGACCTCATCGGTAGTGCTGGCCAGAACAAGGCGTTCAGTGCGGTGACGCTTGGGTACGGAGCAATCGCTGAGATCTTGTCCAAGGGTGGGCGTTCTTCTAGTAAGGCGCCGACACAAATGGCGGAGGAGGAGTACATCCTGAGCTACTGCGATCCTGACGGTAACTACGCCGGCCCCAATGCAGAGAGCCACAAGGCGCGGATGAAGAAGGTGTTCAGCGGGTACATGGCGGCTGGCTACACCAAAGAGCAAATCATCGCCCAGATGGCCAAGAAGCGCATGGCGATCATCAATGTGGGACAAGGCTTCTGCTATGGCGGTCAGCGCGAGCTATTTGACGAGTCTCTTCCCTGCATCGGATCGCTGCGTTGCAATCCGAATCGGTGCAAAAACGCCGTTGTCACAAAGGCTCATGCCCCTAAATGGCGGGAGATCTATGTGCAGAACAGCTTGGCCTTGAGCTCTCCGAACTCAGCAGGCGCGGAGGAGGAATTGCGAGCGGCGATGGAGGAAGCCAAGGGTGTGTTGGAACATCTGGGTGAGGAGGTTGAGGTATGACAGTCCAGGCCTTTGATGCCAAGAATAAGCTCGACTACGACCGGAACACTGAGCTGCTGGCTCAGGGGCTTATGCAGATTGCCTCTGATCCGAAACTGAAGCCGACGATGGCGGAGCTGAGCCGCATCACAGGCATTCATCGCAACACTATCCGGCAACGTGACTTCCCGGCGCAGCGGCTTGAGGCGATCAAGGACAACCGTCGCATTGCAGTGCTTGCTCAGAGGGTCAAGGCTGAGAAGAAGCAGGATCCTAAGACGATTCTGATGCAACGCCTTGAAAAGAGTCGATTGGAAGTGCTTTATTGGTTCAATAGGTATCAGGAATCTGAGAACTCTTGTGCCACGTTCAAGAAGAGATTGGACACTGTCCGCGAGTCTAGGGACTATTTCAATCAGGTCGCAGATGAGCTGCGCCGGAAGATCAAAGAGCAAGATGCCGAAATTCTGAAATTACGTGACGCGCTGGATTTGGTCAGCGCGAACCTTGAGGAACCGAAATGAAGATGTACCACGATTTGCTGGCCGACGTGCTAGAGAATGGCGTCGAGAAAGGCGATCGCACCGGCACCGGCACGCTGAGTGTCTTTGGTCGCCAATTCCGCCACAACCTGGAGGATGGCTTCCCGCTCCTCACCACCAAGAAGCTGCATTTCAAGAGCATCATCAACGAGATGATCTGGTTCCTGAATGGTGACACGAATACCAAATGGCTGAAGGAGCATGGTGTCAGCATCTGGGATGAGTGGGCAACTGAAGACGGTGACCTCGGCCCGATCTACGGCAAGCAGTGGACGGCCTGGCCTACCCAGGACGGCAAGACCATCAATCAGATTGACTACGTCATCAACACGCTCAAGACGAACCCGAACAGCCGTCGCATCCTCTTCCACGGATGGAACGTCGAGTACCTTCCCGATGAGTCTGTGAGCCCTCAGGAGAATGCCCGGAACGGGAAGATGGCTTTGCCACCGTGCCATCTGCTCTATCAATTCTATGTGGCAAATAATAAGTTGTCCGCGCACTTATATATTCGGTCTAGTGACCTATTGCTTGGCAATCCCTACAATTTGGCTGGAGTTAGTTTTCTAACTCATATGCTCGCACAGCAGTGCGATTTGGGAGTTGGCGAAGTTGTAGTTACCATGGGTGATGCGCATATTTACTTGAACCATATTGAGCAAGTTAAGCTGCAACTGACTCGTGATCCGCGCCCTCTTCCAAAATTGGTGTTCAAGCGTAAGCCAGAGAGCATCTACGACTACAAATTTGAAGACTTTGAGGTTGTGGGCTATGACCCACATCCTCATATCCCCGCTCCTGTATCGATCTAACTGAGTCGATGCCTGGCTAGCCAATCTTGGTTGGCCAGGATGCGGGTGTCGAATGGCAAGTCTAGGCCTAGCCTCATCGTTTTAGACGTCTCTCCTGCAAGCGTCTGCCCAACACATCTTGCACCAGCCCGCTTGGTGTAGACGGACGCTCGAAACACCCTGTCGAGACTATCGCGCTATTCGGTTTCGATGGCAGCTTGCTCCCCCTATGCTCTTGACTCGTCTAGGAGCAGCAACCAGAGCGAGCCCCAGCAGCGGGTTCGAACAGTGACTCAACAATCGTACAGTCTGGAGTGTTCGAGCCTAGGCATGTTGACTCACACGTGCCTGCCATTGAGAGCAGCTCTATCCGGATCTGCTGGAGCTTAGCTACCTTAGATTCCACTTCTGCCAAGTGCTTCTTGACCACCGACAACGCATCAGCACACGGACGATCAGCATCTGCCGCGAGCGCAATGAGTTCGCGGATATCGTCGAGTGGAAAGCCCAGTTCACGATTCTGCCGGATGAAGATGAGTCGTGACCGATGCTTTTCGGTATAGATTCGATGCCCCCC